>CAKQBW010000001.1 GCA_934216505.1 uncultured Alphaproteobacteria bacterium
ACAATGCGGTTGGTGGCGCCACTTTTACAGGTTTAGCCACTTGGAATAAAGACACCGACAAACGCTTTAGTTTGACCTTGGAAAATGTCCCAGCTGAAGTTTGTACCCAAATGAAAGCCATGATAGGGGAAAATGGGATTATTCGAGAGATTTCTCAAAATTGTACCACGATTACCTATAATAACGATTTGTCCCCCAACGACCCTGCGCCATCAGGGCCCAAAGGCGATGAATGCACAGACAGTTGTTCGGGTGGGGCCACTTGTGTGAATGGCTACTGTCAATGTGCTGAAGGCATTTGGCAACCGAGTGATAACTCTGGAAACGGGGAATGCAAGACGGGCCTCACTGGGGATTGCACCACAAATGCCGATTGTAAAGAAGAAGGAAAGTATTGTAAAATTGAGGGAAGTAATTGTAATACGCCAAGTAAAGGTACTTGTGAGACATTAGATAGTGGAACACCAACGACTTATGACGACAAAACATTCCTGTATTCTTCTGGCACCATGACTTGGTGGTCCGCCCGTAATTGGTGCTTGGCGCACGGAAAAAGTCTCGCCTCCCTTTCTGATTTATCTTGTAGTAGTTTACCACGTGCTTGTGGTGATTGGGATGTTTTAAAAGCGACTTTTGGAGAGCGTACTTATTGGACAAATGACAGTTATAATTCTTGCTCTACATTCTACGTCAGTCTCACGGACCTTCAGTCCGTAAGTCGCGACGGCCGCCACGGCAAATTATCCACTCTGTGTCGGTAGGGGGTGTCATTCTGAGGAAGTGCAACGACCGAAGAATCCATGCTCGGGCGTCCGTGTTTCATGGATTCTTCGCTATGCTCAGAATGACAAATGGGGTGTGTTTTCTGTCATGCCCGACCTGATCGGGCATCTTTAAGGAAGTGTCCCCTTGACGAGATTCTTGCTTTCGCAAGAATGACGGCAGAGGCAGATGGATTCTTCGGGGGACAAGCCCCACTCAGAATGACGGGGGGCTTATTTCGGCGAAAAGAGCATACCGCAAGTCATAGGAACATCTGAGCCTGTTGTCGTGGGCAAAGAAATCGGCAGGTCTGCCAAAAATCGTCCGCCCAAAAAGGCATAGCCAACGGCATTTAAATAGGAATGAAAGGGCAGGACTTCTTCGCACGGATAGACCCTTTTTAATCGCTGGGCTAATTGTAGCATTAAAGTTGTATTTTTGCGCCCACTTCCGATAAATAACCACTGTTCAATTTTGGGGGTAAAAAAACGACCGCTTTGTTCAATCATCTGAACGATAAATTCAATCAAGGTGGCACACCCGTCCGATAAAGAAAGCCCCTCTAATTGTTCTAGCAAATCATCAAAATCGTTCCGATGAATGGCTTTAGGCGGGGGCTGAGATAAAAACGGTGTGTTCATCAAGGCTTTGACGACCCTTAAATCAGGCTTTCCTTTTGCGGCAAAGGTTCCTATTTCGTCTTCGGATTGAGGACCGTGTATGTGCATCCACTTTTCAATTAAAGACAAACCAACCCCTATGTCGCACGCCCCCAGTTCTCCGTTTTCACCAATATAGGTAAGTTTTAAAACGCCCCCTAAACCCACAACACCCAACGGCTTATCTAAATTTTTTGTCATTTGTTGCCAAAAAACAGACAACAAAGGACTGCCCGTTCCTCCTGCGTTCATATCTGATTGAACAAAACGCCCGATGACAGGCTTTTGAAAGGTGTTGGCTATTTGTTGTAAGTTACCCAATTCAATGGCGTGGTGTTGTTGGGCAGATAGGGACAAAAAAATCCCCGAAACAACAATGTATTGCACAGGTATTTCGGGCCATTTTTGAAAGGCTTCTTTCAAAACATCTATAAAAAAAAGGGTCGTTTGCGTGTCTAACTCTTTAATTTTTTCTTCATCGGCAAGGGTCAGGTTTTTAGCCTGTAAAAAGTTTTCCTGTAATTCTTCGGGAAAAGGCCGATGAAAACTTTTGGGTGTGTCCAAAATATCCAACCCATCTGTTTTTACCAAGGCAACCGCCACATTCCGTATAGAAGACCCCGAATGCAGGCTTAAGATATAATTTTCTTGTATCATTTTTTTATCCAATGGTTTTGGAGTTTGTCCTGTTCTGTTTCAATACGGGATTCCAGTTGTTGTAAAAATTGCCGCTTTTCTAAGTTTGGTTGAATCGGGGGCAAGAAACGCACAATGACAGTGCCAGGATATTTCATAAAACTATTTTTGGGCCAAAATACGCCCGTGTTAAGGGCTACAGGAACAACGGGGACTTTACATTGTTCGTACAAAAAGGCAACGCCTGGACTATAGTGTTTTTTTTCAGTGGGAGGCACACGGGTCCCTTCGGGAAAAATGATTAAATTCATGCCTTCTTTAAGGCGTTTAGAAGCTTTGTTCAACATTTTTCGCATAGTTGTTGTTCCCCCCTTCCTGTCAATAGGAATACAGCCTGTTCGCCATGCATATAGATTCGCCAACGGTAACCACATGAGGGATTGTTTTAAAATATAAAAAACATTAGGAACAAGCGAATGAAATAAAAGGGTTTCCATGGCAGATTGGTGCTTTGAAGCAATGATATATCCATTTTGCTTGGGCAGATTTTCCAATCCTTCCACTTTAATTTTAATTTGGCAAACAGCGGCTAGAGTAAAGCGAATGGCCTTTGTCCATAAAATGGGAATAAACAGGGTGATTCGGCGGGGAAAAAAAGCCAAGGGGAAAAGACAGATAAAAATAACAGCGCTTTCCAAATAAAGCAAAACGGTAAAAATAAGTGATTTCAGTGTAATCATGTTATAATCCTTTTGATGAAGTATTTTGAATAAGTAATTAAAAACTTGTGATATTCCAAAAATAATTGCCATGCATAATTTGTATGGAGCCAATGCGTGGAATTTTCAAATTTGTTTGGAAAAATAGAGTAGGGGTATATCTTTAAATTTGGAATTTGTTGGTGCATTTCAATTAAACTTCTGGGCATGTGATAAAAACTGGTCAAAAGGATAATTGTTTTCAGGTTGTTTTGTTGTATCCAATCCGATGATTCCAAAGCGTTGGTATAGGTTGAATCCGCCATGTATCCCAGATGGATTTTGGTTCGGAGTTCAAGGGGAACTTTTTTCAGTAAATCTTCTTCTTTGACCACTTTATTGACCCCAGAAATGAAAAGTTGTGGGGCGTTTTGGTTTTCTAAAAGGTGTATGGCGGAACTGATACGATCGGGGCCACCTGTTAAAACAATAATGGCATCGGCCTTTTCCACGAGGGTATATTTAAAGGAAATGGCCCATAGGGAAAAACAAAAAAAGCCAATAATCCACAGGGCAAAGCCTGTCCATAAAAAATAGCGTCCGAGATTTTGTTTGATAGACTCTGTCATAAAAAACGCCTTAAATATGAAAAAACAGTTTTAAAGGTTGTGATAAAGGAAATCAAGCAAATAAACACAGGCCAACATCCTAATAAAATCCATTGATTCATGGAAAAATTACTTTGAAAGATTGTCTGACTGGTATTTTTAAAACAATACATTAAAAGTAATAACAAGGGAATGGCGAAAATAAAACCTAAAGCCCCCCCTAAAAAAGCCCTTTTCAAATTATAGGACGCATACTTGCTTGTAATATAAATGTCTTTAGCCCCCATCATATGAACTAAACTAATGATTGATTCATGGACATTTAAACTGGCTCGGGTGGTATAGGCCACTGTGAAAACAATTGTAAAAATCAATAGGAATAATAAAAAGGAAACGACTTGAATAATCCGATGGGATAGGTGAATTAAATCCGCTAACCAAATACGATGGCTATCCATTGTGGCATAAGGAACGACAGAATTTAAGTCGGATTTGAGTTGCTCTAAAGCAGGGGGATTTTTGACATCTATTTCTACATCAATCAGTTTGGGTAAAGGCAAAGAATCCAAATTGATATCCGCCCCAATCCACGGTGCCATTAAATCCGCCATTTGGTTGTCATCTATGACCGAGGCCCCCAGTACTCCAGGCGTTGTTCGTAAAATGGAAAGGGCTTTTTCTATATCTGAAGAAATTTCCTGATTTCTGAAGCCCCCTTTTTTGTCATAAGTATCAATTTGAACAGTTAAAGACTTGGCCACATCTTGGTGCCAAGATTGAATGCTGTTATAGGTCATCAATCCGCCACCACACAACAAAGTTCCGATAAACACCATTAAAAGGCACATCCACGGAAAATAAAAACGGGTAGCATCTGTTGCAAATAAAAACTCGTTATGTTTAGCCATTTTTTTCTCCTTTTGAAAATAATTTACTGGCCATATCTATATAGGAAGTTTTAGGGGTGATTAAGTGAAGTTGTCCTTCATGCAAATGGAGTTGAGGAAACGAAAAGTTTTTGATTAAATTTTCATTGTGGGTAGCCACCACAACCGTTGTGCCTAATTTATTGAGCTCTAAAAATAAATACAATAAGCGTTTAGCCATTGCGTCATCTACATTCCCTGTGGGTTCGTCCGCCAATAATAAGGATGGCTTATGAATGACGGCGCGCGCAATAGCAATGCGTTGTTTTTCCCCCCCAGATAATTCATTGGGGTGAGCCCGCATTTGTTTTTCCAAGCCAACCCAAGATAATAATTCAGAAACATGCTTTCTGATTTCTGTTTCTTTTTCCCCGATAATGCGCAAGGGGAGGGCCACATTATCAAAAGCCGTCAGGTGATCCAACAAGCGAAAGTCTTGAAACACAACGCCGATTTGACGCCGTATCTGGGCTTTAGCGGACCGAGAAAGAGAATCCACTGTCTGACCAAATAAACGCATGCGTCCTTTGGTGGGAAGATGGTCTAAGTATAAAAGGCTCAACAAAGAAGTTTTGCCCGCACCACTTTCCCCTGTTAAAAAGTGAAAAGACCCAGGTGCTAATGAAAAATGAATATCTTTTAAAACATCTGTTCCTGTTTTATAGCGAAAAGAAACCCCATTAAATTCGGCAACGGAGGGCGATAAAACTTCATTAGAAACCATTTTTTTAATCCTTTGTTTAAAAAATGTTGCATCTTTTTCCAAAAATTGTATATACTAGTTGTACACTATTTTTTTGAAAAGGGAAAGAAAAATGTTTGTTATTTGTCCAAAATGTGGTGCGAAATATCAAATTCCGTCTGAAATAAGCCTGAATTATGGGCAAAAAATGCAGTGCTCGGCTTGCGGACATTATTTTGTTTTGAACCAAGAAAATTCATTTCAAAAAAACGAATCGGAAAAAGAACAAATCATTCCCCCAAAGATATCTGAAATTTCCCATCAAAAGCAATTTGAACCAGTTGCGACTATTCCTTCTCAGGAAAAACGGCGTGAAGCCCCCGCTGTTTTGCCCGAGGTTTTTCAACCGTCTGTCGGTGCGATAAAAAGAACCTCCTCCCTTTTGCTTCCCTTTTTATTGGTTGTGGTGAGTTTATTTATTCTGTTGATTTTGTTAGGGCTCGCATGGCAGTATCGTGAGGAAATGCAATTTCAAAATAAAATAGAGGCTTGGCGTTTAAATCGGACCCTTCCTTTGCGGGTGGAAGTGCAGGAGGCGGAAAAACTGGCCCCTGTGGTCTCTGATTTGCCCCCCGTTGTAAAGCCAGAAGGAAAACACCCCCCAAAAAAACAAGAAGAAGTACAAAAGGAAGGAGGAGAGGAGATTTCACAACCCCTAGTGCCTTCTGAAGAAACCATTGAACCGCCGTTTGTTCCTGTTGTCCCTAATGAAGAAAGTATGGACCAACCGTCTGTTTTTGAAGGGGAATCCAATTTTTCTTTTAGATCTTTGCGCTTTCATCTTTTAAATGGGGAGATTGGGCCCGCTGTTCAAATAGAAGGAATCATCAAAAACGACCAAGATTACCCAATGACTTTACCTCAGGTCGTTTATGTGAAAGCGTATGACACACACGGGCAAATTTTATTTCAAAAGGAAATTTATTTCAATAAACAACAGTTGATGCCCCATCAAGAACAGGCCTTTTTTGGAACCTATAGTCCTGCACCCAAGGAGATAAAATGGATAGACGCTTCTTTTCAAAAATAATTTTTTGTTTGTTGAATTTGGGAACTTTTCCGTGTTGGGCGAATTGTCCGTTGGCGGATTCGTTGTTTGCTAAAAATCAAACAACGCAGGCTGTTTTTGCCATGCAGTTATGTGCGTTAAGCATGAACGATGATGCGTCTCAATTTAAAATGGCTCAAGCCTATGAAAAAGGATTGTACGGGGTGGAAAAAAATCCCGAAGAAATGATTTATTATTATCAGTTGGCGGCAGAATCAGGTCATGCAGAGGCGCAGGTCAGGTTGGCCGAGATTTTTATGCAGTATGATAAAACATCAGAAAGCCGAAATAAACTTTTATCCTATCGCAATAAGATTGTTGCTCAAGATTCTGAAAACAAAAGATTTAATGGCGATTTTATGCACCCTTATGCTTTGTTGTTATTGGCGGCGGAATCAGCGGATAAAAAGTGGTACTATCCTAGTTCGGTGCGTTTGACGCCCACACGGACGCTTTCTTTGTTACGGGATTATAAGATTGACCCTGAAAAAAAGAAAAAGGCTTTGCGTGAGGCTTCCCAGTGGAAAACACGCAAGATGTTAGAAGTAGCTCAGGAAGTTTTACCCGAGGAGGTTTATCCTGATATCGTTCGGCGGATAAAAAATAAAACCACCCGACAACAGGCGGTTGAAGAACTGAAAAATTATACTCAGCAATATATTCAAAAAAATCAACAATTAAAAGGGAAGAAAAATGAAACTGTACATTAAAACATTTGGGTGTCAAATGAATGTTTATGACTCGGTGCGTATGCGGGACACTTTGGGCGTGATTGGTTATACGGAAACACAAAAGCCTGAATTGGCCGATGTGATTATTGTGAATACCTGCCACATTCGGGAAAAGGCATCCGAAAAACTATTTTCGGAATTAGGGCGTTTGGCTCAAGTAAAAAAGAAAAATGCGTTGATTGTTGTGTGTGGGTGTGTGGTGCAAGCAGAGGGGGCAGAAATTTTAAAGCGGTCGCATTTTGTGGATATAGCGCTGGGACCCCAAAATTACCATGAACTTCCCCGTTTGATTGCTCAATATAATCGTCAAAAAGGGCGTGTTGTTCGGGCGGATTTTCCGGCTGAATCCAAGTTTGATTTTTTACCCATGCCTCAAAAAAGTGCGGCGAATGCTTTTTTGGCAATTCAAGAAGGGTGTGATAATTTTTGTTCGTACTGTGTGGTGCCTTATACACGGGGGTGTGAGTATTCTCGGCCCTCTAAGGAGATTGTCGCAGAAGCCAGAGCCTTGGTCAAAGCTGGGGCAAAAGAAATTATGTTGTTGGGGCAAAATGTCAATTGTTGGCACGGGGATAAAGGAAAAGATTTGGGGGATTTAATTCGTGAAGTGGCCAAGATTCGTGGATTAAAGCGTTTGCGTTATACAACTTCTTACCCCAGTAAAATTACCAAAAATTTGATTTCAGCCCATGCGGATTGTCCCAAGTTAATGCCCTATATCCATATCCCTATTCAATCGGGGTCAGATAGGGTGTTAAAGGCAATGAATCGCCAATATACGGTGGCTGAATATGAAAAGATTGTTCAGGCTTTTCGTAAAGCCCGTCCAGATATAGCGGTTTCCTCTGACTTTATTGTTGGTTTTCCAGGGGAAACAGAGGAAGACTTTAATCAAACAATGGCGCTGGTTGAACGGGTGGGATATGCCAGTTCATTTTCCTTTAAGTATAGTCCTCGTCCTGGAACTCCTGCCAGTTTGATGAAAAATCAAATCCCCGAAAAAGTTAAAACAGAGCGATTGATGAAATTACAGGCTCTTTTGCTTTCCCAACAAAAAGCCTTTAATCAGGCCACTGTTGGCAAAACTTTGGAAGTTCTTTTAACCGAGCAGGGAAAGGAAAAAGGGCAACTGATTGGGTATAGTCCTTATTTGCAAGGAACGGTGGTTAAGTCCCCCAAAAAGATGTTAGGGCAGATTGTTCGGGTAAAAATTACAGAGGCTACAGCGATTGCTCTAAAAGGGGAAATTGTAAAGTAATTTCCTTTCTTTCTTGACTTTTGGGGAAAAACTATGTATAATTTTTCCATATTTATTTATATCTAAACAAGGAGTATAAAATGGCAGCAACAACAATGGACCAACTCGTTTCTTTGTGTAAGCGACGGGGATTTGTTTTCCAAAGTGCGGATATCTATGGCGGACTTCAAGGGGTTTATGATTACGGTCCATTGGGTGTAGAATTGAAAAACAATTTAAAGGCTGCGTGGTGGCGGGCGATGGTTTATGAACGGGATGATGTGGAAGGATTAGATGCGTCCATTTTGACCCTCCGTAAAGTCTTGCATTATTCGGGACATGAGGATACTTTTTCGGATCCGATGCAAGATTGCAAACGCTGTAAGGCGCGCTTTCGGGCGGATCATATCAAAGACGGAAAATGCCCCGAATGTGGCTCAACGGATTTGACGGAACCTCGGCCCTTTAATTTGATGTTTAAAACGAATGTGGGCCCGATAGATGATGGGTCTGTTTTTGCGTATTTGCGTCCTGAAACGGCTCAGGCAATTTTTACGCAATTTAAAAATGTGGTGGATTCTACTTCCCGTAAAGTTCCCTTTGGAATTGCCCAAATTGGGAAAACTTTTCGTAATGAAATTACTCCCCGTAATTTTATTTTTCGGGTGCGAGAATTTGAACAAATGGAATTAGAATTTTTTGTGAAGCCAGGAACTGATTTGGACTGGATTGAAAAGTGGCGTGAGATACGGTTAAAATGGTGGCAAGATCAAGGACTTGATTTATCTAAAATGCATGTTCATGATATTGCTAAAGAAGATTTAGCGCATTATTCCAAAAAGACCTATGACTTGGAATACCAATTCCCCCATGGTTTGGAAGAATTGGAAGGGATTGCAGATCGCCAAGATTATGATTTGGGCAATCATACCCGTTATCAGGACGAATTAAATTTGTCGGCAAAAGTGCATAAAAATCCGGATTCTACGGCGAAGTTGGCTGTTTTTGATGATGAAGAACATAAATGGATTGTTCCTTTTGTGATTGAACCTTCGGCGGGGGTTGATCGGGCTTTCTTGGCCGTGATGACAGAGGCCTATAATGAAGAAAAACTGCCTAACGGAGAAACAAGAACTGTTTTGAAATTAAAGAAGCATTTGGCGCCGGTGAAAGTGGCGGTTATTCCCTTAAAGCGCAACAACGAAAAGATTGTGGCTTTGGCGCATCAAATCAAATCGGATTTACTTAAAACAGGCATTGGTCGGGTGATGTTGGAAGAATCAGGGAATATCGGTAAAGCCTATCGCCGTCATGACGAAATAGGGACACCTCTTTGTATTACAGTTGATTTTGAATCTATTGAACAAAGTCCCGCAACGGTTACTTTGCGTAATCGGGACACGATGGCGCAAGAACGTATTGCTGTGGCGGATTTACCCAAGTATTTAAAAGAGTTTTTTATGTAAGGATTTTTGATGAATACATTGATTGATGACGACAGCCAAATGGAGTATCTGCGTCAGTATAATTTGAAGAAGAAACAACAAATTGAACGCAGAAAAGAGAAACGCCGTGTTCTTTTGGAAAAAATGAAGTACCTTTTAAAAAGTAGAGTACGATAATGCGCACACCGAAATACACATCAGGAGATGATTTTGCTCGACCTGACATCAATTTTAATACAGACAGGCGGATTATTTTTTTTACAGGTTTAGGTTTGCCGATGCGCAACCAAGGCGAACCTTTTATTCGGCGTTTTGCCCTTTTAAATCATATCAGTTATTTGGCGTTGGACTTTGATGCCATTACCGCCGATAAAACAGAAAAAGAAAATTTTGGTTTAGAAACAGCCTTTGAACGAGCTATGGACAAAATATCAAAATTAAAGGAGGAACGACTGATATTGTTAGGGCCTTGTTTTGGAGGATTGATGGCCTATCGTGTGGCTCAAAATTTTCCTCAAAAAGTAGAATCCATGATTATATCATCTCCCCTTATTGATTTTGAACAAGGGGCTTTATCACAGCATATTGATGGAGTTTTGACAAAACGGGATAAAAAATTAAGACGACTTTCTTTGGATAAAACATTAATGGAAAGAATGGTCAATTTTCATAAAATTGTTTTGGCGGCTTCGCATAAATATGGACAAATTCCTATTAAATCAGCCTATGATGGTCCTATTCATATTTTACATGGAGAAAACGATAGACTTGTTCCTGTGGCAAATTCCTTTACAATACAAAACTCGTTAAATCGTCCCAATATTAATATCCAAGTTGTTTCTCAAGGAAAACATAATTTTGATGTTTCCTTGAATAATAAAATGAAGTTTTCAATAGCTGCCCTGAAAAAGCAAATTAGTAGATAATAGTTAGGACTGTAATACAATTTTGGGTCTCCTAATTCCCTACAGCGCAGGAAAAAAATGATATATGAAGTGCTTGTAGTTATTTTGAGATATCTTTTTGATTTATAAACCTAAACGGGCGGGGGCTTTATATCCATGTAAATAGTTGTCGTTTTTGATAAAAATTGACAAAAGTACGATCTTGCGATATAATATGCTCTGTAAGGAAACAATATGCCCACAATTAAGAACATTTTTATTGTACACCAAGAAGGAATGAAAGCTTTAGTTCCCTATGTTAAATCTGCTTTAAATGATGTGATGAACTGTTTTCCGCAGTATAAAGAGTACTTCCCCATCATAAATTTGGGGAATTGGAAGTCAGACCACGCTTATGTTCAAAGAAATGGA
This sequence comes from uncultured Alphaproteobacteria bacterium, assembly GCA_934216505.1. GTDB lineage: Bacteria > Pseudomonadota > Alphaproteobacteria > CAAHEQ01 > UBA3637 > UBA3637. Next base: position 10,809 of record CAKQBW010000001.1, read on the forward strand.
GAACTCTTACTAAAGCCATACGAAAGCATGGAATGGTATTTAAGTCGTGCAAAAAGAAAAGCAATTGAGGAAGGACGTTGGCAAAGAACTAGACAAATCAACGTTCAACGAATGCTGGATGATATGGCGAATGACCCATATCGCAGTCAAATTCCCCAATGGAGTATCAACTTAACAAAACATGATTTATATGGTGGAGCTGCTGCAAATTTTTGCTTGGGTGTTACAAATCCTGATGCTTATAGCATTATTTCCACAAGTCGTTTTGCGATAAACAATCGTAGTCAGATGGGATTGGAAAACTTTTTAACGACTGTTCAACATGAATTTGGACATATATTGGGTGTCACAGAAAGAGAACGCCCCAATGTTTATGATTCTTTGGGAAGACATTGTTCAACCCCAGGATGCATTATGCAACAAAGGTTGGATGGGAATGTTAGTGATTTAACCAAAGCAAGATTGGAAAGAAAGACCAGAGGGGAAGCCCCAATTTGTTCCTGCTGTATAACGCAAGGACGTAAAAACTTGTTTAGACTTTATGCACAGAATGAAAGAAGAAATAACCCCAGTTGTCCTTTTGGTCCTTATGGCCCCAATGGTGGAAATGGCAGACGGGATTAATCCATAAACAAAGCCTTGTATTTTTTGAGGCGTTTATAGGTTTTGGATCTTTCATTGGTCATCAGCTTTTTGGGTGTGCCATCTTCCACAATCTGTCCGTTTTCCAACAAAAGAATACGGTTAGCACTGGCGATTTCCGCTGGCACATTGCTAGCAAAAATAACAGTCGGCTTTTGACCTTTGACTTTGGACAGGTTCTTAATCCCCTCCAACACTTTCGTTTGGGCATTTGTATCCAAGTTGGCGGTTGGTTCATCCATGATGATGAGCGATGTATAGCGTAGAAGAGCTCTTGCCAAAGATAAGCGTTGCTTTTGTCCTGCCGATAAAGCAGTCACTTTGCTGTCAATTCCTTTTTCTTTTCGTGTAATTTCATCCAGCAGGTTCGCAGATTGTAAGGCTTGATACAGCTCTGCATCCGTTGCTTTTGGATTGAACATCAGCAGGTTTTCCTTGATGGTCTTCTGACTCCAAAACGTGGGATGCTGGTCAATGTAGGTCAGATTATCCCGTAAAGATTCCCGTGAAATCCCTTGCACATTTTTACCATTATAGAGGACTTTCCCCGATTGGATTTCATAGGCGTGTTGCATCACGTTAATCAAGGTGGATTTCCCCATACCCGAGTTCCCGATAATAGCCACCCGTGATCCCGCCTTGATTTTTAAGGAAAGGTTATTCAAAACAGGGGATTTTTCCTCTGGATAAGTGAAGCATACCTTTTCCAAAGCAATCTCTTTAATGGTGGACAGTTTTCCCTTTCCAACCTTGGGGGATAATGATGTATCATAATCCATTTGCTTATTTAAGTTGATGTAATTCATACCAGTTAAATGAAGCCATTTAAATCTATTGGAAACATGGGACATATAATTCAAAACATCAAACCCAAGTCCCGTCAGCATCACATAAACGCCAATATTCTGCTTTTCAAAAGCTAGATGAATCGCAATAAAAACAATCAACAGATAGCTAATAATATTTAAAGACATTGGAAGTAAAGACAATAAAATTTGTTGACGGCGATATTTAAAATTCAATTCATGAAAGGCTTCGTATTTTTGCCCCAATTCATTTAAAGTTTGCCTTTCAATGCCCAGCATGCGGATATTGCCTGCATTTTCCAACATATCCTCACGAATTGTATCGTTTGTTGTTTCGGCATTAATCACATTACTCATGTTTTCTTTAACTTTTTGATTGAGCCAGATATTTAAGACACAATAACAAAAAGAAAGAATAAAAATAACCCCAGACCATATGGGAAGAAGACCAAGCAATAAAACAGAAGAAGCAATTAAATGGAAGAAGGGGAACGAAATTTTGGAAAGATGATTGACCATATTTTCACCATTTCTGCCAATTCTGGGGATCAAACTCACAGCCTTTTGGCGGAAATCCGAAGAAAGAAGAAGGGGTGGCATATTAAAAAATGCTTTTGTTTTTTCTTGGCAAAAAAGAGTGCTATACCTGCGAAAAACAACTTCTGTAAACCAATCGGCTGCCTCGTAAAGCCAATCCAGCGAATGAAATGCAAACACGTACAAAACAGTCCAAGTAATTAAAATCCCTGTCATAACGCTGGCAGAAAGTGAATTTTGCAGGGTGTTTAGTACCTTGGCGGATAAAACGGGAATCAAAGCCCCCAAACCCGCTGAAATTCCGAACAAAACAACAACCAACAGAAAGGCTCTTTTATCCTTTTTGGGGGCAGATAAACAAATCCCTAACGCTTCCTTGATAAACAGAAAATTAGATGTTTTTTCTTTCATTGTCTCCCCTTACTTTTAGTTGTTTTTGTTTGTTTTGTATCAGCTAGGACTTTTCGCCTGGAAAGGTACTCTTTAAAGGCATCCTCTGGTTTTCTCCCCCAATCCTTTAGCCAACGGGCTTGATTATTTAAAATCGCTGCTTTCATAAACAGGTCTAGTTTTTCCATGGAAATAGGACAAGGGTGTTTTGATTTTTGTGTCAAAACATTGTACTTATCTACAACTCCTGATAAGAAATCTTTTGGAAAAACTGGTCCACCAAAATGGCAAAAATCATTATAAATATTTCCAACAAAAGAATATTCATAATCAATGATACTTAAACGTTTTTTATCAGAATCATACAAAACATTTTCTGGGCATAAATCATTGTGAACCAATACACAAATTTCATCACTTGTATCTCGGGTTTTCATTTTATCCACGATTGATTTCATATGCTTTTTTAAGCTCTCAGAAGCAAATGGTGAAAAAGCTTGAACAACCTTATCCAGATTTTGAGCAATATTGACATCCAAAAATGAAGAGGCTTTTTTACCAATATTTTCGTGTTCTGGAATATTTGATAGCCCCTTTGGGGATTCCAAACTCTTTTGATGAGAATAGTTCAAAAATTCAGCAAATTCCTGCTGAACCCTTTGCTGTGTTAAAGGGGATAATGTAGAATACAAAGATTCATCTAATTGTTCCCCTGCATAAGGTGCTAAAATATACCCTTCCTGATAAAATGTTCGGGTGGGAAGATTTAGTTTGCCAGAATAGCTTTTTTGAAGATATTTTTGAATTTCCGTTTCTTTTTGAACTTTTTCCTGAAAAGCGGGGAAATCTTTTTTATTCAGTATCCGCAAAGCAACACTTTGTTCGTGAGTCTTTGGAGATTCCAAATAAAGCACCTCTAACCTTTTGGAATAAGGCACTTTTTTAAGGATTTGATACTCCTCTGTTCTCAGTGTTAAATTCGCCTTTTGAGGCATAGTCCCTCCTTTCATTCAATTTATATCATTATATTCGTAAAATTCATAAAAAACAAGCACAAAATGCTGGACAAATTAGGATTTTATGGTACTATATACACATATTCATCTAAAAGGTTGTTCCTTTTATAATTGGTCGGAGCGACTGGATTCGAACCAGCGACACCTTGCTCCCAAAGCAAGTACTCTACCAGGCTGAGCTACGCTCCGAAAAAACACAACTATTTTACCCTGACTTCTAAAAAAAAGCAAGTCTTTTTATGAAAAATTTTTATTTTTTAACTTTAAAGAAAAAAATTATCCCTTTATAATTTGTAATAATGGCTTTTCTCTATACCTCTTTTTGAGTTGATGTAAGAGGAAATGAGGCGACTTCCTTGTAAATCAGGAGGGAAAAATTATTTAATAAAAAAAATACTTGACAAATAAAAAACATTGTGATATAATGGGTCTTGTTCCGAAAGCGGAATCAGATGTTTGTGTCATTTAGTCTCCCTATAAACGAACATCTGCGCAAAATTGGCGAAACCTCCCCCTTTTTTTATTCGCCGTTTTGCACCCCCGTCTGAAAAGGCGGGGATTTTTTTATAAAAAAATATTTTTCACTTGACTTTTTGAAGAAAATAAGCTATTTACCTTTTTGACTTTAACAAAGGAGGGCCTTATGACTATGAAACTCCCCAAAGGCTATAAGCCATCGGAAGACGAAGAATATATGTGCAAGCGTCATCTTGAGTATTTTCGTCAAAAGTTGGAAGATTATCGTTCCGATTTATTTCGTGAAGCCAAGCGTTTATTCGTTGAATTACAGGAAACTGAATTGCAAGAACCTGATATGAATGATAGGGCTAGTAATGAAGTGGATCAATTGATTGATATGCATTCTCGGGATCGCATTCGTCAGATGATTGATAAAATTGACGCTGCTTTGGATCGCATTAAAAAAGGAACTTATGGTTATTGTTTGGTCAGTGGAGAACCGATTGGTTTGCAACGGTTGAATGCACGACCTATGGCTACCCTGTGTTTAGAAGAACAAGAAAAAAGGGAAAGACGTGATCGTGAATATGCCAAACGGGACTGATTCTTATTTGAAATGTCCTATTTGTGGTGCGCCCGCTGATAAAAAATATACGCCCTTTTGCTCACGACACTGTGCAGATGTGGATTTAAGTCGGTGGTTGAAAGGGGTGTATGCGGTCCCGAGTGTGGAAAATAACCTTGAAGAAGAGGAAAATGTTCCCGAAAAATAATTTACTTGTCTTTTGTATGAAAAAATGCTATGACACTCTCAAATAAATGAAAGGAAAAAAATGTTTATAACTTCTGCTTTGGCGCAAACGGCGCAAACAATGCCTCAATCAGGGGGCGCAGATTTGATGTCTATTGTTATGCAATTTGTGGTTATTTTGGCGATTTTGTATTTCGTCTTGATTCGTCCCCAACAAAAGAAAGTAAAAAAGCAGATGCAGATGTTGAACGCCATTCAATCGGGGGACAAAGTTTCTATTTCTGGGATTTTGGGGACGGTTGTCAAAGTCCATGAAAATGAACTGACAGTACGAATTGCCCCTGAAACAGAAATTCAAGTCTTGCGCTATTATATTAGTGATGTGTTGGAAAACGAAAAAGAATTAAAGAAAGAGGATAAATAAGATGTTTGGCTATTCAAAAATTAAAATTTCAATCATTTGTGCGATTTTGGCGTTGGGTGTCTTTTTTGCTGCCCCTAATTTTATGCCAGCGAGAATGTATAACGATTTGCCCAAGGCGATGAAATCATGGTATCACCCTGTTACTTTGGGGCTGGATTTACAGGGGGGCTCTTACCTTGTGATGTCGGTGGATACCAAGACTTTGGTTTCGGAAAAACTGGAAAGTTTAGCAGATTTAACGCGTTCGGCTTTGCGTGAAGGAAAGGTTCGTTTTTCGGGATTGACTGTTCAAGACGAAAAAATGCAAGTGAAAATTTTAAAGGGCGAACAGTTGGCGGATGCCCGTTCAATTATTCGTAAACAAGAATCTGTGCCTTTGGATATTGAAGCCGATGGAAATGTCTTGATGGTTTCCTTTACGCCCGAAGGGTTAGATAAAATGAAAAGCCAAGCGGTGGAACAATCTTTGCAGATTGTGCGGGCTCGTATTGATGAATTAGGGACAAAAGAACCTCAGATTCAAAGACAAGGGGCCGATCGTATTGTGATTCAATTACCCGGTGTTCAAGATCCCAGTGAAATCAAAGCATTAATGGGAAAAACGGCTAAACTGACTTTCCATTTGGTTGATGAAGAAACTTCTGTTCAAACGGCTCGGTCAGGGAAAATGCCTGCTGATTCCATGCTGGCTATGGGGGATGAGACGGGTTATATTGTTTTAAAACGGGCTGTTGTTGTTGGCGGTGAAAGTTTAGATGATGCCCGTGGGGCCTATGACGAACAAAATCGGCCCGCTGTGGCATTTACTTTTAAATCATCTGGGGCGAAAAAGTTTGCTCGTGCGACCCGTGAGAATGTGGGACGGCGCTTGGCTATTGTTTTGGATGGAAATGTTATTTCGGCCCCTTCTATCAATACACCAATTACAGGGGGACAGGGAATCATTACGGGGAACTTTACCGTTCAAACAGCAAATGATTTGGCCTTGTTGTTGCGTTCAGGGGCCTTGCCTGCACCTTTGACTGTTGTTGAAGAACGTGTGGTTGGTCCTGGATTAGGAGAAGACTCTATCAAAGCGGGAACAGTTGCCTGTATTATAGGGGGAGTTTTGGTGCTGGTCTTTATGATTATAGTATATGGATTCTTTGGAATTATCGCTGATTTGACTTTGATTGCGAACGGCATTATGCTGATTGCTCTTTTAAGTTTGTTGGGGGCGACTTTAACTCTTCCTGGATTGGCGGGGATTGCTTTGACCGTGGGTATGGCCGTGGATTCCAATGTGCTTATTTATGAACGAATGAAGGAAGAATTAGCACGGGGTGTCTCCGTTCCAACTGAAGTGATTACACGGGGCTTTACGGGGTCTTTTGGGGCGATTTTAGATGGCCAATTGACAACTTTGTTTGCGGCTTTGTTCCTGTTTTGGTTGGGGTCAGGTCCAGTGCGTGGATTCGGGGTCACATTAGGACTTGGCTTATTTACAACTTTGTTTGGGGCGATATGTGTATCTAAACTTTTGTTATTGGCTTGGTTAAAGCAAAAAAAGCCCACAAAAATTAATTTATAAGAAAGAGGTGAATCAGATGAATAAATTGTTTAAAAAGCGTGAATATGCCTTTGATTTTATGAAGCAATCTAAATGGGGATACATGTTATCTGTTGTGATGATTGTAGTGTCTTTGGTGTCTTTTTTCACACAGGGATTGAATTACGGGATTGACTTTGAAGGGGGAATTCAGATTGAAGCCAATTCTGTTGAGGAAATTCGCTTGGAAGAAGTGCGCTCTAAATTGGACTTTTTAAAAGGGCTGACAATTCAATCTGTGGGTGTGGAAGGGAAAACCATTTTGATTGAAGCCCAACCCACAGAAGAAGAAAACAGCAATGTTCTTTTGGAAAAAATTAAAACGGCTTTAGGGGAAGGCTACACCTATAGCAAAGTTGAAATTATTGGTCCTTCCATTGGGGAAGAATTAAAGTACAACAGTTTATTAGCAACGGTTTTAGCGTTAGGGGTGATTATGTTGTACATTTGGTTTCGTTTTGAATGGCCGTTTGCAATTAACTGTATTTTGGCAATGGCGCACGATTTAATCATTGTGGTGGGGATTTTCAGCCTGTTCCAATTTGAATTTAATATGGTTGTTGTGGCGGGGCTTTTGTCATTGGCGGGCTATGATTGTAATGATACGATTGTAACTTACGACCGTGTGCGTGAAAATCTAAAGAAATATCGCAAAATGTCAATTCCTGAGTTATTAAACAAAAGTATCAATGAAACTTTATCCCGAACATTATTGACCAGTGTAACGACTTTGTTTGTTGTTTTGGTTTTGTTGTTTGTGGGCGGGGAAACATTGTTTGGCTTTTCCATCGCCATGGTTGCAGGGACAATTTTTGGTACGTACTCGTCCATCTATTTGGCTGTTCCTTTGTTAAAGTACTTTGATATTCGGAAACTTGGGGCGACAGGTGAAGAGCCGAATTTTAATCAGTAAAAGAAAAAACTCCTCAAAAATTTTTGGGGAGTTTTTTTATATTTTTTAAAAAAATACTTGCCTTTTATTTTTCCCCGTGTTAGCATACGACTATCAGTATATTTTTATGGGGGATAAGATGCGTTTTATCAGAAAGTTTTTTTGTCGTTTTTTGTTTATTTTGTTTGTTGGGATAGGGGCGTTTTCCTATTCAGGGGATTTTTTGTTTTTCAGGTCAGGCCATCATTTTATTTCCTCGGTCCAAGCGGACAGTTATTCTGGTTTATCCTCAGAGGAAAAAAATTATTTAAGACAGCAAGGCTATTCAGACGCACAAATTTCCAATTTTGAAAAAGCGGCAGGAAGATTTGGGGAAACGCGGCGGGATACGAGTTCCCGAAACGATTATAAGTTTTCTTCAGAAGAAAGAGATATGTCCGTTGCGTTGGCCAAACAATTTGGTCCAAAGAGTTTAAGTTATGTAAAATACGCAAATTCTTCCGAAGATTTACAGCAAGGCAGTGTTGGTTTAGCTGCAATAAAAGGGGCGGCTTCTGGTTTTGTTGAGGGATTAACGGGAAAAACAGGTATGAATAATTATGAACTCATTTTCACGGCTTTTACTAGCATTCAAAACGGATGTTGGTTTTGTCCTGTTTTTAGCACTCTTTTTACGACAATAAATTCTTTGGCGGCCCGCACAAATTCAGGTTTGGCCAGTACGATAGCGGGGGGACCTGGTTCTCTCCTTTGGTTGCTTTTTTATGGCTATATTCTTTTTGTGATTGGAAAGATGTTTTTGACTTCGGCCTTTAAGGAAATTTCGGGGATGGATTTGTTGTCAAAAATTTTTATTCCCCTGCTGACTTGTGTCATTGCCACGATATTGATAAATAATTGGAAAGCGATTTACACCTATTTATTGGATCCGTTGTTGATAGGGGCTATCGGTTTGGGGCAAGAAATTCAAGGGAACACCGCTGCCAATTTTTCGGCTTCAGCGGGTTTAACGGGAATTACAATAGATACCACTTGTGATCTTTCGTCCTTTGGAAACACGATGGCCACAACAGCGCCTCGTCTTAATTCTTTGAGTTTTGAAGGAGGGGGGGCTGTTTCGGCTAATTTTATTGAAATTTCTTCTTCTGGAATGGCTTTAGCTGATGGTGTAGGGGAAGCCATACAATGCTTTTTAAAAACTTCATCTCAAATTTTAATTGCTTGGATGACTATCGGGGCAACTTTTATGGCTGATTGTTGGAAAGAAAAAGTCTTTTTTATTTTTCCAAATTTTCAAATGCTCATTATTGGATTATTAATTTTTATTGGGGCTTTTTTAATTTTCTTATCTTTTCCATTAAAACTTTTGGACGCTATGTTTCGGTTGATGTTTGTGACGGCATTGATGCCACTGTGGATTGCTTTTTATGTCCTTCCCCAAACACGTAGTTATACTCAAAAAGCCTTTGGTATGTTGGTACATATCATGGTTACCTTTGTTATTTTGTCTGTCGTTTTAGTGATGGTTTGCGAAATTATCAAATCCATTTTTACCCCAGCAGTAAGTGGAATTGATATTAAGCAGTTAGCTGATTTATTGCAATCGGATAAAGCCGCTAAAGCCATGGAAAAAATCAATTTCAGCAGTGTGGGAATATTCTTGTCCTTTGCTTTAATGTATTTGGCTTTTTCTTTGGTAGGGAAGGCGGAAACTTTCATTGGTCAGTTTGCTTCAGGGGGCGGGAGTCTTGGTATTGGTCAAGATGCAACGGGGCGTGTGACAGGGGCAGCAGGAAAAGCAGGCAATGTTGGTGTCCATGCTGTTGGGGCAGCAGGTCGCTTGGGGGCAAAAGGGGCGAAAAAGGCGGGCTCAAAAGTGGCTTCCAGTTATCGTGCTTATAAGGCGGAAAAAAGGGCGGAAACACCGACTCCGGGGCCGACTCCAAGACCTGAGGGGGGGGGGTAGATGGTGCTGGTGGTGGAACGCGCAGTGGTTCTGGAAAGGCTTCTAACGGCGGGTCTGGTGGCGGATCGGACAAAGGTTCAGGCGGTGAAACAAGTGGGGGCTCAGAAAACGCCCCTGATGGCGGGGCTGATGGAGGCTCGGATAAAGGCTCAGGCGGTGGAACAAGTGGCGGCTCAGAAAACGCCCCTGATGCCGAGTTTGGTGGCGGATCGGACAAAGGTTCGGGCGGTGAAACAAGCGGGGGCCCAGGAAAATCCTCTGATGGCGGGGCTGACGGAGGCTCGGATAAAGGTGCAGGCGGCGGAACAAATGGCGGCTCAGAAAACGCCCCTGACGGTGGGTCCGATGGAGGCGCGGACAAAGGTGCAGGCGGCGGAACAAGTGGCGGCCCAGGAAAGGTCTCTAAATCTGGGGCTGTTGGAACTGTTGAAAACAGACTCAAATCTGCTAAATCTGAAACACCTGAATTTATCACAACAACAAGCCAATATGGGGGGGATGATGGCAAGGCACTTACCCACACAAAAAAATATTCTAAAGACGGAGACTTTTTAATGCATGAAGATATAGTAGATAATTTAACCGGTTCAAGGACGCATATAGACCATACTTATGATTTTGCAGGGGGGGGATTTCCCGAAGAAAAAAAGAGTGTGCGACATGATTATAATCCTGATGGGACATGCGCATATGTTTCAGAGATGAAGGTTAATAAAAATGGAAGAGATAGGGTGAGTCAGAAATATAAATCTGACGGGACAATTGATTATTATTCAATAGATTGCGTTGATAAAAATGGAAAAGAGAGGTACTATTTTTTTGAAAATGATCTAAGAAAAGAGAAAAGGGATTACAACTGTAAGTATAGAGGGAAAGCAGTCAAAAGTGTGTTCGAGCTAACTCGTAAGGATGAAGGAGAGCAGGAACGAACTATTGTCTATCTTTCAGGGGAAAGGTATAGAGAACGCCAGTATAAGGATGATGAAGGTTGCAATATAACTTCAAAAAGCTTCTATGATTCATCGGATCGTTTGTGTAAACACACCTATGTAAATCATGACACAGGGGTAAACACAAGTCTTGACTTAAAATATTACAAGAATGATAAAAATGAGAATATGATTGAACGAAAATTCACTGATTCATCGGGGAAGGTCTATAAACATATAATTTTAAATGAGGCAACAGGTGAAGAAAAGGATATGTTAAATTCAAATGAAAAATAGGTTATGGACGATTTGGGGGTATATTTTTACACTGTTCTTATTGAACGGGTGCAAGTCGTCTATTTCCTATAATTCCGACCTGTTTAAACCTGAGCAGGCAAATTGTTGGCCGTGCAAAATGTATATGCAAGCCTTTAATGCTATTAAAGGGACGATGGATGCTGTTTTGCCTTTAATCGCAGAGAATACCCTTTCTATTTTAAAGGTAGTTCTACCTATTTGGCTGATGTTTAAAATTTTGCCTTGGTTTCTTTCCCCAACGACTCCGAACTTTAAAAAAGATATATCCGAAATGGTGATTGTTGGTTTTAAGGTAATAATAGTGGTTCTATTACTTTCTTTCAAGACAGGGACAGGTTCCGCTTCCAGCACGGTTTATATTGACTTTGATTCGCCCAATTCTTCCTCTTCTGTAAAGGGATTACCGGGATATACTTTAACAGGAATGGAACAAATGTCGGGGTCAGGAAAAATTTTGTTGTACGATGTGGCGGGAAAGATGTTTCTTCAACCGATTGCGGATATCTTTTTGGGGGTGTCTGAGTTGGCTTTGGCAACGCCTTCTTCGGTGGGGGTGTCTATGTCTAATTACAGTTCATCGGGATTGACAGGCTCCACCTTTGGTGATTTTTTTACCGATTTATTGGGTGAATTAAGTAAAAAAACAACAGGAACGAATGTGCTAGATACTTCGGCAATTTCTTCCCAATTTAGGTCATTATATACAGGCGACAAGATATCCGAAGATGCTATGTTTGGTGAATTACCCATGAAAATTCAATCTATTGTTTGGTTGTTGTATGATGCGTTGTGGAGTGGTATGGGGTTAGCTTTTCAATTATTTTTGTTAAAATCTATTCCCGCATTTTTGGCTGGCATTTTAATCTTTTGGGCTCTTTTTGAAATGATGTTAAAATTGCCGATTTCTTTTGTGGAAGCGATTTTATATTTAGGTTTGACAGTGATTTTATTGCCCTTTTATTTAGCTTATTGGATTTTTCCAAGCCTATCAAGAGGTATTTTAAAAAAACTTTTCCATCAAATTTTTTCGGCCTTTTTTGATATTTTATTTTACTGTATTTATGTGGCGTTTTTGGTAAGTATTTTGCGGGTGTATCTGCAAGCGAATAGTGCTGTTTCTTACCTGTTTAATTCGGACTTTCAAAGTCAAGAATCAGGATTACGGGAAGCCGCTTCAAACATGAATACCTCCTTTTTGATTATGACGGTTTTAATTTGGGGAATTTTAAAATTGTTTGACCATGTCCAAGAATATAGTTCTTTCTTTTTTGACGGGGCAGGCCAGAAATCGGGTATATCTAAGCTGATTAACCGCTTTAAAAAGTTGGCTTATCAACTTGGAAAGGCGGCAGTGATGGCTGCAGCGGGAAATTATGCGAGTGCTGGGAAGGCTGCTCTTGATGCGGGGAAAGAGGCGCAGGGCATGGCCAGTGATGCGATGGGGGAAGCCAATAAATAGGAAAAAGAAAAATGCAAAAATTTATTCATAGACTTATTTATATTTTATTGGGAGGACTTTTCCTTTTTGGTATTTCCTTGGGGCGTATTTCGGATATTCCCGGTTTTGATTATATCGTTGCCTTTTTGTGGGGCGGGGTCGTTGCTTTGCTATGTTTAGCCCTTGGCCGAAGAAAAGGATGGTGGGTTTTGTTGGTTGTGGTTTTGTTGGGGCAACCTGAACATGCTTGGGCAGATTCCTCTGTCCAAAGTTATTACAAGACCTATTGCGCAAAAGCAGAACAAGCCAAACAAAATAATTGGAAAGGAGAAAAGGAATGTGATGCTGAAGTTTTAGAGAAAGCTAGATATATTACAGCTTCTCAAAAAGGGACAACAACTAATGTTGGCAATCAAAATGAAGTCTTGTGTTCTTGTTCATCTGAATATGATTGTGCCCAAAAATTGATGACATTATGTTCTAATTATGAAAGACGTCATCATTTGGAGAATGAAAAAAATAAAAAAGTTCATACCGTGATGGAAATTTTGGCGAATGAAGAGTCTGGGTGTTGGCCTTGTGATATGGCGGCGGTTGTCTTTGTGGTGATTCAAAATTTAAGTTTTACCCTAAATTCAGTGATGGTTCAGGTGGCTTTTATGTTGTTGAAACTCTTTTTTCTGGGCTGGATTATTTTTACGGGAATTACCTCTATCGCATTCCCAAGTAAGACTTCAACTTTTGTATCGCAAACTTTAATTCGCTTTATTGTTGTATCGTTAGTGGCGATTGTTCTTTCCTCCAATGGAATGACAGCCTTATATACCAATTTTTTAAACCCAGTGATGGGGATTGGCATTGGTTTATCCGAAAAGGTGAGTGAGGCGGCTTTACCAACGGATAATTTTGGAACAACGATAACAAATTTGGTTTCTTCATCTACCCCGACGACAACTCGCACTTCTATGAATTATTGCCAGACAGGGGATTCAGCCAGTTTTTCCAACATGATGAATAACTTTTTGGGAAATATGTCAAGCAGACTTTTATCATCCCGAGAAATGGGATATTCTTCCTATAATTCCAATGTCAATAGTTATATGGCCACGACGCTTTCTCAGCAACTGATTCCTTTAAATAATGACAGCAATCAAGAATCCTTGTTAAATGATCAAATGAAGAATCAATTGTTGTGTATGACGCAAAAGTTTTATAACCAAGTGGGCCCTTTTACAGCGATGGGACAGTCGTTGGTTGAATTTTCACGGGCAGATGAATCCAGTTATTTTGGTCTTAAGTTCCCAAATTTGGGAATGTGGCTGACGGGGTGGTTGTTGGTGGGAGTTTTTACTATTTTTGGCTTTTTAGTCGCCTTTCGGTTGATGGATATTTTTATGCGTTTGGCTTTGTTTTTGATTATGATTCCTTGGTGTGTGGCGGCAATAGCGTTCCCTATCACACGAGACTTTACAAGGAAAGGGTGGAATTTCTTTTTACATACAATTGTGGAATTTTTGGGATTAGCGTTGGCAATAGCCTTAGTTATGGTGATGTTTGAAAGTGTTGTCAGTCCTGATTCAGATAATTTAAGAAATGCCATCATGGCCCCTTATTCCAAAGATTATGGTCAAAATTTATATGATGTGATTTACAGTGGTGGGGCGGGGCGTTTCTTCTTTATGTTGATTATTTCGGCTTATTTTGCGCTTAAAATTATGCAATCTATGACCTCTATATTGGAAGGATTGTTTGGGGTGAGTGGTGCAACCTCGGCGGGGTTGTTCTCTGAAATGGCGATGACAACAGTGGCTAGAGCGCAGCAGATGACCCGAAAAGCGACTGAGATTTCCAATAATAAAAACTTGCGCTTTAAAACGGCGGATATGGAAAAAGAAGAAGACATCAAGACAATGAAGAAAGATTTGCCCCGCTTGCAGGATAATATCAATCTACGGGCACTTCAACGGGATAATTTGGCCAAGAAAGCCGCTGAAATGGTGGCGCAAAAGGAACAGGCAGAAAGGAAAGCTGCATTGGCTTCGGCGACACAAGCAGAAAAAAAAGCAGCCCTTGAAGCAGCAAAAAAAGCACAGGAGGCTCAAAAAGAGGCTGAAATGGCTGAAAAAAAATTACAGTTAGCCAAGCAACAATTATTGAATAAACAAGCCAAAATAGCGGCGGCTGAAAACGAATTAAAAAATATGTATTTGGGCTTTAAAACCTCATCGGCCAGTTTTGCCCCCCGTCGTTATGCCGAAAATTCGGCGAATGCCTTGCATTATTATTCCCAAAAAATGGCGGGAAAAGCAGAAAGGATTTTGGTGGGGGGTGGTCAATTATTGAATAAAACAGGGATTGGGGCCATTATTGGGGTACCGATGGTTTATGCGGGAAAACTGATTTCTTGGGGGTTGCGGGGAACCACAAAAACAATTTCGTCTACCGTCCATGCCGTTGGGGCTACCCCTGAAACAGTGAAAAATACAGTTTCTGCTGTTGTGAATGCCCCTAAAAACATTGTTAAAGGGGTGCAACAAGGGGTTAAAAATGCGACAGAAACGACTAAAGATTTAGTTGGCTTTTCCCTCCATATGACGAAAAAGGCGACCTATGATGTTCCTAAAGCGGCGATTAAAGAGACCGTATCGGCGGTGGTAAATGCGCCCCAAAACATTGCCAAAGGTGTAAAGGAAGCGGCTGAAACAACCAAAGATGTGGTGGGCTTTTCTGCTCATGTGGTTAAAAAGGCCACCTATGATGTTCCTAAAGAGGCCATTAGGGGGACTGTATCAGCAGTGGTAAATGCCCCTCAAAATATTGTTCAAGGTGTTAAGAGTGCAGGAACGGCGACAAAAGAGGCAGCGGGCTTTGCAAAATACATGGCGAAAAAAGTGGCCTACGATAATCCGAAAGCCGCTATTAAAGGGGCCGTCTCGGCGGTGGCAAATGCACCCAGAAATACGATGCGAAAGATTAAAAATGCCGCCAAATTTCCAGGGGATTTGGTAAAAAAGATTTTTAAGTAAAAATTTACTTTTAAAATGAAAAAAAATTGTGTATAGTATAGAAAAAGGAGTCAAGTTATGGAAGAGATTGTATTTCCAAATCAATTAAGAATGTTGCGCCGTGTTCGTGGGCGGCGAATGACGGAAATCGCCAAATTGCTTGGATTATCTATTTCGGCTCTCAGTAAAATAGAAAAAGGTTATCGCCGCTTAAATGCTGCGCAAATTCAAAAAGTGGCTAAATTTTTGGATTGCCCAACCGAGGTGATTTTGGTGTCTTCGGCTTCTTCTCAACCAGAGGTTTTAAAGGCCTGGCAAGACGAACAAAAGAAACGCTCAGGAATAAATTTAGGGGGGGGGCTTAAAACTTTAGGGGCAGGCTTACGCTATATTCGGGGCCAAAAACAGATGACTTTAAATGGGGTGGCTAAGGGGGCAAAAATGACTTTGTCCGTCTATCACCGAATTGAAATGGGACAACGGGAAGTTGATGAAAAGACCTTTGAAAATATTGCCCGCTCTATGGGAATGAGTGCCGATGATTTGCAATTAAAAATTTATGAATTGGATAACGCAGGGGCTTTGGACGAATTGAAAAACAACACCAATAAAACAGGAGTGGCGTTGTTTAAGGGGGGGTATAATGACTTGCCGATGTCCCGATTGATGATGCGGGTGGCTGAATCAAAGGAAATTACTTTGCCCATTACAGGCACTGTTTTAGAAAACGCCCAAGTAAAAATGCATCAGGACAATCCAACGGGCTCAGTGTTGTGTCCTTCTACTTTGGCAAATGATCCAAATTTGTATGCCCTGCGTACAGTGGGAGGTCAGGCGAATGCATCTTTACCCGAAGGGGCGGTTTTGGTTGTTTCTCCCACCATGCCTCTGCGCTTAAATGATTGGGTTTTGGTGTCCAAAGATGATCACACCTTTTTTATGCAATTAAAAGGTGTGCAATCTGACATATGTGAGGTTGTGTCTTTTGATAAAGGGAAAAAATGGACCTGTCATAAATCTTTATTGCAACGCATCGTTTGGGCCGTGTTGATTTGAGGAGTGAGGGGGAAAAGGGGGATCTGTGTTTAATGAAAATTTAAATCCGCTGTTAAAAGCATTCCAAGAGCAAAAAGTTTCCAAACAAAATACAGAATTGTTGGTGGCCCAAAGGTTGGTCAATTTATATCGTTCATTACATTGTTTTAAACCAGAATTTGTTGATGAATACAATCAGTTGTTGCTGTCTGCAACAGTGGAAGAAAAACGGTTGTTATCCACTTTAATGGGGGGCAGTGAGGTGCGCAGTTATTTGGATTTTTTGCAACAACAGTTTCACCAAAATCAAAATGCGGATTCTTCTCAACAAAATCAAAATAAAGGGTATTTGCCTAATCCTGACCAAGATGAGGTTGCCTTTGACACCTCAGAAAATATCCATATTTCAAAAGAGGAATGGCATAAGATGCAAGAACAGCAACGGTTGTTGATGGAACAAACACAACTTTTGGCTGATTCAGTAAAGAATGTCAAACAAGTTGCACAAGGGGTTGAAAAACAACCGATGGAAATGGGACAAAATTATTCAGACATTATAGAAGATGAGGGTTAGAAAAATGAATCAAGAAAGAATTATAAATGCTTTAAATAGTTATGAAAGAACACAAGAGTCTTTGGAAAAAACAGTTGATGTGTTTGTTTCTGAGTTGGGGGAAAATTGGACAGAGCAAGTTTTTCAAAAGTTGGGGGGATTGCCACCTGATTTAAAGGAAAAGTTGAACGATGTGTTCAATTATTATGCGTCTTTGACGGCGTGGAATGAAGCCCAAACCTATTTAAATTTGGCTGAATTGCCTGATTCTGAAATAATGGAAGAACGGTTGCCTGTTTTAAAACATTGGTTGGATTTTTTTGGAGAGCCAGGGCAAAATTTATATCGTCAATTAGAGGCGAAAATAGCGGCTCAAGCCGAGGCAAAAACGCCTGAAGAAGATTTAAATTTACCTTATCCAACAGAAGAGGAAGCCCAAGAACCTGTTTTAGAAGAAGAACAGGGTGCCGACTCTGTTCCTATGGAAGAATCAACGGAGGAGCCCATTTTGCCTAGTGATTCAGAAATTCACCAGGAAGTTGTGTCAGCCCCTGAAACTCTTACTGAACCTCAAATCCCTATTTCTGAGCCAGAGTCTGAACAAGAGCCAACCCCTGACTTTCCTTATGCGGAAGATTCAGAGGAGGTCTTTACCGTTAAAAAAGCCCTGAAAATGATTCGTCTTTTGGACGACTTGCAAGCCTGGCTTTCTTCCCGTTGTTTGGAATTGGGGAATATAGAGGTTTTTGCCTATCCTTATTATGGTATGTTGGTGGATTTAATGCGTCAATCGGTCAAAGCAATTCAAGGGGCAGAAGCCCTTCAAGACATTAGTGTCGTGAATCATTTTTATGAAGGAGGGCTTGAGGCATTGCGCCGCAAAAGACAAGCGATAGAGTCGGATATTCAAGTGGCCGTGGAAAATTGTGAATCTGATACAACGGCCTTGATTGATAAGAATGTGGATTTGGATAAGGTGAAAAAGACTTTGGGTGATTTAGATGAAAGTAATGAAACAGAATATTTGGGCCCAGCTCCCGATGGATTTGAATTGTTGGAGGAGGAAACACCTTTTGACGAAAAGGCCGTGAAGGAACAATATCAAAAATTAGAAGAGGAAACTCAAGAAAAAATAAATAGGATGGAAAAAGACGAAACAGAAAAAAAGACTTCACAAAACCCGCAAAATAGTGTACAAAGAAAGTTAAGTTTTTCGTTGAAACCCAAAAAAACATAAAAAGGACGCTAAATGTATTTAAAAAAAATTTGTTTTTTTCTTTCTTTTGTCGCTTTTTTCTTGGGAAAAGCTTTCTCGGTACAGGCGGGAATGGATTTGACGCCTTCTTTTAAGTATTTTGATTTGGAAATGCCTCTCAGGTGTCAGGTAGATTCTTTTAACGAACAAGGCGTGGCCACTTTTGTGCCTTTAACACAGAATGATTTTGTTGTTCGTTTGCCCGCTCAAACAGGGGTGTTGCCTAGGTTTAAGGTCAATAACTTTTCTTTCAGAAAACAACCTTTGGATCAAGCGTTAGTAAATTTATTTCATGAAACAAAGATTGAAATTGAATCTGAATTAGAAGTGTGCCCTGTGATGTCGGCGACTTCTTTAAACGGGGAACTATCGGCAGTGATTGAAGAATTGACGAAAAAAGCCGGTGTGTTTTTTAGTTACGATGCCGAAAAGAAAGTTTTAACGTTGAAAGAAAAATCAAAGGCGGTTATACAACTGCCCCATAATGAACAAGTGATGATGGCGGTTGTAGATGCCATGAGTGGTGGCAAGTTTAATCCAATTTCGGTTGATTGGCATAATTATCAACTGACACTATCACTGACCCGTTCTGAGTTGGAAAAAGTGCGTTCTTTGATGGGGGCTTTGATAAAGGAAAAGCGGCTGTTGTCTGTTCAGATGTCCGTTTATGAAGTCAAACCGAACGCCAATATTTTCCATTGGCAACAAATTTTATCTTCTTTTGGGGCAGATAGAGTGGCCTCTAGTACGCAAGGGGTGGCGGGAAATTTGATGGTTTTAAAGCCGATGGTGAATGCCTATCAGTTGGTGGCGAAAGCGATGAATTATGATCAAGTAATTCCGTTGGCACAGGGGCAAACAGTTGTTCCCAATGGGTGGCGTGTGCGGTTTAATTTTGGGGAGTGTATGTTAGAAAGCCCCTATACTAAAATGTCTGTTTTGTTTAGTTCAGATATGAAAAATAAAAGGCAGACCAGTTCCACTTTGACGATTGATAGTCAAGAAGGGGAGGTTGTGTCCTTTGATTTTTCCACTGCCTTAAATCAAGAAGCGGCGGTTATTGGGATACCTGTGCCCAATAAAAAAACATCAGAACTTTTATTGATTATGAAATTTAACTATATAAATTTAACAAAAGAAGGAGAATAAAATGACAGATCCAATTTTTCAAGCCCCTGATATTCCAACGCAAGGCGTAAATGAAGAAAAAACGCCCGAAAGGGAAGCGCAAATGGCTCCACAATCGGTGCAACAAAAGCTTGGGTCTTCACAACCTCAAAATGTGCAAGTACAGGCGAGTCCAACACCGCAGGAACCCACTGAGCCTGTATCCCCTGTGTCGCCTCAAATCCAACCCACTCCGATTCCTCAGCCCGCTCAACCTGAGCCGACTCCTGTAAATCAAGAGGAACAAACAACGGAAACTCAATCGCAAAATCAAATCAACAATCTAAAGGCAAAATTGGCGGGGTTAGATCTTCAACAGGTGCGTGGAAAGATTCAAACTTATCTGTGGTATGTGTTGGGGGGCTGTTTCCTTTTGGGACTGATGTTTGGTTGTTCTATGGGGGGAGGCAGTTCTCAACCCGTTCAACAAAAAGTATCAGGTATGGAACGGTTTATTGTTCGCAACAGTGATATTCCCCCCAAAGTAAGACGCTGTGGGGTAGTCAATATCTCAACGGAAGCCTGTCGTTATTATGTTTTAAATTCAAATACTTATGACAGGAAAGCGGAGGATTTCTTTAAGTTAGTTCAAGATCAGGTAAAAAAGGATGAATATTATATTCGTCAGGTGAATCCTATTTATGCGCAACAACCGATTCACCCAGGGTATTTTGCCGAAATTTTAGTCCCCGCAACGAAATAGTAGTTCTTGAAATAAAATCAATAATGTGATATAATCCCCTTTTATAAAAAGAAAGGATACAAATAATGACACCCGAAATTTTGAATTTATTATTTCCTGATAGGCTTCCTTCAATAAAGGAAATTGAAAAACTTTATCCCAAGCGGCATTTGCCCGAAGGGGCGATTGTTTCTCGATTAGCACCCAGTCCAACGGGGTATTTGCATATCGGTAATTTTTACCAAGGTTTTTTGGCGGAACGCTTGGCGCATACCCATGGGGGCGTTTTCTTTTTACGGGTAGAAGATACAGATCAGGCCCGTAAAGTGGAGGGGGCTGTGGAGGTTGTTTTAAACGCCCTTTCACATTATGGAATTAATCCCGATGAAGGGCCTCAAATTTCGGGGAAAGAGGTTGGAAAGTATGGGCCTTATACGCAATCAAAGCGTAGGGATATTTATCAAGCCTATGCCAAGGAATGGGTGAAAAAAGGATTGGCTTATCCGTGTTTTTGTGCGGCTTCAGACATTGAAATGATGCGTAAAATTCAAGAAAAGCAAGGCTTGCGCCCAGGCTATTATGGCCGATATGCTAAATGTCGTGAATTAACTGATCAAGAAATTTTGGATAATTTAAAAGCGGGTAAGCCTTTTGTCATCAGAATGCGCTCACCGGGGAATTATGAAAATCGCATTGTTGTTGATGATTTATTAAAGGGAAAGTTGTCTATGCCTGAGTATGATATGGATATCGTGATTTTAAAGGGAGATGGATTGCCCACTTATCACTTTGCCCACTTAATTGACGATCATTTGATGGGGACAACAAATGTGGTGCGTGGGGAAGAATGGTTATCTTCTTTGCCTTTGCATTTACAAATGTTTCAAATGATGGGATGGCAACCACCGAAGTATGCGCACCACGCTCTTTTGCAAAAAATGGACGAACGGGGAAAACGGCGCAAAATTTCCAAGCGTTTGGATCCTGAAGCGAATATAGAATATTTTGCGCAAAATGGGTATCCTCAAGATGCGGTGTTGGAATATCTGTTGAACTTGA
The DNA here is from genome assembly GCA_934216505.1 of uncultured Alphaproteobacteria bacterium. Classification (GTDB taxonomy): domain Bacteria; phylum Pseudomonadota; class Alphaproteobacteria; order CAAHEQ01; family UBA3637; genus UBA3637. The sequence continues at coordinate 31,721 of CAKQBW010000001.1, forward strand.
TGAATGCCAGTTTTGAAGAATGGCGTAAAGCTAATCCGACAACACCCGTTTTAGATTTTCCTTTAAATTTCAATAAGATATCCAATACAGCGGGGGCTTTATTTGATTTTGTGAAATTGCACAGTATCTGTCGGGAAGTGATTGCCCGTATGACGGCGGAGGAAGTTTATAAATATACTCTTGAATGGGCGCAAAAGTTTAACCCTGCCTTTGCCAAAAAAATGGAATCAAAATCAGAAATGCTCAAGGCTATTTTGAATATTGAACGGGGGATAGGGAATAAATCCCGCAAGGATTTAACGAAGTGGTCTGATGTGGAAAAAGAAAGCGAGTATTTCTTTAATGCACCTGAAACGATAGATTGTACTTTGTGGGCGCCTTTGATTGAATCAGATGTTCAAAAAATTGCCAAAGATTATGCGGCTATTTACAATGATCAAGATGATAAGGAAACTTGGTTTAATAAGGTCAAGCAAGTAGCCAGTCAGAATGGTTTTGCGGCCAATATGAAAGATTATAAAGCACACCCTAGTGATTACAAAGGCTCTGTGGCTGATGTGGCAAAAGTTTTGCGAATTTTAATAACAGGGCGTGTTCAATCACCTGATTTATACCAAATTATGGCAATTTTGGGGAAAAAGGAAGTGTTGAATCGTTTGGGAAAAGTTCAATAATGCAAGACGAAATTGTTTCTTTACAAATGCGTTTGATGGAACAGGATCGTCAGATAGAGGATTTGTCCAAAGAGGTGATTCGTGTGTCAAAGTTAGTTGAAAAATTAGCGAAAGAGTGGCAGAATTTGCGTGAGTCAAGGGCTGAAAATTTGGTCAAACCACTCAGCGAAGAAACGCCACCCCCTCATTATTAAATTTTTTCTTGACTTTCGTATAGGGCTTTGTTATAAAAGGGATATGGGGTTTTTATTGAAAGGGAAAAAAGATGAAAATATCTAAAACCGTTTTAAGGATTTTGCTCAATCAATACAATGCTGTGCTGTTGGCTGGATTGTTGGGAACAGTGTTTTCCATACAGGCGAGGGCAAGTGTTCAAATAACGGGGACTTATGATAATACCACTGAACAAGAAAATGTATCGGTTTCCAGTCCAACCCTTTCGGCCACAACGAAAGCCGCAGGCGGCGGAAGTGCCAGCGAAAGTTTTACCGCTGATTTGGTAACAACAGATGATTTAGTTACCGCAACCGTTGGAACAGCGGATACTTTGACAGGGCTGACCGCAACTGTTGAGGAACTCAATTATGTTGATGGGGTTACCAGCAACATTCAAAATCAACTGGATGCGAAACAAGAAACCTTAAATGCTTCCACAGACATCACAGTTGGCAAGATAACGGCCAATGGTGAAATTACGGGAGCGTCCTTATCTGTGGCGGGTGGGGCGATTTCTGGGGGAGCCATTTCTGGGAGTTCCTTGACGGTGGGTTCATCAAGTGCCATTTCTTCTGTTGATGATGGGGCTAGTGCCTTAACCTCAGGAAATGAGACAACTTTGGCAACAACGGGAACTGTTTTGAAGTCTGCCGAAAATGCGGCTTATTCAGGGACAACGATTACAGGTGGAACTGCTTCCACTTTGTCTGAGGCCTTAAGTGAAGTGGCCGATCAAGTAAATACAAACACGACCAAAAATACGACCCAAGATACAGGATTAAGTAATTTGGCGGGTAAATTGGGCGTGAGTTATGAGCCCAGTACAGGGGCTGTTGGGGTGACGGATTACACTTCCAACAATGTTGTTTCGGACGGCGAAAATGTGGTAGAGGCTATTGGTAAAATTGACACGAAAGTCGGGACAATAACAGGAACGACGAATAATATCACAGCGTCTGACACCTTGTCCAAAAACCTCACTGATTTAGATGCCGCCATCGGGGATCGTACCAATTTAGCCAGCAGTAATGCAACCATCAATGCGGCGACGACGACTTCGGTTGTTTCTGGACTTCAGGCGACAGGTAATGCTATTGGAGACATGGATTTGACGGGGACAAGGTATATTCTTTCTGCGTCTGATTTAACTTCAGCTTCTCGGTTGTTGGATACCAATTTGAATCGTGTAGAGGCTCGTGTGGATAGTTTGGATAAAAAGTATGATGCCCGAATGAATAGTTTGGATAATAAAATTGACAAAATGGACGATCGGATGAATTCCGGTTTTGCTTCCTTGGCGGCTATGTCAGGATTACAACCCAATGCACGGGCCTGTAATGACACCCAACTTTCCTTGGGGGCTGGGACCTATCGGGGCAAAGTGGGGTATGCGCTGGGGGCTTTCCATTATTTTAATGATAATGTCATGATGAATGTGGGGGCGTCTTATGCGGGAAATAACAGTACCACTTTCCGTGGGGGAGTTACTTTTGGTTGGTAAGTTGTCCTTGAATAAAAAAGAGGCGGAACGGGTATGTTCCGCTTTTTTTATCTTGATTTTTGGGACAAAATATGCCTTTATAAAATAAAGGAGTCAAAAATGCGCATTTTTCAATTTGTTCTTTTTATGTTGTTTTCTATGTTTTATGGAACAAGTTATGCTCTGTTAAAAATAGATGTGAGTGGGGCAAAAAATAGTCCTGTGCCTTTGGCATTGCCCGTACCGTCCAGCCAAGACCAACTGAAAGACCTATCCAACAAGATGATACAGGTAATTCGTGATGATTTGGAAAATTCTGGGCTTTTTCGTGTGATAGAGCCTGAAGCCTATTTACAGGAGTTTAAAGAGATTCAAGATGAGCCTCGTTTTTCGGATTGGCAGGTGTTGAATGCGCAGGTTTTATTGCAATCTCAAGTGGAACAAGACCCTTTGACCCAAGAACTCAAAGTTTCTTTTCGGTTGTGGGATATTTTTTCCAATACCCAAATGGCGGCCAAAAAGATTACAGCGAAACCTGATTCTTGGCGCAAGTTGGCCCATATTGTGGCGGACAGTATTTATGAACGTTTGACGGGGGATAAGGGGTATTTTGATTCAAAAATCGTTTTTGTTTCAGAAACAGGAAAGGGAAAACATCGTCAAAAAAGATTGGCTGTGATGGATCAAGATGGGGCAAATCTTCAATTTTTGACCTCTGCCGATAAAATGGTTATGACGCCTCGTTTTTCCCCGAATATGCGTCAAATTGCTTATCTTTCTTATCAAGATGGAGAACCTAAAGTTTATTTAATGGATTTAAAAACAAAAACCTCTGAATTAGTGGGTAATTTTTCGGGGATGTCTTTTGCGCCCCGCTTTTCTCCCGATGGTAAGGATCTGATTATGTCTTTTTCACAACGGGGAAATTCGGAAATTTATCGTTATCGTTTGGACACAAAGGAAAAAACAAAATTGACAAACCACCCCGCTATTGATACTTCCCCCAGCTATTCCCCTGACGGTCAGCAAATTGTTTTTAATTCAGATAGAGGAGGCACACAGCAACTGTATGTCATGAATGCTGATGGGGCTAATGTACATCGTATCAGTTATGGGGAAGGGACTTATGCAACGCCTGTTTGGTCGCCTCGGGGGGATTATATCGCCTTTACAAAAATAAAAGATGGGGTGTTCTATATTGGTTTGATGCGCCCTGATGGGACAAGAGAACGTTTAATTGCTCAAGGCTTTTTGGTGGAAGGGCCCACGTGGTCCCCCAATGGCCGGTTTATTGTATTTGGTCGGCAAGAGCGGGGAAAGAAAGCCTATATTTATTCCATTGATGTGGCGGGATATAATGAGCGGCGTTTGAAAACGCCTAACGAAGCAACGGATCCGACTTGGTCGCCTCTTTTACATTAAAAAAAGAATTGACTTTTGTTTTTGGATTTGGTATAATGCCTCCATTCATTCCATGGTGGGATGAATAATTCGCATGCGGGAATATCCCCCGATTTGTGTTGAATCGGTTGAAAGGATTTCCAGTGTTATCAAAGGCTTGGTAATGCTACTTCTCGCAGAGGTTTAACTGGAAAGAAGAAAGGAATTTGAAAATGTCTCTTCCAACAATTACAATGCGTCAGCTGATTGAAGCTGGTGTTCATTTTGGTCATAATGCTCGTCGCTGGAACCCAAAGATGGCTCCCTTTATTTACGGTATTCGTGATGGGGTTCATATTATGGATTTGGGGCAAACAGTGCCTAATTTATATCGTGCTATGGAAGCGGTCCGTGATGTGGCTGCAAAAGGGGGCAAGATTTTGTTTGTCGCCACAAAGGCTCAGGCACAACAAGTGGTAGCTGATGCTGCGGCTCGTTGCGGTCAATTTTATGTAAATAAGCGTTGGTTGGGGGGGATGCTCACAAACTGGAAGACAATTTCTGCCAGCATTAAACGTTTAAAGGAAATTGATGCTCGTATGGAAAAAGATGGTTTTTCTGGTTTGACAAAAAAGGAAAAATTAAACATTGAACGTGAACGGGAAAAATTGAATGCTTCTTTGGGGGGAATTCGTGATATGAATGGCCGTCCTGATTTGGTTTTCATCATTGATGTGGTGAAGGAAGATTTGGCCGTTGCTGAAGCGAAAAAATTGGGAATCCCCGTGATTGCTATTTGCGATTCTAATGCGAATCCAGATGGTATTACTTACCCGATTCCAGGCAATGACGATGCCTCTAAAGCCATTCAACTTTACTGTGATTTAATTAGTGGGGCTGTTTTGGACGGTATCCAAGCCGAATTAAAAGCCGCCGGCGTTGATGTGGGTGCTGCGGTTGAAACACCTGTAGAAGCTTAATAACAAGGGGGATTAAGATGGAAATTAATGCAAAATTAGTTGGCCAATTGCGTGAAAAAACAGGCGTTGGTATGATGGAATGCAAAAAGGCTTTGGTGGCCTGTGAGGGCGATTTGGAGAAAGCCATTGACTTTTTGCGTAAGAAAGGCGTTTCTGTGGCCGAAAAGAAAGCAGGGCGTGTGGCGAATCAAGGATTGGTTGGTTTGGCTGTTAAAGGAAACAAAGGGGCTGTTGTGGAACTTAATTCCGAAACAGACTTTGTGGCCAAAAATGCGGATTTCCAAGCCTTTTTAAAGCAAGTGGTTGAATTGGCTTTGGAAAATGGGAAAGATTTGGAAACTTTAAAAGCGGCCACCTTGAATGGGAAGTCTGTCCAAGATAATTTGGTGGATTTGATTGCCAAAATTGGTGAAAATATGAGCCTGCGCCGTGTGGCGGTTGTCCAAGGGGAAACAGTTGTTTCTTATATGCATACAGCGGTAGCCGATGGTTTAGGTAAAATTGGCGTATTGTTGGCTTTAACGGGGGCGAATGCGGCTGAAGTGGGTAAGAAAGTTGCCATGCATATTGCGGCCAGTGCGCCTAAATTTTTGTCCATTGCTGATGTAGATGCGGATACAGCGGCTCATGAACGGGGAATCTATGCTGAACAAGCCCGTGCCAGTGGCAAACCTGAAGCAATCATTGAAAAGATGGTGGAAGGTCGTATGCGTAAATATTATGAAGAATCTGTGTTATTGGAGCAGGCTTTTGTGATGGATCCTGATAAGAAAGTCAAAGATGTTTTGGCGGAATCAGGTTGCACAGCGACAGCCTTTGTCCGTTATAATTTGGGCGAAGGTATTGAAAAGAAGCAAGAAGATTTTGCGACTGAAGTCGCCAAACAAATGGGCTAATACAAAAGGGGTGTTGGCCTGTCTAGCACCCCCATTTTTATAAGGAGGAAATATGGATTTTAACACAATTAAATCTCAAATGCAGGTCGCTTTGGAAAAAGCCAAAGAGGCGTTGCGTCATAATTTTTCTGGGCTTCAAACGGGGCGGGCCAGTACGGCTTTGCTGGACGGTATTATGGTGGAAGCCTATGGTTCTGTTGTTCCTTTGAATCAAGTGGGAGCGGTCAGTGTGCCAGAAGCCAGAATGCTTTCTGTGACAGTTTGGGATAAATCCCAATTAAAGGCCGTTGAAAAAGCCATTGTTGAGGCGAATTTGGGATTAAATCCCATGAACGATGGGCAAATGATTCGGATTCCTATTCCCCCTTTGTCAGAAGAACGGCGTAATGAAATTATTCGTATCGCAAATCGTTTTACTGAAGAAGGGCGTGTGGCTGTCCGAAATGCTCGACGTGAAGCCAATGATACTTTGAAAACGATTAAAGCCTCTATTCCTGAGGACGATTTTAAACGTTATGAAAAAGAAATTCAAGATTTAACCGATAAAGCCATAGGGGAGATGGACGAAAAGTTAAAAGAAAAAGAAACAGAATTGAAACAGGTATAAGATGAATCAAGAAGAAAAAGTCCCCAATATCCCCACCCATATCGCCATCATTATGGACGGTAATGGTCGTTGGGCGACTGAAAAAGGGTTGCCCCGCAGTGCAGGGCATAAACAAGGGGCCGAAAATGTGCGTCCTATTTTGGAACACGCCAAAGCCCGAGGGGTGAAGTATATCACCTTGTTTGCTTTTTCTTCTGAAAATTGGAATCGTCCGAAGGCTGAAGTGAAATGTCTTTTAGATATATTTCGCAAGTACTTAAAGGAAGATATTAAAGATTTACTTGAACAAAAAGTGCATATTTCTTTTATCGGTAATGAGGAAAAATTTCCTGATGATATGGTGGAAAGAATGCATGAAATTGAACGGGAAACGGAACAATTTGATGATTTCCATGTTATTTTGGCCCTTTCTTATGGGGGGCGGGAAGACATCATTGCCTCTATCAAGAAGATTGCTTTGGAGGTGGCTGAAGGAAAATATCGGCTTTCTTCCATTGATGAGCAAACAGTGCGTGAGGCTCTTTCTACCCGTGGCATTCCTTACCCTGATTTGGTTATTCGGACCAGTGGCGAACAACGGATTAGTAATTTTCTTTTGTGGGAAATGGCTTATGCAGAACTTTACTTTACGCCGATTTATTGGCCCGATTTTAATGAACAAGACTTGGATATTGCCATAGAAGCCTATGGGCGCAGAGAGCGGCGTTTCGGTAAGGTTTAAAAAAAATCTTGACATTTATAAAAAATTGAATAGCCTCTACTAAATAGAGGCTATTTTAACAAGAAAGGATTTAAAATGTTTTATCGGGCGGAAAACGGCAGGTCATTGTTGGAAATTATTGCGGTAATGGCGATTATGGGAGTTTTTACGGTGGCCTCTATTGCGGCTTTTCAGGCGGGGCTAAACTCTGTTCGGGCGAAATATATTATTGAGCAAGTTCAATTAAGGGTGGAAGAAGTGGTGGCCAACTCAGAATTATCAAAGGGTCATAAGAAAACCGTCTATACCCCTGAATATGTCAATAAATCTGGGCAAGATAAATATGGCTATTCTTTTAAAACGGTTAATGCGACACAAGGAGATAAGACAATGGCCTTTATGTTATTGGGAAATGCAGCTCGATCTCCTACGGTTCAGGTGGAAATTTCGGGTAAAATTTCTTCGGGAATTTGCACCAGTTTAAAGGGAAAAATGGCTATCTTGGGGAATGTTGAAAAAGCCACCACTGATAAGGGGGGAGATATTTTAAAAGAACCTTGTCCCGAAGATATTCAAAAAATAACAGTATATGTGAAGAGAAAAATTAAAAAAATTGTTCGTTCCGGTACAACAGGTCTTTCGGGCCAGACAGGGAGCAGTACCTCTCGTTCATCTTCAGGAATAACAGGCGTGACCACTCGTGTTGCGGCGCAAAAAAAGTGCAATATTGAAAATGCTCTTTCATGTGATCCATTGGTCTGTGATGAATCAAACGGTTATTATGAATTTGAAGACGAAAGGGGAAAATGTCAACCTTGTCCTGCTGGAAGTTATTGTGAATAAAAAAAGTGCTTGACATTTGTTTGTATATATGCTTTTATGAAAATGGTTTTATTTTTTAACAACAAAAAAAGGAGACTTGATGAAAATTTCAAAATTATGTTTGACTTTGGCCGTGGCGGGTGTCATCGGTTTGGCTTCAATGGACGCTTTTGCGGCACGGGTGAGAAAACCCTGTCCTGCGGGAACTTACTCTAAAGCGGGGGCAACCAGTTTAGCGGGGTGTATTAAGTGTAGTACTTTGGGAATCAATAAGTATTCTGCTTCAGAAGGGGCCTCTACCTGTTCTACCTGTCAAGGGGGAAAAATCGCTAATGCTGAGGGAACAGGTTGTATTGATACCTGTAAAAAAGGATATTTGCTTGTCAATGGTAAATGTATTGCTTGTACAGCAGAAAATAAAAAAGCAGGATTTATTTGTGATGGGACAACAGAATTTACCTGTAAAAAAGGGTATTATAAAGCGGGAACGACTTGTAAAACATGTGTGAAAAATGCTGAGTCATGCACCAGTGGGACAGATTTTGTCTGCAAACAAGGGTTCTTTAAACGGGGAACAGCCTGCGTTGCTTGTCCGACAGGGGCAGGGGTTGAATCTTGTACGCCCGAAGGATTCACATGTAATGTTGGTTTCTATGAAAACAAGGTGACATGTACAAAATGTGAAGCAGGATATTATTGCGAATAATCTGTTTTTTTTAAAAGAAGAGTCGGCCGAGTGTCGGCTCTTTTTTATATAAAAAACTTGTAAAAAAGGCTTGACAAGGATACTAAAATAGGCTATAATAACACCACTTGTTTGATACTTTCGGGGGTCTTTTGGAAAAGACTTTTTAGAAAAATCAGGAAGTTATATTTAATGAAATCAAAGACTTGTTTTGGTTTCTTAAATGAAAATGAGCGCTTTCGTTTGCCTGAAATAGGTCGATGAAAGATTTTTTTGTGAATAGGTAGAAAAGGAAGAAAAAAGATGCCTACAATTAACCAGCTTATCCGTAAATCTCGGAAGGCAGTGGAAAAGCGGAACAAAGTGCCCGCTTTAAAGGCGTGCCCACAAAAACGTGGTGTTTGCACGCGTGTGTATACAACGACCCCTAAAAAACCAAACTCGGCTTTGCGTAAGGTGGCTCGTGTTCGTTTAACAAATGGTTTTGAAGTAACCTCATATATTCCTGGTGAAGGACATAATTTACAGGAACACTCTGTTGTGATGATTCGTGGCGGACGTGTAAAGGACTTGCCTGGTGTTCGTTACCATATTATTCGTGGTACCCTTGATACTCAAGGTGTTGCTAATCGTAAACAAGCGCGCTCGTTGTACGGCGCCAAACGCCCTAAATAAGGAGAAGATACTATGTCACGTAGACATGCTGCAGAAAAGCGCGAAGTGGTGGCCGATGCGAAATATAATGACATCGTGGTTGCCAAGTTTATGAATTCTTTGATGTTGGCTGGCAAAAAGTCAGTCGCTGAAGCCATTTTATACGGCGCTATGGCTGAATTAGAAGAAAAGATTAAAAAGCCTGCTTTGGAAATTTTTAAGACGGCTTTGGACAATGTAAAACCTCAATTGGAAGTGCGTTCTCGTCGTGTGGGTGGGGCCACTTATCAAGTTCCTACAGAAGTTCGGGCTGATCGCCAACAGGCATTGGCTATTCGTTGGATTATTGGGGCTGCTCGTGGTCGGAGCGAAAAAACGATGGAAGAACGGTTGTTTAACGAATTGCAAGATGCTTATAACAACCGTGGAACTGCGATTCGCAAACGCGAAGATACGCATCGTATGGCCGAAGCCAATAAGGCTTTTGCTCACTTTAAATGGTAAGGGGGAAAAATGGCCAGAACAACTCCGATTGAATTATACAGAAACATTGGTATTATGGCGCACATTGATGCGGGTAAGACCACAACAACAGAACGTATTCTGTATTATACAGGAAAAACACATAAAATTGGTGAAGTTCATGATGGCGGTGCCACAATGGACTGGATGGAACAAGAACAAGAACGTGGTATTACAATTACTTCTGCGGCTACAACGGCTTTTTGGCGTGGTCATCGGATTAACGTTATTGATACGCCGGGACACGTTGATTTTACCGTTGAAGTGGAACGGTGCTTGCGTGTGTTAGACGGGGCTATCGCCGTGTTTGGTGGGGTGGAAGGTGTTGAACCTCAATCCGAAACAGTATGGCGTCAAGCGGATAAATACGGTGTTCCCCGTATTTGTTTTGTTAATAAAATGGACCGAATCGGGGCAAATTTCCCCCGTTGTGTTTCCATGATTAAAGAACGCTTGGGGGCTCGTCCTATGCCAATGACACTTCCTATCGGTGCAGAAAGCGAATTTAAAGGTGTTGTTGATATTTTAAAGCAAAAAGCCATTATTTGGCACTCTGAAGATTTAGGGGCAACTTTTGAAGAACAAGAGATTCCTGCTGAATTAAAAGATGAAGCGCAAAAATATTACAATGAATTAGTTGAATTGGCTGTTGAACAAGATGATGCAGCGATGGAAGCTTATTTAGAAGGAAAAGAACCCGATATGGACACATTGAAAAAATGTATTCGTAAGGGGACAATTTCCCGTGCTTTCGTTCCTGTCTTTTGTGGATCTGCTTTTAAAAACAAAGGGATTCAAGTTTTGTTGGACGCTGTGGTGGATTATTTGCCTTCTCCTATTGATATTCCTCAAGCAAAAGGAATCAATGAAAAAGATGGCAGTGAATATGTTTGTGCCTCAGAAGATAACAAACCTTTGGCCGCTTTAGCGTTTAAGATTATGAATGACCCCTTTGTGGGCTCTTTGACTTTTGCGCGTATTTATCAGGGAACTCTGACAACAGGGACCTATGTGCGCAACTCTGTTAAAGATGAAAAAGAACGCATTGGCCGTATGTTGTTGATGCATGCTAACCACCGTGAAGACATTAAAGAAGCCCGTGCGGGTGATATTGTGGCTTTAGTGGGGCTTAAAGAAACAACAACGGGTGATACGCTTTGTGCAGAAAGTCTTGATGTTGTTTTGGAAAAGATGGAATTCCCTGATCCAGTTATTGAAATTGCGGTGGAACCTAAAACAAAGGCGGATATTGAAAAGATGGGCTTGGCGTTGAATCGTTTGGCCATTGAAGATCCTTCTTTCCGTGTTTCTTCCAATACTGAAACAGGGCAAACCATTATTAAAGGAATGGGTGAGTTGCACTTGGAAATCATTGTGGATCGTATGAAGCGTGAATTTAAGGTGGAAGCCAATGTGGGCGCTCCTCAAGTTGCTTATCGTGAAACTATTTCCAAACTTTATGATGAAGATTATACCCACAAAAAGCAATCCGGTGGGGCAGGGCAATTTGCTCGGGTTAAAATTAAATTTGAACCCTTACCTGCTGGTTCAGGATTTGTTTTTGAAAATGAGGTTGTGGGTGGATCTGTTCCCAAAGAATATATCCCTGGCGTAGAAAAAGGATTGCGTCAAGCCCTTGAAACAGGCGTGTTGGCGGGATTTCCTTGCACAGACTTTAAAGCGACTCTTTATGATGGGGCTTATCACGAAGTGGATTCTAACGTGATGTGCTTTGAAATTGCGGCGCGTGCGGCATTCCGTGAAGGAATGGCCAAAGCGGGTCCAAAATTGTTGGAACCCATTATGAAGGTTGAAATTGTGACACCTGAAGAATACATGGGTGATATTATTGGGGATTTGAATTCACGCCGTGGTCAAGTCGGAGGTATGGATTCACGGGGAAATGCCCGTGTTATTGATGCCACTGTTCCTTTGGCAAACATGTTTGGTTATGTTGGAACTTTGCGTTCTATGAGCCAAGGGCGTGCCCAATACACAATGCAGTTTGATCATTATGCGGATGTGCCACAAATGATTGCTGATGAAATCAAAGCCAAGATGGCTGGATAAGAAAGGTAGTTAAAGATGGAAAAAATTAGAATTCGTTTAAGAGCTTTTGATCATGGGTTGTTGGATCAATCAACCCTTGAGATTGTCAATACAGCGAAACGTACAGGGGCTCAGGTCGTTGGACCTATCCCCTTGCCAACGCGTATTGAAAAATTTACCGTGAATCGCGGTGTTCACATCGATAAGAAATCACGGGAACAATTTGAAATCAGAACCCACAAGCGGGTGCTCGACATTATTGATCCGACACCACAAACGGTTGATGCCCTTATGAAATTGGACCTCGCCGCCGGTGTAGATGTTGAGATTAAAGTGTAAAGGAAAAGACAATGCGTACAGCTGTTATCGCAGAAAAAGTCGGTATGATGGGTCTGTTCCAAGAAAACGGGGATCAGTTGCCTGTAACTGTTTTGAAAATTGACAGTACAGTCGTTGATACTCGGACTCAGGAAAAAGACGGCTATACCGCTGTCCAGATTGGGTTCAAAACAGCCAAAGAAAAGCATTTGGCTAAACCCCAAAAAGGACATTTTGCTAAATTAAAGCAAGAACCCAAGCGTGTACTGAAAGAATTTCGTGTAAGCGAAGATTGTTTGGTCCCCGCTGGGAGCGTTATTGGTGCAAACCACTTTGTCGTTGGACAATTGGTTGATGTCACTGGTATTTCATTAGGGAAAGGTTTTGCTGGGGTTATGAAAAAATATAACTTCGGTGGGGACTGTGCTTCTCACGGTGTTTCAAGAACACACCGTTCTGGTGGTTCTACGGGAAATCGTGAATGGCCTGGTCGTGTCTTTAAAAACCGTAAAATGCCTGGTCAAATGGGAAATAAGCAAGTCACTGTTCAAAATCTTAAAGTTGTGGCGGTTGATGAAGCCCGCAACTTGGTGATGGTGCAAGGGGCTGTTCCTGGTTATGACGAAGGTATGGTTATTATTCAAGATGCCAAAAAGCGTTCAACACAAGCGGTGGGACCTGTTCCTGCTGGCTTAAAGGTTGTTGAAACACCTAAGGCTGAAGAAGTAAAGGAATAATCAAATGAAATACGATGTAATTGATTTATCAAAAAAAGCTGTTGGCAGTATTGAATTGAATGATACTGTTTTCGGTGTTGATTTGAATAAAGGTATTTTGGCCCGTGTGATCCAATGGCAATTGGATAAACGCCGTCAAGGAACTCACGCTGTTAAAGATGTGGGTGATGTGCATGGTGTGGGTAAAAAGCCCTTTAAACAAAAAGGAACGGGTCGTGCCCGTCAAGGTATCAAAACAGCCCCTGGAAAATACCATGGTGGTATTGCTTTTGGTCCAGTGGTGCGTTCTCATGCCTATGGTTTAACCAAAAAGATTCGTGCCCTAGCCATGCGTGTGGCTTTGTCCATGAAAGCCAGAGATGGTAAGTTGTTTATCTTGGACGATATGTCTGCCAAAAAGCCAAGTACAAAATCTTTCCAAACTTCTTTCAAAAAGAATGGGTGGAATTCCATTTTGTTTGTTGGTGGTGAAAAATTGGACGAAAATTTTGCGTTGTCTGCTCGTAATATCATCAATGTTGATGTTTTACCTGTTCAAGGCGCAAATGTGTATGACATTGTTCGCCGTGATGTTTTGGTATTATCCAAAGAAGCGGTTCAAAAATTGGAAGGACGGTTAGCCTAATGAAAAAGTCCGAACAAAAATCAGTGAAAACTGAATTATACGATATCATTGTGCGTCCTGTGATTACGGAAAAAGCAATGAAAGTTTCCGAAAACAATCAAGTAACTTTTATGGTTAGTTTGAATGCCACAAAGCCTCAAATTAAAAAGGCAATTGAAGGTGTTTTTGGAGTGGAAGTAAAAGCAGTGAATACTTTGACAGCTCATGGAAAGACAAAATTGTTCCGTGGTCAAAAAGGTGTTCGCTCTGATATGAAGAAAGCCATCATCACTTTGGCCAAAGGTCAAACAATTGATGTGACTGCGGGAGTGTAATATGACATTAAAAACATATAAACCTACAACCAAAACAACAAGACACTTAATTGGTGTTGATCGTTCTGAATTGTACAAAGGGGCCCCTGTTAAAACATTGGTGGAAGGTAAAAATTCCACAGGTGGTCGTAATAATCATGGTCATATCACTTCTCGTCGTCGTGGCGGTGGGGTGAAAAAGGCCTATCGTTTGGTTGATTTTAAGCGTCAAAAGTTGGATATGCCAGCGGTTGTTGAACGTTTAGAATACGATCCAAATCGGACGGCTTTTATTGCTTTGATTAAATATGAAGATGGTACGCAATCTTATATCTTGGCGCCACAACGTTTGGCGGTTGGGGATAAAGTTGTTGCCGCTTTAACAGCCGATATTAAGCCCGGTAATGCAATGTTGTTAAAGAATATGCCCGTTGGAACAATCGTGCATAACATTGAAATGCAACCTGGTCGTGGAGGTCAATTAGCCCGTTCAGCAGGTTGTTATGCTCAATTGATTGGTAAAGATGCTGGCTATGCCCAAATTCGTTTAAGTTCAGGTGAGTTGCGTTTGGTCCGTGCAGAATGCTTTGCTTCTGTAGGGGCTGTTTCAAATGCGGATCACCAAAATACAACTTTGGCGAAAGCTGGTCGTGCCCGTTGGATGGGGATTCGCCCCTCTGTGCGTGGTATTGCCATGAACCCAGTGGATCACCCTCATGGTGGTCGTACCAATGGTGGTCGGAACCCTGTATCACCTTGGGGCTGGAAGACTAAGGGTAAGAAGACTCGTAACAACAAGCGGACGAATAACCTGATTGTACGTTCTCGTCACGCAGTCAAGAAAGCTTAAAGGAGGCTAGAATGACAAGATCTATATGGAAAGGACCGTTTGTTGATGGTGATTTGCTGAAAAAAGCAGAGAAAGTCAAAGCATCCGGTCGTCATGAACAAATTAAAACATGGTCCAGACGTTCAACAATTTTACCTGATTTCGTTGGTTTAACTTTTGCCGTTTATAATGGTCATAAGTTTATTCCTGTTTTGGTCAGTGAAAATATGATTGGACATAAGTTTGGTGAATTTGCGCCGACAAGAACCTTTGTGGCTCATACAGCGGCAGATGCGAAAGCCAAACAGGAGGGATAAGATGGTAGCAAAGAAAAAAGAAGTAAAAGCAGTTGCGCGGACAATTCGTATTTCTCCGCAAAAGTTGAACTTGGTGGCTGAAACGATTCGAGGTTTAAAAGTTGATAAGGCTTTAGTCCAATTGACTTTCTCTCGCAAGCGTGTGGCTGGTGAAGTCAAAAAACTTTTGACAGCAGCGATTGCAAATGCCGAAAACAACTTTGGTTTGGATATTGATAATTTGGTTGTGGCTGAAGCCTATGTGGGGAAAGCCATGGTGATGAAACGTTGGCATGCGGCCGCAAAAGGGTCAGGTCATCGTATTTTGAAACCATTTTCAAATTTGACAATTATCGTTAAAGAAGCCGAAGCTGTTAAGCCTGTTGCTAAAAAAGCACCCGCTAAGGCCAAAGCTGAAAAAACAACTCAAGAAACAAAGAAGGAGGCTGTCTAATGGGACAAAAAGTTAATCCGACAGGCTTACGTTTAGGTATCAACCGTACTTGGGATTCTCGTTGGTTTTCCGATGCAGACTATGCCAAATTATTGTTAGCCGATATTGAAATGCGTCAATTTTTGGAAAAGAAATTAGCCACAGCAGGGATCAGTCATATCGTGATTGAACGGCCTGCTAAAAAGGCACGGGTAACTATTTATTGTGCTCGTCCAGGTGTGGTTATTGGTAAAAAAGGTCAAGATATTGAAACATTAAAGAAAGACTTGACGAAGTTGGCGGGCAACAGCGAAGTGAGCGTGAATATTGTTGAAATTCGCAAACCAGAAACAAATGCAAAATTGGTGGCTGAAAATGTGGCTCAACAATTGGAAAAGCGTATTTCTTTCCGCCGTGCGATGAAGCGGGCTGTTCAATCGGCTTTGCGTCAAGGGGCAGAAGGAATCAAGATCAGTTGTGGTGGCCGTTTGGGTGGGGCTGAAATTGCCCGTACTGAATGGTATCACGAAGGTCGCGTGCCTTTGCATACATTGCGTGCTGATATTGACTATGGTCAAGCGACAGCATTCACAACTTACGGTACTTGCGGTGTTAAGGTCTGGATTTACAAGGGCGAAATTTTGGCTCATGATCCGATGGCTCAAGACAAACGCTTGAACGAACAACGTTAAGGAGAATGAAAAATGTTACAACCTAAAAGAACAAAGTTTCGTAAGGCTTTTAAAGGTCGTATTCATGGGTTAGCTAAAAATGCTACATCTTTGGATAAAGGGGAATTTGGTTTAAAGGCCGAAGAACCCTGTCGTATGACAGCGCGTCAAATTGAAGCGGCTCGTCGGGCTATTTCACATGCCATGAAGCGTCAAGGGCGTATGTGGATTCGTGTGTTTCCTGATGTTCCAGTTTCAAAGAAACCTCCTGAAGTCCGTCAAGGGAAAGGGAAGGGTGCTGTTGAATTTTGGATTTGTCGTGTGAAACCTGGTCGTGTTTTATTTGAATGCGATGGTGTCAGTGAAGCCTTGGCTCGTGAAGCGATGACTTTGGCTGGTGCGAAATTGCCAATTAAAACTAAATTTGTAGCCAGAACGGCTGATGAAGAGGTGTAAAATGGAAAAATTTAACACAATTAAAGCGAAGTCTTTAGAGGAATTAAAAACTCAAGAACAGGCTTTGTACAAAGAAGCTATGAACCTGCGTTTTCAACAGGCTCAAGGCGCTTTGAAAAATACGGCTCGTCGTCGTCAAATTCGGCGTGAAGTAGCCCGTATTAAAACCGCTGTGGCTCAAAAGGCTACGGCTACAAACAAGGAGAGTAAATAATGCCTAAACGTATATTACAAGGTGTTGTTGTCAGCGACAAAATGGACAAGTCTGTTGTTGTTCAAGTGGAACGTCGTGTGATGCATCCTGTGTACAAGAAATACATCAAGCGTTCGCAAAAATATACGGCGCATGATGAAAATAATCAGCACAAAGTCGGTGATAATGTGCGGATTATGGAAAGTCGGCCCTTATCCAGAACAAAACGCTGGGTAGTGGTTGAAGATTAACAAGCACGAAAGGTAAATACTATGATTCAAGTAGAAACTAATCTTGATGTAGCTGATAACTCCGGTGCCCGGAAAGTTCAGTGTATTAAGATTCTTGGTGCTGCCGGTCGACGCTATGCTTCTATCGGAGACGTGGTTATCGTCTCCGTTAAGGAAGCAGCGCCTCATGGCAAAGTCAAGGAAGGTGAAGTGCAACGTGCATTGATTGTTCGGACGAAAAAAGAAATTCGTCGTCAAGACGGGTCTGCTATTCGTTTTGATACCAATGCCGCTGTGTTAGTTGATAAAGAAGGTGAGCCTATCGGGACACGTATCTTTGGACCGGTAACACGTGAATTGCGTGCGGCTGGTTTTGTAAAGATTATGTCTTTGGCTCCGGAGGTCTTATAATGAAGTTAAAGTTGAAGAAAGGCGACAAAGTCGTTGTAATTACAGGAAAAGATAAGGGTAAGACGGGTGAAATCACTAAAGTTTTAGTGAAAGAAAACAAAGTCCTCGTTTCTGGTATCAACATGGCGAAACGTCATACAAAGCCCAGTCAAGAAAATGCGGGTGGTATCATTTCAAAAGAAATGCCTATCCATATTTCTAATGTGGCTTTTATGGATCCAAAAACTCAAAAAGCAACACGCTTAGGTGTTCAGATGGATAAAGACGGACATAAGGTCCGTGTAGCCAAAAAATCTGGCGAAGTTGTGGATAAATAAGGAGGAATGAATGAAAACAAGATTACAAAAACAGTATGAAGAAGTCATCGTTCCTGCTTTGGTTAAGGAATTTGGCTATAAGAACAAGATGGAAATTCCCAAATTATCCAAAATCGTTTTGAATATGGGTGTTGGTGAAGCCACAGAAGACAAAAAAGCCATTGAAGGTGCCGTGAAAGATATGGAAGCGATTGCGGGTCAAAAAGCCGTTATCACACATTCTCGTAAATCTATTGCTAGTTTTAAATTGCGTGATGGGATGCCCATCGGTTGCAAAGTCACTTTGCGTAGAGAAAAGATGTATGAATTTTTGGACCGTTTCATTACGATGGCGATGCCTCGTATTCGGGACTTCCGTGGAATTTCTGCTAAAAGTTTTGATGGACATGGCAACTATGCTATGGGTATTAAAGAGCAGATTATCTTTTTGGAAATCAACTATGATACTGTGGATAAAATCCGCGGTATGGATATCGTGATTGCTACCACAGCCAAGACAGACAAAGAAGCAAAAGCTTTGTTGTCCGGTTTTGGTATGCCCTTTATGAAAGAAGGAAAATAAGATGGCAAAACTATGTCAAATTAATCGTAATAAAAAGCGTGAAAAAATGGTGGCTCAATATGCCAACAAACGTGCCGCTTTAAAGGCTGTTATTGCCAATAAAGAATCTTCTGCTGAAGATATTTTTGAAGCGACATTGAAACTCGCTAAGTTGCCTCGGAACTCATCAAAAGTTCGTGTTCATAATCGTTGTGAATTAACGGGCCGTTCCCATGGTTTTTACAGAAAATTAAAACTCAGCCGTATTCAACTGCGCAAGTTGTCCAATGAAGGACAAGTGCCTGGTATGAAAAAATCGAGCTGGTAAGGAGAAGAAAAGATGTCTATGACAGATCCTTTAGGTGATATGCTAACCCGTTTGCGCAACGGGGGTATGGCAAACAAAGAAACAGTCGTGGTTCCTGCTTCTAGCTTGTGCGCCAGTGTTTTGGACGTGTTAAAGCGGGAAGGGTATATTCGTGGCTATGAACGCGTGAATGTTCGTAAGGGCGTTGACGAATTCAAAGTTGAATTGAAGTACTATGAAAATGCACCAGTGATTAAACAAATTGAACGTGTTTCTACCCCTGGTCGCCGCGTCTATTCAAAAGTGAAAGATTTACCAAAATTCTATAATGGTTTGGGAATCTACGTATTATCAACTCCCTCAGGCGTTATGTCTGATCACGAAGCCCGCCAAGCCAATTTAGGTGGCGAAGTTTTGTGTAAGGTGTTTTAAGGAGGTTTTGAAATGTCTAAAATTGGAAAACATCCTATTCAAATTCCCGCAGATGTGACAGTGACTTTAACGGAAGAAGAAGTTGTTGTTAAGGGAAAATTGGGAACATTAAAAGAACATATTCCTGCTGGTGTTAAGGTAGAGTTAAAGGACGGTTTATTTACTGTTCAACCTTTACATGATACAAAAGAATCTCATGCGGCTTGGGGAACTATGCGTGCCAATATGGCCAATATGGTCAAAGGGGTAACAGAAGGTTTTTCACGCAAGTTGGAATTGATTGGTGTGGGATATCGTGCTCAAGTCATGGGGCAAAAATTAAAGTTGACTTTAGGTTTTTCCCATGATATAGATTATACATTACCCGAAGGGGTAAAGGCCGTTGTAACGGATCAAACAAAGTTGGAATTAACAGGTTCTGATAAGCAATTATTGGGGCAAGTGGCCGCTGAAATTCGTTCCTATCGTAAGCCTGAACCATATAAGGGCAAAGGTGTAAAATATGTTGAAGAAACTATTTTACGCAAAGAAGGTAAAAAGAAATAAGGAAGAAAGAAAATGAAAAAGATTACATCATTTGAACGCCGGAAAAATCGTGTGCGTTTTGCGTTAAAGCAAAAAAGTGCCGGTCGTATCCGTTTGTCTGTGAATCGTTCTGAACGCCATATAGAGGCGCAATTGATTGATGACAAAAAAGGAATGACTCTTGTGTGTGCTTCTTCCAAAGAAAAAGATTTTAAGGAAAAAGGATCCTCGGTTGCGGGGGCGACTTTGCTCGGTAAATTGATTGCTGAACGGGCCTTAAAAGCTGGAATTAAAGAAGTTGTGTATGATCGTGGTGCTTATAAGTTCCATGGCCGTATTAAGGCCTTGGCTGAAGCAGCTCGTGAAGCGGGCTTATCTTTCTAAGGAGAATTAAATGACAGAAGAAATCATTGAAAAACAAGAAGTTGCCGAACAAGCGCCAAAAGCGGAAAAGGCCGAAAAACAAGATAAAAAGCGTGCGCCACGTCGTGAACGGGCAAATCGTGATGAAAAACCCGCTGATGAATTTATTGATCGGGTTGTTCATGTGAACCGTGTTTCTAAAACGGTGAAAGGTGGACGTAATATGTCTTTTGCTGCTTTGGTTGTGGTTGGCGATAAAAAAGGTCGTATTGGATTTGCTCATGCGAAAGCAAAGGAAGTTCCTGATGCGATTAAAAAGGCCACAGAATTGGCGCGTCGTAAGTTAGTACGTGTTCCTTTGAAAGAAGGACGAACCTTGCATCACGATGTTTATGGTCATTTTGGGGCTGGTAAAGTGACATTGCGTACGGCACCTGCGGGGACGGGTATCATTGCGGGTGGTCCTATGCGTGCTGTGTTTGAAGTATTGGGGATTCAAGATGTTGTAGCCAAATGTACTGGTTCCAGCAATCCTCACAACATGGTGCGTGCCACTTTTAAGGCTTTGTTAGACGAAGCGGCTCCACGTCATGTGGCGGCTCGCCGTGGTAAAAAAGTTGGTGAAATTGTTGGCCAACGTGAAGAAACCGTGGCTGAATAAGGAGAATTAAAATGAAATTAAATGAAATTCGTGATAATAAAGGGGCGCGCAAGTCTTTGATGCGGGTGTCTCGTGGTTACGGTTCAGGTAAAGGACGGACAGGAGGCCGTGGTATTAAAGGGCAAAAATCCCGTACAGGGGTAGCCATTAATGCCTTTGAAGGTGGTCAAATGCCTGTTTATCGTCGTTTGCCAAAACGTGGTTTTGTAAATATCTTCCGTAAGACATTTTCTGAAATCAATGTGGGTGATTTGCAAAAGGCGATTGAAGCCAAGTTGTTGAATGCTGGCAAAGAAATCAACGAAGTGGTCTTGATGGAGGCTGGATTGATTAAGAAAGTCAAAGATGGTGTTCGTTTGCTGGGTAAAGGCGAATTGAAGACAAAATTGACAATCAAAGTTGTTGGGGCAACAAAATCTGCTATCGCTATGGTTGAAAAGCTGGGCGGGGCAGTGATTGTTGAACCTATCCAAAAAACAGTGTTGGAAAAAGGGAAGAAAACTTCCAAAAAAACACCTGTGAAAAAAACAACAAAAAAAACTAAATAAATCAAAGGGAGAGTGAATTATGGTTTCTATGTCTGAAAAAATGGCGTCTAGTGTGGATTTTTCTGCTTTTTCAAGAGCAACTGATTTACATAAGAGATTGTGGTTCACTCTCTTTGCGATTATTGTGTTCCGTTTTGGGACATATATTCCTTTTCCAGGGTTAAATCCGAGTGTTTTAAAGGAATTTTTTGCCGAAAACCAAGGGGGATTGATCGGCATGTTTAACGCCTTTACGGGGGGCGCTTTATCTCGTATGTCTATTTTTGCCTTGAATATTATGCCTTATATTTCTGCCAGCATTATTATTCAATTGGCGGCCAGTGTTTTTCCCAGTATGATTGCCTTGAAAAAAGAGGGAGCGGCAGGGTTCAGAAAAATTCAACAATATACCCGCAGTTTAACCATTTTAATCACTGTTGTTCAGGCCTATTTTATGGCGTTGGCTTTGGAACGGGGCGGGGCGGTTATTATGTCCAATCCACATCTGTTTGAACTTTCCACCGTTGTTTCATTGTTGGGTGGAACGATGTTCGTTGTTTGGTTAGGAGAACAAATGACAGCACGTGGGGTTGGCAACGGAACTTCTATTTTAATTATGGTGGGGATTGTGGCGAATATCCCTCAGGCTTTGATTCGTATCTTAGAAGACGGAAAAGCGGGGGCTTTATCAGGGATAACAATTCTTTTAATTATGGCAATGATTTTTGCGGTGATTTATGTTGTGGTTTTGTTTGAAACAGCCCAACGCCGTATTGTGATTCAATACCCTAAACACCAAATGGGAGGACGGGTGATGCAAGGGGTGAGTTCTCATTTACCTTTAAAAATCAATCCAACAGGGGTGATGCCTCCTATCTTTGCCAGTGCTTTGTTGGCTCTCCCCGTGGGAATTGCTCAGTATTTTTCAAGGTCTGGTGAATCGGATTTTTGGACAAAAACGTCCACTTTATTGACACCAGGACAATGGGTGTATATGCTGACTTTTGCGATTTTGATTATCTTTTTTACTTTCTTTTATACAGGGGTACAATCTAATCCCAAAGAGACGGCTGATAATTTAAAACGGCAAGGAGGATTTGTTGCGGGAATTCGTCCTGGTGAAAACACAGCAAAATACTTGGATTATGTGATTACACGTTTAACTGTTTTAGGGGCGATATATTTGACTGTTTTATGTATTTTCCCAGAATTTTTAATTGCAACATTCAAAGTTCCTTTTTTCTTGGGAGGGACGACTTTATTGATTGTTGTCTCTGTGATATTGGAAACATTTAATCAAACACAATCCCACTTATTGGCTTACCAATACGAAGGGTTGATTAAAAAAGCGAAGTTAAGGGGGCGCTTATAATGGCAATATTCAGACATATTATTATGGTTGGACCACCAGGAAGTGGTAAAGGAACTCAAGCAGGGATTTTGGCTGAAAAGTTAAAAATAACGACAGTTTCTGCGGGAGAGCTTTTGCGGGCTGAGGCCAAAACGGGCTCGGAATTAGGAAAACAAATTGCGGACAGAATTGACTTTGGTAAGATGGTTCCTCCTGAAATTATTGTGCGGGCAATGTTGAATGAAATTAGCAAACCAGAGAATGCCGCAGGGTATATTATGGACGGTTTTCCACGGTCCTTAGACCAAGTGGATTTGTTCAATAATGCGATTGTCCAACCTCCCTATCAGGATAAAAATTTGGAACCCGATTTAGTTTTGTTTTTACAAGTTCCAGATGAATATATCTATGACCGTATTTTGGGGCGTAGTCAATGTGCCAAATGCGGTGAAATGTATCATGAAAAATTTAAGACCCCAAAAGTGTTCGGTGTGTGCGATCGCTGCGGGGGAAAAGAATTTACTAAACGGGCGGACGACACCTATGAAACGGTGGTATCTAGACTCCGTACTTACCGTTCAGTAACGGCTCCCATTATACCATTCTACGAAGAAAAGGGGCTACTCAGGTGCATTGATGGGACGGGACCCATTGATGTTGTTAGTGAAAAAATACGAAAGGTAGTAGGGTACTGATTTTATTTCTTGACAACTAATGGAAAATAGAGTATAATTCCCATCCGTTAGACCAAGAAAAGCTGTAAGGCAAAATTGGACTTATTATTTTTTAACTATAATGGAGAATGAACCTTGGCACGTATTGCTGGTGTAAATATTCCGACAAACAAATTGGTAAATATCGGTTTGACCTATATTTATGGTATTGGGCGGAAAACTGCAGATGAAATCTGCGCAAAAGCGGGGATTCCTGCGACTCGTCGTGTGAATGATTTGACAGATGCGGAAGCATTGAAATTGCGTGAAATCATTGATGCAAATTATCATGTAGAAGGGGACTTACGTCGTGAAGTTTCTTTGAATATTAAACGGTTAGTAGATTTGGGGTGTTATCGTGGGTTGCGCCATCGTAAGAAATTACCTGTGCGTGGGCAACGGACACATACCAATGCGCGTACCCGCAAAGGTAAGGCGATTGCTATTGCCGGTAAAAAGATGGCAACGAAGTAAGGTGAGGTAGAGATATGGTAGCAGAAACAAAAAAAGCAAAAACAAAAGTGCGGGTAAAGAAAACAGCCGCTGTTAATGGGGTTGCGCATATTAATTCCACTTTTAACAATACAATTATTACAATCACAGATACTCAAGGAAACACTGTTTCTTGGTCTTCTTGTGGATTGAAAGGGTTTAAAGGCTCTCGTAAATCAACACCTTATGCGGCTCAAATGGCTGCTGATGATGCGGCTAAAAAAGCCGTTGAACGGGGAATGAAGTCTATTGATGTTTTGTGTTTGGGACCTGGTTCAGGTCGTGAATCTGCCTTGCGTGCTTTTAATGCGGCGGGCTTGATTGTGACATCAATTAAAGATATTACGGGTGTGCCACATAATGGATGTCGTGCTCGCAAACGTCGTCGTGTGTAATTTTTAACAAAAGGAACAAGACAATGATGATCCAAAAAAATTGGCAAGAATTGATTAAACCGGGCAAACAATCGGTAGAACAAATTGTTCCGGGCTATAAAGCCACAATGACGATTGAACCATTAGAACGTGGTTTTGGTTTGACATTAGGGAATGCTTTGCGCCGTGTGCTTTTATCTTCTTTGCAAGGTGGGGCCGTCAAAGCTATTAAGATTAAAGATGTTTCTCATGAATTTTCTTCAATCCCTGGTGTTCGTGAAGATGTGACTGAGATTATTTTAAATATCAAGACTTTGGCTTTAAAGGTGGAATCTTTGGAAGATCAACGCATCGTTTTAAAAGCGAAAGGTCCTGGTGTTGTAAAGGCTAGTCAGATTGAAACAAATCATGCGGTAGAAGTGATGAATCCTGAATTAGTGATTTGTACTTTGGATAAAGATGCTTCTATTGAAATTGAAATGTTGGTGGGGACAGGAAGTGGTTATTTGACCGCTGAACAAAACCGCCCAGAAGAATGCCCCATTGGGTATCTTCCTGTGGATTCAATTTACTCCCCAGTTAAGTCTGTTGTTTATAAAGTTGAAAATGCCCGTGTGGGTCAAAAAACGGACTATGATAAATTGACAATGACTGTGGAAACAAATGGTGTTGTGACACCCGAAGATGCCGTTGCTTTTGCGGCGCGTATTTTGCAAGAACAATTGAAGCCTTTTGTGACTTTTGAAGAACCAGAAGAAGCCACAATGGAAGAAAAAATTGCTGAATTGCCCTTTAATCAAAACTTGTTGCGCAAAGTGGAAGATATGGAATTGTCTGTCCGTTCTGCGAACTGTTTGAAAAATGACAATTTACGCTACATTGGGGATTTGGTCCAAAAGACAGAATCCGAAATGTTGCGGACTCCAAATTTTGGTCGTAAATCTTTGAATGAAATCAAAGAATTGTTGGCTGTTTATGATTTGCATTTAGGAATGCAAGTTGAAAATTGGCCCCCAGAAAATTTGGACGAATTGGCGAATTCCGTCAATTTTGAAGATTAAAAAATCGCCCGAGAAGTCTCGGGCGTCTGTCCTTTGCACGCGTGACGGCGGGTGGAAGGAACGGCCTAACAATCACTTTGCCACGGCAAAGAACTTTACGAAAGGAAGTATAAAATGCGTCACGGATTTAAAAAAAGAACTTTAAATAAGAAAATTGCTCATCGTCGTGCGATGTTTGCGAACTTGGCGAATGCCTTGATTAAGCATGAACAAATTAAAACAACTCTCCCTAAAGCAAAAGAATTAAGCCCCATTTTTGAAAAATTGGTGACTAAAGCTGAGGATAAGACTTTGCATGCAAGACGTCAATTATTGGCTTTCTTGCGTGATGAAAAGATGGTTGAAAAATTGATGACTACCTTGGTGGAACGTTATGCAAAACGCAACGGTGGCTATGTCCGTGTTTTAAAAGCGGGTTTCCGTTTTGGGGATAGTGCTCCATTGGCGATTGTTGAATTGGTGGATCGTGATGTGAAAGCCAAAGGTCAAGATTCAGGTAAGATTGTTGAAGTTGAAACAGCTGATGAAAAAGTAGAAGATAAAAAAGTGGCAAAACCTGAATTAAAGGTTAAAAAAGAACGCACTCAAAATGTGGGGAAGATTACAGGGGCTGGGGTTGCCAAAAAGACAACGGCCATTCGCAAAACCAATACAAGCGTGTAATTAACTTTTAAAAATAAAATCCTCACTTATCGGGTGAGGATTTTTTTTATCCCAAGATTGCCCTAGAGGTGTTTTTTAAATTATTCAACATGGACGAACAAAAAGGAGAAAGTTATAGAAGCAACCTTGATGATTTATACGGGGATAAAATTCACGCAGATTCAAAAATAGGTCTGTTATTTTACACATTCAGGCAGATGCCGAAAGCAAAGTTTATTTCAATGGTTCATCAATAAATTTTGCAATTTTTCGGGTAAGTTTTTTGGCCCCTGAAATATCCAAATGGTCTGTATCCGAAAAATCGTCCCACTCGTAACCTTTCCCTTTTAATTCATTAAGAACAGGGATTTTCTTTTCTTTGGCCCATTTGTAAAGGTCATAAAACAAATCGTTTTCATTTGCTTTTTGGCGATCCAATTCCTTTAAAAAATCAGAACGAGCAGGGGCAATAACAACGAAAAATTGAATTCCCCGTTCTTGACATTCTTCTGCCATTTCATAAAGATGGTGGTTTTGTTTGACAAACCTTTTGTTTTCACGCAAGTGATGCGCACACCGTGCCTCAGGGCCCATAGGAATGACATTTAGATTCTTTTTTTCGGGTATATATCCAGAAAAACTTTTGTAATCAATATGGGAGTCGTCAAATTTTTTAAAGCGGTGTTTGGCGGCTTTTTCCCATTGTTTCAGCCAATTAACATGATAAGGTACGCCAAAGACATAATGACTGACGGCTGTGTTTTTAAAAGATTGCGTCTTACATAATTCATGCCCTTGAGAATGAATAGAATAAAAGGCAACCACTTTTTTTAATTGAGGTAATTTGTCCAAGTATTGATCAAAAATCCAATGAGTTGTATAAAGGTCCTGATCTACTACACCCAAATTAAAGGCCTTGTCTAGCATATCGGTATCAAAGCCACGGGTACAGTGCGAAGAACCAATGCCCAAAATTTCAATTTCATTGGCCCGATATTCTAATCCCCGCTTTTTCAAAATAGATTCCGCAAATAAATGACGGCTTAGCCGATGGCGTTTGGACCGAATAAATTTTTTAATTGCTTTATATAGATTTAACATGAATCACTCCTTCTTTGATAAGAGGGTAGCATATTATGTTGATTTTATCAATGTTTTTTTAAGACAAATTTTATCCATTTTTGACAATTTTTGTACAGTTGAATGTCGGGTATTTTTTTGTCATAAATGGCAAAGGCTAAATCGTGCGCTTGAGTTTTGGTGAGAGTGTCAGGGGCCGCTGCAATGAGAAAATCTTGCCATCTTTCTTCAGATAAAGGAGCAATTTGCGGGCGTTCGTACTTTACCATAGCCACACGCTTTAAAAGTTGGGCCAACAATTTCATTTGGGTTTTTTGGGGGAGATTTTTTATTTTTTCTAATTCCTTTAAAGCATAGGGAAGGGGCTTTCTTTTGTGCTTTTCCCACAAATAAAATAGTATGAGTCCAAGGATGAAAAAAGTAATGATTAAGATATACCAACCCTTTGCTAAAGGCCAAAATGAAGGAGGGACACTTGTATGAATGTCTTTTAATTGAGATAAATCAATAGGTGGGGTGGAAATGGGCATTTATTCTCCTAAACAAAAATGTTTAAATTGACTGATGTAATCACTGTTTGTGGATAAAGGCAAATATCCCATATTGTATTTTTGAATAGCTTTTCGTAAAAGGGTTGTTTTTCTTTGCCACGAATCTTGAAATTCTGTTTTAAAAGTTTTCTCTTGGGTATTGATTAAGATATTTTCCCGTCCATTAGAGCAGGGAAATACGCCTAGGGGCATATTTACTTCCAATGGGTCATAAAGGTGGATAAAAGAAACGGTATTCTTGCGAGAAAAACGCCCCAAAGTTTCCATGTCTTTTTCGCCCACATCATGAAAATCGCTGAAGAAAAATAAAATAGCCCCTGAATGAAGGACTTGACTGATAAACGGAAAAAGGGCGTTGAAAGACACTTCACTGTCATTTATATCGTTTTGTGAAAGTTGGTTTAAGAAATGAGGGAGGATTTCTTGGGCGGCCTCAAAGGGAAAGGAAATGATTTTATCTGTCAAAATTTGAAATCCCAAAGAATCGTTTTTATTTTCCGCCATAAAACCACACAATGCCGCTAAACGACCCGCCATAATAGATTTAAAATGACCTTGGCTCGCAAAATGCATGGGTTTCCTTAAATCACACAGGATATAAACCTGCCGTTCTTTTTCTTCCTCATAAAGTTTGGTAAAAGGTTTCCCGTATTTTGCCGTGACCCGCCAATCAATTTGGCGAATATCATCGCCTGGTTGATACTGGCGTACTTCTTGAAAATTCAAGCCTCTTGATTTGAATAAAGACGGGGATTGACCTATCCCAGAATAAGTCCATTTCTTGCCCGTTGGTAGGGCCGTAGAGAGAGTTTCTTTTTTTAAATTGATTAAATCAGGTAATTCAAAAACAAGAGGATTTGTCATCGTGTTTCTCTTAAGGTAAGGGGACTCGTTCAATCAAACTTTTTAAAACTTCGTCTGAGGTTATATGCTCGGATTTGGCTTCAAAAGTCAAAATTAACCGATGCCGCAAAACATCAGGGATTAAATCAGTGATATCTGAGGTTAAAACTTGTTCGTGTCCATTCAACCACGCATTTGCCCGTGCGCAAATATCCAGAGCAATTGTTCCCCGAGGGCTGGCCCCATAGCGAATCAATTTGGATAATTCAGCCCCGTAAGGAGCGGGATTGCGTGTGGCCATAATAAATTGAATCAAGTATTCTTCTAACTCCTCCGCCATGGGGATATTCAATACTTCTTGACGGGCGGCCATAATTTGTTTTTCTGTAATTTTTGGGAAAAGGGGTGGTGCTTCTTTTTTTTCTTCCTTTTGAATTAATTTTAAAATCTTCCGTTCTGATTCAATGTCAGGGTAATCAATTTTTACATACATTAAAAAGCGATCTAATTGGGCTTCGGGTAAGCGATAAGTCCCTTCATTTTCAATGGGATTTTGGGTGGCCATAACTGTAAATAACAAAGGAAGTTTATAGGTCGCATTGCCCACGGTTACTTGTCGTTCCCCCATGGCTTCCAAAAGGGCTGATTGAACCTTGGCGGGGGCTCGGTTGATTTCATCGGCCAAAATCAGGTTGTGAAAGATAGGGCCCTTTTGAAAATAAAAATTGGCTGTTTCGGGTTTAAAAACATCACTTCCAGTAATATCTGCGGGCAATAAATCGGGGGTGAATTGAATCCGATGGGCTTGGGCTTCAATCAAATTGGATAAAGTTTTAACGACCTTTGTCTTTGCTAATCCCGGGGCCCCTTCCACCAATAAATGACCATCACTTAAAAGGGCAATCAAAAGTCGGTCAATCAGTTGAGGTTGCCCAATAATTTGCCCGTTGATATAGGTTCTTAAGTTGTTAAATAATTCTTGATTTGGTGTCATTTTATCTCCTTTAAAATTGGAATACTTCAAATATAAAATTTTTTTTTGCAAAAAGCAATCAATTTTCTTGACATAAGAAAAAAATTCTTTATCCTGATATGCATCAGGAGTTTTCAATGTTAGATGTTTTTATTTTATCCCTTGTTCAAAGTATTACTGAATTTTTACCGATTAGTTCTTCGGGTCATCTTTTATTGCTGAATAAGTTGGGTTTTTCAGATCAGACTTTAGGCATGGATGTTTTGTTGCATCTGGGGACATTATTAGCCGTAATGGTGTATTTTAAAAAAGATGTATTGAATCTGATTCAAGTTTTATGGGGGCGAGGGGACAAATACCTTTTTGGGAAATTGGTACTTGCCACTTTACCAAGCATTGTGGTGGGTTTTTTCTTCTTTAATTTGATTGAACATTGTTTTCGCTCTCCTTACTTGGTGGCGATAAACAGCATTTATTGGGGAATTATTTTATGGGGAATGGATAAATACAGCCCCAAAACAAATACAATAGAAAAACTTTCTTTTAAAGGAGCATTTTATATCGGTTGCCTTCAGTCTTTGGCGTTGATTCCAGGGACCAGTCGGTCGGGTATTACAATGACTTGCGGGCGGGCTTTGGGAATAAATCGGCCAGAAAGTGCGCGTTTTTCTATGTTGTTATCTATTCCAACCATTTTGATGACGGTGGGGTATATTTTTATAAAAGGAATAAGGGGCGAAGTTCAACTTCCATCTTTTCCTATGGGATTATGGGGTGTTTGGTGGGCTTTTATTTTGGGGATTAGTGTTGTCTATTTTTTGATGAAATGGGTAAAAACATTCTCATTTGGCTTGTTTGCCCTCTATCGCATTTTGTTGGGCGTGGGTGTTTTGCTCTATTTGATATTTTAAAACAAAAAGCCTAAGAGCACTGGCCAAATTTTTTTGATGAGCATTGTCAATTTGAATTAAAAGTTGCCGTAAAGAAGTCTTTTTTTGCTTGGCAATTTCTTTTAATTGAAACCAAAATTCATCTTCTATAGCAATACTTGTTTGATGTCCCGATAATTCAACAGAATGCTTTTTCATGATTTTTTCCTGAGACTGGCCAAGTCAATAACTTCGGCCGTTTGCATTTCTTGAGAGGGAGGAACTTCTTTTTCCTGAACGGGTGCAAAACTTAAGGCAAAATTTTGGCTGGGATCCATAAATGAAATAAGAGAAGTATAGGGAATTTTTATATCACAAGGAACGCCCCCGAATCCCAATGTCACAGAAATACAGGAATCATCGGCAGATAAATTTGAAAATTGATTTTGCAAAATAATTGTGATCTCGTGGGGATATTTTTGGCGCACAAAATCGGGCAGGGCCGCTTCTTTTGTCAAAAACGAAAGGATATAATACGATTCATCGGTCAATCCATCTTTAGCCACAGTATTTAATATCTCTTTCACCGCATGATATAGGGCTGATTGAATAAAAGAAGAATAATCTTTCATTTTTTACCTTTCTTGTTCCAAATTGGAAAATTGACTAAATTCTCCATTAAAGTATAATTTTACCGTTCCAACGGGTCCATGTCTTTGCTTGGCAACAATGACTTCGGCTTGATTGGCTAATTCTTTTTTCTTTAATTCAATATCTGCACAGCGTAAGGCGAATTTTTCTGGGGTTTCATTTCCCCGTTGAACGGGTTGTTCATTTTGCAAATAATAAATTTCACGATAAACAAACATCACAATATCGGCGTCCTGTTCAATAGACCCAGATTCACGTAAATCCGAAAGCATGGGGCGTTTATTATCACGGGCTTCCACCAAGCGAGAAAGTTGCGATAAAACAATGACAGGAACTTTTAATTCTTTTGCCATAATTTTTAAGGACCGTGTCATTTCGGATAATTCTTGCACCCGATTTTCTGATTTTTTACCAGAAGAAATCAACTGTAAATAGTCAATCACAATCAGGCCTAACCCTTTGTTGGCATCTCGTTGCATGCGTCTGGCCCGATTTTTGATGGCGGTCACCGTAATACCGGGGGTTTCATCTACCTCTAAGGGAATACGGGAAAGTAAATCTACAGCGGCAGCTAATTCATCAAATTGTTCGGTCGTGAGTTCCCCTGTCCGCATCTTGTGATTGCTGACTTTTGCTTTAGAGGAGAGAATGCGCCCCGCCACTTGTTCGGCTGACATTTCCAAGGAAAAAAGAGCCACCGACTTTTTGGGGACGCCTTCCTTTTTGTTTTCTTCTTCAAAAAACTGCGCCGCATTAAAGGCAATTGTGGTGGCCAAAGCAGACTTACCCATCGCAGGGCGGCCCGCTAAGATAATTAAATCCGAATCATAAAGTCCCCCCAATAACTTGTCCATATCGGTTAGACCAATGGGCGTTCCCCCAATCCCCGCAGGATTATTCATAGCGGTTTGAGTGGATTGAAGGGTTTGATGAAGGGCCTGAGATAAAGTGATGGGACCGCCTTCTAATTCGCTTTCGTTGGCTAAATTATATAATCCTTTTTCGGCCGTTTCCAATTGTCCCACAGCATTTGTGTCTTGTTGCATATCAAAGGCATCATTGACGATATTTGTCCCCAATTCAATCAACTGTCGCCTTAAATAACAATCCAGTATTTGATGACCATAGTCGGCCACATTCACAATGCGGACAGAACTGGAAGCCAAGCGGGCCAAATAATCTATTCCCCCCACTTCTTTGAAAGAATCATCATGGATAAACAGGGGCTTTAAGGTAACTGTGTCGGCGATTCGGCCTTGTTCAATAAAATTACGACAGGCCGCATAGATTTTGGAATGAATTGGGTGAACAAAATGGTTGGCCTGTAAAAACTCGGATACTTTTTCCAAAGCCCGATTATTGACCAAAATTGCCCCCAAAACGGCTTGTTCTGCTTCAATGTTTTGGGGAGGTGTTCGCACATTTCCTTGAATGATATCCATGACCAAAAACCCTTTAATTTTAAGTTGCTATCCGATAGGGAATTTTATACACTTATTTTTCAAAAAAATCAACTTTTTTATTTGCATTTTGTTTCTTTTTTGTGTAGAGTAGAACAAAAGGAGAACAAAAATGATTGGAAAACTTTCAGGGCGTGTGGATTCGTTTTATGAAGGCTACCTTATTTTAGATGTCAATGGGGTGGGTTATAGGGTCTTTTGTTCGTCTAAGACAGTGGCAAAATTAGGAGGCGTGGGGGCGTCGGCTTCTTTATGGATAGAAACGCAAGTGCGGGAAGATCATATTCACCTGATTGGTTTTGCCGATACAACAGAACAACAACTTTTTAATCTGTTGGGGACAGTACAGGGGGTTGGGGCAAAAGTGGCTTTGGCTATTTTATCCGCTCTGACGCCTCAGGAAATTCAAATGGCGGTGATGACGGGTGATGGAAAAGCCTTTACACGGGCAGGAGGAGTAGGCCCCAAATTGGGTGTGCGTTTGGTGACGGAATTAAAAGGAAAAATGGGAACAGTGGGCAGTCAAGAAGCGATGCAGGTTATCAATTCTAGTGCTTCTGTTAGGACGGGGGCTTCTGTGATGGAGGAGGCTATTTCTGCGTTGTCTAATTTAGGATATTCTCGCATTGAGGCGGGTATGGTGGTGGCCAATGTTTTAAAGGCGCACCCTGATTCTAATACTTCTGATCTGATTCGGCTGTCTTTACGGGAAATTGGCAAGGGGGCGTTTTGATGAAAAAGATTGTTTTTTTGTTGGGACTTTGTTTTGTTGGGTCGGTTAAAGCCATGGTGGCCCCTGAAATTTTTGACTATGAGCCGACTTGCCCTAAAGATAAACCCTTTATTCAAGTTATTCCTGAACGGGGAACAGAATGTCAATCTTGTGACTCTTTACGGGGATTGATGCTGAAAAAGGAGAGTGATTGTCAAAGGTGCCCTCATCGTGAAAGGACGGAAAAAGGGGAATGTCGGTTAAAAAGATGTCCCGCTACGGCGCCTTACTATGAATCCAAATGGAATTGGAGTGGGTGTAAAAATTGCCAAGATGAACCGACGCATATTACGAAAGACGAATGTTTGCAGTGTCCGAATATGCGCTGGGTAGAGGGATTAAATCTTTGTGCGCCGAATAAAAAAGGCGTTATTTATTATAATGGGGAAAGTTTGGGGCAGGGGCGTTTAATTGGGGGGATGTTGCCTTATTCTTTTCCTTGTGATAACTTCAAAAAGGAAAAAGCGATTCGGACGGGTCGGGAAGAATGTCGTCTGTGTCCCCATACAAAATTTCAAGATGGTTGGTGTTATTCAGATCAAAAAGGAAACTCAAATGGTTGAAAATCGTATTATAGCCCCCCAAAAGCAAAGTGGTGATGAGGAACTTTTTAAAAGTTTGCGTCCCCAAAGTTTAGATGATTTTGTGGGCCAAAGGCAACTATGTCAAAATTTGCGCGTTTTTGTTAATGCCGCCCGAAAAAGAAAAGAGGCCATGGATCATGTTCTTTTGTTTGGTCCCCCAGGATTGGGAAAAACAACTTTAGCCCAGATTGTGGCCAAAGAATTGGGGGTTAATTTTCGACCAACTTCAGGGCCAATGATTTCAAAGTCGGGGGATTTGGCGGCCATTTTGACGAATTTAGAGCCCCGAGATGTTTTATTTATTGATGAAATTCATCGGTTGAATCCCGCTGTAGAGGAGGTCCTTTATTCAGCGATGGAAGATTTTCAATTGGATATAGTCATAGGGGAAGGGCCTGCCGCACGGTCTGTTCGGATTGATTTACCTCCCTTTACTTTAATCGGGGCAACGACGCGTTCGGGGCTTCTTTCTACTCCTTTACGGGATAGATTTGGTATTCCTTTACATTTGAATTTTTATGAAACAGATGATTTACAAAAAATCGTGGAACGAAATGCGCGTTTAATGAAATTGAATATCACCGAGGCAGGGGCACATGAGATTGCAAAAAGGTCCAGAGGAACGCCTCGAATTGCAGGACGACTGTTGCGCAGAGTCAGGGATTTTGCGGGGGATAATCCTGTGAGCCCTGAATTGGCGGACACGGCTTTGACACGGTTAGAGGTTGATAAACAAGGTCTAGATGCCATGGATCGGCGTTATTTGCGCTGTATCGCCGATAAGTATGCGGGGGGGCCTGTGGGGGCAGATACTTTGTCGGCGGCCTTGTCAGAAGAAAGAGATACGCTGGAAGAAGTCATTGAACCTTACTTAATGCAACTGGGCTTGGTTATGCGAACACCACGGGGACGTATGCTGTCGCCCATGGGATATAAACAGTTGGGATTAAAAACGCCCCAACAATATATTCAACCTGATTTATTAGAAGATGTTTAATTTTACTTGAAAAAAAAGTTTTTTTCGGCTATCTTTTATTCGGATAAGGTTCAAGTTTGTGAGGAGGAAAAATGATTGCAACTTATCAATTTCGTGTTTATTATGTAGATACAGATGCAAGTGGTATTTTATACCATGCGAACTATTTGTCGTATGCGGAAAGGGCCCGCAGTGAATGGTTTAACGAAAATAATATGCCAGTCACAAAACTTTTGGAAAGAGGCGATGCCTTTGTCGTTTGTCGGGCAGAGGTAGAATATAAACATCCTGCCCCTTTAAATGCTCTAGTGAAAGTAGAAACTCGTGTGAAAGAAGTTAAAGCGGCTAGTTGTTTGAGCGAACAAAAATTTTATATTGATGATAAATTAGTGGCGATAGTTCGGATAGAAGCGGTTAGTGTGGATACCACAACCTTAAGACCTAAACGGATTCCCGCTGATATACGGGCTTTATACGAAAAGTATATGCAAGAGGAAGAAAAATAAGATGTCTTCGCCTTTTGGAATCGTCGGTCTTCTGTTTTCAAAAAACCTCCCTTTATTGGTGGGAGTTATGGTACTGGACTATTTGGGAATGTATTTTTTGAATTTGGGGGATATTGTTGAAAGTCTTTTGTTCTTTTTGATGATTTTATTGGCTCTTCTTTTTTCAAACCGAGTTCATTCGGGAACAACTTTATTACAAGTTTTGATAATTTTGTTTTCTTTTGATATGTTTTTGCGCTGGGGCTTGGGAATGATATTGCCCCAGGAAATAACAACTCTTGAAACTGAACAGATTATTCAAAGTATTCAACAATAACGAAAGGAAAAAATAAATGACAAACCAAATACATTCATCTATTTCCATGATGGGAATGTTCCAAGATTCTGATATTTTTATGAAAATTTTAATTTTGGGATTGTTGTTTGCCTCGGTTTGGTGTTGGGCAATTATTTTTGATAAAGTGATGATGTTGCGCCGAATGAAAGAACGAATGAAACGCTTTGAGGAAGGGTTTTGGCATACGACTTCATTAGTCTCTTTTTTTCAAGACTTACCCAAGAAAGTCAAAGACCCTTTAAGTTTGATTTTTAAAAATGCTTATATGGAATATCAGCATATTCTAACCGAAAAGGTCAGAAATCCTTCTATCAAAATGGAAGAGCGATTGGAAAAGGTCATGCAAATAACGATAGATAAACAGGTTGAAAAAATGGAAACACGCATGATTTTTTTGGCTTCAACGGGGTCTGTGGCACCTTTGTTGGGATTGTTTGGCACAGTATGGGGGATTATGGATTCTTTTAATGCCATTGGGGCCACGCAAAGTACAAATATTGCAGCGGTGGCACCTGGGGTAGCAGAAGCTCTTTTTACAACAGCCGTTGGTTTGATAGCGGCAATTCCCGCTGTTGTAGCCTACAATAAATTGACCCATGACATTGAACGGGTCGTGGGGCGTATGGAAACTTTTTCAGATGAATTAAGTACGATTTTATCCAGTCAAAAAGGAGAGTAAAGATGATTCGGTCTCGTCGTCATCGTCATTCCATCAGGGCTGAAGTGAATTTAACCCCTCTTATTGATGTGATGACTAGTTTATTGGCTATTTTTATGATAACAGCTCCTTTATTGACAACAGGGATTCCTTTGAATTTACCAAGGGGAGATGGCAAAGTAGTAGATAGTCCCGAAAAAACATTGGATATATCGGTAGATAGACGCGGAAAAGTTTATTTAGCGAATCAAGAGGTGAAATTGGAAAATTTAACCCAAAAACTTTCTTCGTTGGTTCGGGAAAATCCCCGTTTGCAAATGATGATTTCGGGGGACAAAAAAGCAGATTATGGTCGGGTGATTGAAGTTATGGCATTGTTGCGGACCTCTGGTTTTACCCAGGTGGGCTTAAAAACAGATGCAGAAGTTATGAAAATAAAAGGAAAATAAAATATGGAACGGCGCGCTTTGGTGATGTCGCTGGCTTTACACGGAGCAATACTTGCTTTGATGTTTTGCGATTTTTCTTTTTCACGGGAGTATTCTAAACCTCCCGCCGTCATTATGCATATTGATTTGAATAAAGTCCAAATAGCCGACAAAACAAATCTCCCTCAAAAGGGAATAGTTCAAAAGGCTTCTAAGGTTATTCCTCCAAAACAGGAAAAACAAAAGCCTTCAAAAGTTCTTTCAAAAAAACAAGAGACGCCAAAGGCTAAAAAAGAAACGAAAGTTGTTTCGTCCGAAAAAAAAGTTGTAAAAGCCCCTAAGCCTCAGCCTCAACCCAAATTGCCACCTGTCCCCAAAGAGGCTGTCATTGTTCAAGGAAAAAAAGAAAAAAAATCAGAGAAAGTTATTTTTTCCCAAAAACAAGCGCAACAAGCCCATGAAGAAGAGGCAGATTTAAAATCTTTATTAGCGACGGTTGATAAAGTAAGGCAAGCCCCTGTAAAAAAAGAAAAGACCTCTCCTCAAGAATCATCAGGGGGCGGGGGAATGTCAGGTGGTTTAGAGGGGCGTTTGGACCAAATGATGACTATTTCGGATAAAGATTTTATCAGTTCAAAATTAAGGGAGTCTTGGAACTTAGACGGAGGAACGGATAGACTAGATGAAATTGTGGTGGAAGTTTATGTTAGTTTAAATAAAGATGGCTCCTTGCGTTTGGTAAAATATACCAATAAGATGAATATCCCCGCCTTTGTTCAGGTAGCCGAAAGTGCGGTGCGGGCTGTTCATATTGCGGCCAATAAAGGCAGCGAATCTCCCTTTAAAATCTTGGCCGAAAAATATGCCTCCCATTATTCTGATTGGAAAGAGATAAGTCTGCGTTTTAGTCCAACGGAGGGTATTTTTTAACTAATCCTTTAATAGCTTTTGAACTGTATTCAATAAATCGTTCAAGACGAAAGGTTTTGAAATAAAAGTAAAGGGAAGGTTGTTATTAGAGGCGTGTCTTTCAAATTCCGTGGAATATCCTGACATCAAAATGCTCTTTAGTTTGGGATTGATATTGTGGGCCGCTTGGATTAAATGCTCCCCGTCCATGCCAGGCATAACCATATCTGTGATTAAAAGTTTGGCAAGGGGATTTTGACGGACAGCCTCAAGGGCTTGATTGGCGTTTTGACATTCAATAACCTGAAAACCTTTTAGAGATAGGGCTCGTTTTAAAATCGTCCGGATACTGTCTTCATCATCAGATAAAATAATTGTCCCTCCCGCATTTTGGAAAAATATGTTAGGAATAATGGGGGCCTGTTGTATTTCTGAAACTTTTGGTTTTTCAAAACGGGGCAGATAAATGGAAAAAGTTGTCCCCACATTTTGTTCGCTATCCACATAAATAAATCCCCCTACGCTGTTGATAATTCCAAAAACAGTGGAAAGACCTAACCCTGTCCCCGATTCTTGATTCTTTTCTTTTGTGGTAAAGAAAGGATCAAAAATGTGGGGCAGAATTTCAGGGGGAATGCCTGCGCCCGTATCAGTGGTACAAATTTTGATGTAATCCCCGCTGGGTAAAATTTTGTTTCCAATAGGTTTTGCTTTTTTGGCTTCTTCTCGTGTGACTGTTATTTGAAAGGTGCCTCCCTTTGTCATAGCGTCTTTTGAATTGACGGCCAAGTTGAGTAAAATTTGAGTGAGTTGGCTCGGGTCTAAACGCAAACACCCTAAATGTTTTTTGACGTTCAATTTCAAAGTGCAAAGAGGGGCTAAACTTCTTTGTAAAAGAGGGGTTAAATCCACAAAAGCATCATGCACAGAGATGAGTTTGCTTTGTACAGGTGTCTTTCGTGAAAAGGTTAAAAGTTGTCTCACCAAAGAGGCAGCCTTTTGGGCATTCCCTTTTATTTGCATGATATCAGAGAAAGACGAATCTCCCACGGCATGTTTTTGTAAAAGCAAATCAGAAAACCCGATAATAGCGGTCAATATGTTATTAAAATCATGTGCAATTCCCCCTGTCAGTTGTCCAATCGCTTGCATTTTTTGGTCTTGGACAAGTTGTTGTTCCAATTTTTTGCGGGGGGTAATGTCAAATAAATAGCAACAGATGTCTTCTTTTTGTTTATTCCATAGACTTTGGAAAGTAACCCCAATTTGATTGTTCGTCAATTCAAGGGAATTATTTGGGTGATTTTGGCAGATTTTTGTCCAAGATTTTGCCAAATCTTCTTGAGAAGTATTATCCCATAAAATAGGAAACTCTTGGTCAATTAAGTTTGAAATTTTTTGATCAAAAATTTTCGCAAAGGCTTCATTTGTAGAAGTAATCTTCTGTGTCTTTGGGTTGATAAGGATGGTAGGAACAGGGGAAGTATTGTATTCATCAGATAAATTTTTGCCAATTTTAATTTTTTTTGTAGCTAATAAAAGGTTTTCTTTGGCGGCTTGAACAGGTAAAAATTCCCATCCGAGAGGTGTTGTGGAATGCAGAAAAGTTGTGTAATTTTTTCCAATTAAATCAATAAATTCTTTTTTTAAATCATCGCAACAGGCTGGGTTTGTATAAAGAATCTTTCCATTTTTGTCTGATAGAAAAACAGGAATTGGAAGATGACGAATCATTTCACTCAATAAATCCAACTGTGTTTCCAAATTTTGGTAAATCTGTTCGGCGGCTGTTTTATCCAAGGCGGTGATTAAAAACGCTTTTTCCAAGGCATAAAGTTGAATTTCTAAAGTTTGATTTTCAATTTCTAAAGTACAATCAAAACTCACTTTTTGTTCATAAGCGTTTTTTAATTCTTTGGTCGTCGTGTTTTCAGGTTCAATAAGAAAAGGAAAAGGGTCTTTTCCTAAACCAAAAAGCAAAGTTCCCTTAGCATTTGTATAAAGGATTTTGTTGTTCATATCACGCAACTGACAGGCGCGGGTGTCAATTTGCAGGATTTGTTGATATAAATGTTTGTGTATTTTGTGAAACATAATTTCATTATATCCTTTTTTTTACAAAAATCCACTTTTTCTTTTAAAAAAAACTTGCAAAACAAAAATTTGTTGTTTATACTGAAATTAAAAGGAGGAGAAAATGGTTTCCAATACTGTTTTTTTTATTGCAGCAGAAATGACACCTTTTATTAAAACGGGGGGATTGGGAGATGTCGTTGGGGCTCTTCCGAAATCTTTGGTTGAAAAGGGTGTAGATGTGAAGGTTATTATTCCCCTTTATTCCAAAATAGATTATCAAAAATATGGCTTGCGCAAGGTGATGCAGGGAAATTGTGTCAATATGGGAGATTGTCAAGAGTTTTTCTGTGTCCATCATTCAAACTACATTCCCAAAGTGGATACTTACTTTATTGAATTTAATAAGTATTTTGACCGAAATGGCGTCTATGATGATGCGATAAATCATATTGCTTATGGAGATAACGCCTATCGTTATGCGTTTTTTTGTCGGGCGGCCTTACAGACAATTAAAGATTTGAAGATTCAACCTAAGATTTTGCATTTACATGACTGGCAAACGGGGTTGATTCCTTATTATATCAAGTTTGAACATGACCCTTTTTATGCTCAAACAAAGACACTTTTGACAATTCATAATCTGCCGTATCAAGGACGCTTTGGAGCTGATGTGCTTTCTTATGCGAAAATTGGGTGGGATGTTTTTCATTCAGGGGCTTTTGAAGATTATGGCTGTATTAACTTTTTAAAAGGGGGAATTCGTTTTGCTGATAAATTGAATACGGTTTCCCCGAACTATGCCCGTGAGATTTTAACGCCAGAATTGGGGGCGGGGTTAGATTGGTTGTTACGTGAGCGTCAAGCCGATTTGAGTGGTATTTTGAATGGGATTGATACGCAATTATGGAACCCCAAAAAGGATTTAATTATTTTGGAAAAGTATTCAGTGCGTAATTTTTCGCAAGGAAAGAGTGAAAACAAAAAATATTTGGTTCAAAAAATGGGGTTGGAAAGCGTGAAAAAACCTGTGATTTCTATGTGTGTTCGGTTATCAGAACAAAAGGGAATTAAGATGCTTTCAGAATGTATTGAACCTGTTTTGAATACTATGGAAACGCAATTTGTGATTATGGGCCAAGGGGAAAAATGGGCCAGTGATTACTTTTCTTCTTTGCCCCAAAAATACCCCGGTAAAATTGCCGTTGATATTGGTTTTGATCCAGAAAAAGAACATATGATTTCAGCGGGGGCAGATTTTTCATTGATGCCCTCTGTTTATGAACCCTGTGGTTTGACCCAAATGGTAAGTCAAACATATGGGGCTTTACCGATTGTTCGTTCTACAGGGGGGTTAGAAGATACTGTTTTGAATTATAATGAATACTACGGGGTGGGAACAGGATTTAAATTTAATGATGTTTCCTCGCAGGCACTTTATAATACAATCGGGTGGGCTAATGCGACATATTATGATCGTCCTGAACATATAGAGCGTATGCGTGAAATGGCAATGCAAAAAAACTATTCTTGGACAAAATCCAGTGAAGATTATAAAAGACTTTATCAACAAATATCAGGAGAATTAGTATGCAAAAAATCAATGTAGCAATTATTGGTTGGGGAAATGTGGGTCGTGGTTGTAAACGGGCTATCAGTGAATGTAAGGATATGCGATTGGTGGGGGTAGTGCGCCGCCCTGCTTCTTTATATAAAAATAGAGAAGAATTGCAAGATACGATTGTGGTTTCGGATGTGTCAGAATTGAAAAATAAACCCGATGTGTTGTTGCTTTGTATCCCTTCCCGTGAAGTTCCCGCTAAAGTGAAAGTGTATCA
Source organism: uncultured Alphaproteobacteria bacterium (assembly GCA_934216505.1). Classification (GTDB taxonomy): domain Bacteria; phylum Pseudomonadota; class Alphaproteobacteria; order CAAHEQ01; family UBA3637; genus UBA3637. The sequence continues at coordinate 72,692 of CAKQBW010000001.1, forward strand.
AGATATGGGGTATTGTACGGTGGATAGTTATGATGAGCATGAAAATATCCCTGTGTTTCGTCGTGAAGCGGATATTTCCGCAAAGGCTACAAATACTGTTTCTATAATTTCGGCTGGTTGGGATCCAGGAACCGATTCTATGGTACGGGCTTTGATGAAAATTGTTTCTATTACAGGCCGTACAACGACCACCTTTGGGGGTGAAAAAGGCGGACGTAGTATGGGACATACGGCGGCTGTGAAGGCTATAGAAGGTGTTGTTGATGCGGTTGCTTTGACTTTGTCCAATGGACGGGGAAATCAAAAAAGACGCGTTTATGTTCAGGTAGATAAAAAGGAAAATGAGACTCGGGTTGAAAAAATGATAAAAACGGATCCGTATTTTATCAATGATCCAACGGAGGTTTTGTTTGTCAAGGACATCAATAAATATAATACTTTACATCACGAAGGGGAAGTGGAACGCACGGCCCAAGAAGTCAATCAAAAGTATATTGTAGAAGGGGTAAATCCTGAATTTACCGCAAATGTGATGGTGGCTTCAGCACGGGCGGTTATCAATGCCAAAAATAAAGAAGCCTATGGGGCTTATACTTTGTTGGAATTACCTTTAATCAGTTTCTTGCCTGGGGCAACGACAGAAGAAAAATTGGAAGGTTATTAGTCTTTTAAACCTTTATTGATTTCGTCCAGAAAGGAATGCTTATGAAGAGTTTTTTTGTTTGTATTTTGATGACTACCTGTTTATCAAGAATGGTTTTGGCGGATAATTTGAATCAAGTGTTGGCTTATTCATATAAGAATAACTTGACTTTGTCGGCCGAAAGAACGGGGCAGAAAATCACAGATGAGGAAGTGTCCAAAGCCAAATCGGGGTATCGTCCTCAGATCTATGCGGAAGGTTTTGTGGGGCGCAGTCATGATAAATTAGAGTACCAAAATTCAGCTATTCAAGCGGGAACAAAGTATAACCAAAATCCAACTTCAGTTCAAATAAATTTAACTCAACCTTTGTTTTCGGGACTTTCTACATATCATTCTGTTCGGGCGGCCAAAGATAAAGTGCGGGCGGGACGCCATAGTTTGATAAGTGCTGAACAAAGCGTTTTGTTGGATACTGTTTCTGTGTATATGAATGTGATTCGGGATAAGGCAGTTTTGGAACTTCAAGAAAACCAAGAAAAAGTATTGAAAAGGCATTTGGATTCTTATCGTAAGCGTTTTAAAGCAGGGGAATTAACCCGTACAGATGTGGCACAATCTGAAGCTAGGGCATCGGGGGCAACAGCAAAACGCATCGGGGCTGAAGGGGATTTAAAAAGGTCTGAGGCGTTGTTTTATAGTGTTGTTGGGGCCGAGCCGAAATCTTTGGAAGATGTGAAGGAAGTGGCTTTAAATTTACCCAAGACGATTGACGAGGCGATGGATTTAGCCATGAATCATAATCCTCAAATTTTGGCCGCCCGTTATGCGCAACAATCGGCTAAATATACGGTAAAAGCACAGAAAGGGGCCTTATCTCCTTCGGTCAATTTGGGGGCGTCAGCGGGACGTATGGAAGAAAGTACTTCGGTGGATAGGAATGATTATTGGAAGGTATCGGCTAATTTAACTATTCCTCTTTATCAATCAGGTACGGAATATGCCAATGTGCGTCAAGCGAAATTGACAGAAAACAAATATCGTATTTTATGGAATAAAACGATTCAAGATGTCCATGCAGAGGTCATCAGTACTTGGGAAAATTATATGGCGAGCAAAGCCCAAGTTGATTCTATTAAGGCGCAAATTAAGGCTTCAAAATTGGCTTTGGACGGTGTAATTCGGGAGGCTAGAGTTGGTTCTCGTACAGTTTTAGATGTATTAGATGCTGAGCAGGAACATTTGGATAATCAGGTGGCTTTGGTGCGGGTACATCATAATGAAATTGTATCGGCGTTTTCTTTGATGAGTACGATTGGACGGATGAATCCCGAAAGTTTGGGGTTAGATGTTCCTGCTTATGATCCTCAGGAATACTATGAGATGGTCAAAAATAAGTGGGTTGGTTTTGGAATAGAATAGGGGAAAATGATGAATGAGCAGGAAATGACTACAGAAGAAATCCTTTCATCAATTCGTCAGATGCTGTCTGATGAAGTACGGCAAGGAGAACCCACAGAATCTGTTCCTGTTATATCAGAAATAACGGATGTGTTTGTTTTGACTCAAGAAATGCGCTGTCCGCCTGAAGATATTTTAAAGGAAAAGATGCAACGTGTGCTGGAAAAAATGTCTCAGCAAAAGCCTGAAAGTTCGTCTCAAATACTCAATTCAAATTGGAAAGTTTAATTATTTTCCCGCCCGACAGAGGGTCAGACAATAAACTTTTTGGACTTTGGCTTTTTTCAATACTTTCGCACATTCGTTTAAAGTGGCCCCTGTGGTATAAACATCATCAATTAGAAGAATTTTCTTTCCTTGGATTTTTTCGGGCGTTGCCACATAAAAAGCCCCGCGCATATTTTCTTGACGTTTTTGTTTGTTCAGGTGGCCTTGTGAAGGTGTATTTCTCTTTCGTTTTAGAACCAAAGGCTGATATTCTTTTTTAAAATGTTGAGCCAATTTTTGTGCCAAGAGAGCAGATTGATTATACTTTCTTTTAAATAATCGCCTCGCATGCAAGGGAACAGGTATCAGAACATCGCATTCTTCAATTAAAGGTTTTCCTTTCAGAATCAACCACTTCACAAACAAAGGGGCTAATTCTTGATGGTCGGCGTGTTTAAAAGGTAAAATGAGGGATTTAATGGTGGTATTATATTGAAAAACGGAAAGGCATTTGTCAAATTTGGGAGGCTTTCTTAAGCATTCCCCGCACATTTCTCCAGATAAAATTTCTCTGCCACACAGGGAACAAATATGGTTATTGATAAACTTTAACCCAGAAAAGCACGGACCACACAATAAAAACTCGTCCTGTAATCTCGCATGACAAATAGGACAATGGGGCGGTAGCAGGAAATTTAAAATTTGTTTAACTAAAGACACCTTGACATCCTTTGGGATAAAAACCACTTACTCTATAAGTATATTTAAAAGGAAGTAAAAATGCAAAGAGAATCTTTTTGGATTAAATCTGGTCATTTCTTTTTCTTGTTTTTCGTAATGAATCTGATTGGGTTAGTGGCATATTCGTATATGACCCCAGAAACATTAGTGTGGTATAGCCACTTACCTAAACCGTCTTTAACCCCACCAAATGCCTACTTTGGAATTGCTTGGACAATTTTATTTTTTCTGATTTCTCTATCGGGGGCTTGGTTGTGGGATAAAGCCTCGTTTTTTTGGTTTAAAGGGCAGGTTGTGTTTATCTTTTTATGGAGTTTTTGTTTTTTCTTTTTGCATTTACCTCAGGTAGCTTTTTATGTTTTGCTTTTGCTTATTATTTGTGAGATAGAAACAATTTTGACTTTTTATCCCAAATCAAAAGGTGGAAGTCTTTTACTGATTCCTTTATTGGTGTGGTCCTTATTTGCGTTGTATTTGAATGGGGTTATAATACTTTGAAATAAATTGACAAAATTTCTAAAATGTGATAGAATACACCTATGCTAAAAAAAGGAGTGTTTTATGAATTGTAAAGAAACAGGTGATAAAGTAAGTGTAGCCGCAGGAGTGTTGTGTTGGCTATGTGTTTTGGGAACGCTGGCTTGTGCTTGTGCACGTGGCTATCAAGAGGTAAAGAAACATTTAGCGAAAAATAAGGCCCCTGCTGTTCAAATGATGAATGTGGGTCAAAAGATTCGTTAAAAAAATTCTTGTGTTTTCAATTAAATTATGTTAGTATGATGGGGTCTAAAAAGGACCCTATCATCTAATGGTTAGGATACAGCCCTCTCAAGGCTGGTATACGGGTTCAAATCCCGTTAGGGTCGCCAATACCCCCTGATTGAAGGGGATTTTTATAAAGGATATTTTTTGTTATTCTTACTTTTTTAAGTTCCTTTGTCCTTCTTATGCAAGCGAGGATTTGTTGGGGATGGTATCGTTCCCGAACAGGTGGAAATTTCGTCAAAGAGGGCTCTACCCTAACAGATGCCCGAACAGGTCGGGCATGACAATTCCCTGTTTTGGCCTGTATTTACGGGCTGTGTGGGGTAAAAAGAGAGAAGCCTTAAAATCCACCTTTCAAACAAGCGATAAAGCCCGTCAATAAAGGGAAGTAAGGTATAACAAAAACGATCGTTTTTGTCAATATGCTTTTTAGCGTCTTTTTGAATTTTGATAATTTTAAAATAACTTATTGATTTTAAATAAGAATTTAATCGTTTGGTCATTTTCTCTCTTTCCACATTTTCCCCTATTCCAAAAACGATCGTTTTTGTTATAGTGGGATTCGCAAAGATTTTATTACTTATTTTTGAGGAGGAACTTATATGAAAAAAACAAAAGAATCAGGTCGCAGTATGGTTGAAATGCTGGGTGTTTTGGCCATTATTGGGGTGTTGAGTGTGGGCGGTATAGCGGGCTATACGACCGCTATGAACAAACATCGGGCGAATAAGATTTTAAATGGGGCGTCTGTGCGGGCCATCGTAGTTTCCACGCAAATCCAAAGAGGCTCTGCGGCACCGACACTCGGCGAATTTACAGATAACGAAGTCGGTGGGGCGAGACTTGGGACAGGTGTTCAAAACGCAGATGGGACAGCTACTTGGACCACAACAGACAAACGCTTTAGTTTGACTTTGACAGGGGTAAATGAAGATATTTGCACCCAAATGAAAGCCATGAAAGGGGAAAATGGCATCATCAAAGCCATCGCCGATGATTGTACCACGATTACCTATAATAACGATTTAACTGCAACGACTTTCATAACGGACAATAAGGATTCCACGAGTTGCGAAAGTGCGGGCGGGGCTTGGAACGAAGCAACCAAGACCTGTGGGTGTCCAGGGCGCTATACAGGCTCTAATTGTGAAATCGCCCCTACCACCTGTCCTTCAGAAACAACTCCCACCGAAGGCGGAAAGTGCAAGTGGTGTACTGATGAGGGAGACTGTGTCGTCTGTGAGAAGGAAGAAGAAGTAAAATGTGCTGACCTCCAATGTGGCTGTTATAACCCTAAAACCGAAAACGCAAAGTGTGGCAACTTTGCCTGTAAAACCTGTGAAATAAAGAGTGATACCCCTGATGTTATTTGTGCTGAATACGGTAGTTGTATCTGCTATAACAAAAACACACAGAATGTAAAATGTGGCAACAAAAGATGTGGAACCTGTGAAATAAAGAGTGATACCCCTGATGTTATTTGTGCTGAACACGGTAGTTGTATCTGCTATAACAAAAACACACAGAATGCAGGATGTAACAACAGCTACTGTAAAACCTGTGAACTAAAGAGTGATACCTCTGATGTTATTTGTCCTGGATATGGTGATTGTATCTGTTATAATAAGAACACACAGAATGTAACATGTAACGACTATAGATGTGGAACCTGTGAAATAAAGAGTGATACCCCTATCGCACGATGTGAGGATAATGGCACATGTTCCTGTGTGGCGGAGTAGAAAAGGGGCTGATTGAAGGGCTGTTAAAAAATGGGTTGAAAAATTTTTTAATCTGTGGTATAATAGCCCTCGTTTGCCAAAGGGGCTGGAAAAATTTGGCTGCCCTCAGGCGTTGATAAACATTTAAAAAAGGATAAAAAATGCCAAAATTAAAAACAAAAAGTTGCGTTAAAAAACGCTGCAAACTCACAAAGAACAATAAAGTAAAGGTTGGACATGTCAATAAGCGTCACTTGTTGATGAATCATCCTCATAAGCGTAATCGTCAAGCCCGTCGGACTCATGCCGCTAGCTCAACGGTGAGCAAGATTTTAAAGTTCTTTATCCATGGGAAAGGAGTATAAGCTATGGCAAGAGTAAAGCGTGGCGTTACCGCCCATGTTAAGCATAAGAAAATTTTAAAGTTGGCCAAAGGGTATCGTGGTCGTAACTCTAAAGTTTATACGATTGCAAAAGAAAAAGTTGAAAAAGGATTACAATATGCCTATCGTGACCGTCGGGCCAAAAAGACCGATATGCGTCAATTGTGGATTGCCCGTATTAATGCGGCTGTTCGCCAAAATGGCTTGATCTATTCTGTCTTTATGAATGGATTGAAAAAGGCAGGGATTGTTATGGACCGTAAAATGTTGGCCAAAGTTGCTGTGGAAGATGCTTCCGCTTTTGCAAAGTTGGTTGAAGCGGCCAAAACTTCTTTGAAAAAATAATTCTTTTTCAAAAAAATAAAACAGCCCCGTTAAAAGGGCTGTTTTTTTATTGACAAAATCTTAAAAATAGTTTAATTATAAAACATGATTTTATTAAAAAAGGGGGAAAAATGAAAACTCAATCAGGCCGTTCTATGTTGGAAATCATTGGCGTTTTGGCGATTATCAGTGTCTTGTCTGTGGGTGGGTTGTATGCCTATAAGACCGCCATAAACAAACGAAAAGTGAATGATATTTTAAATATGATTCAAACGCAATCTGTGATGATTTCAACGGCGATGCAAAATAAAGACTTTAAAAATGCCGATGAAATGAATGCCTTTTTATCAGACTTTAACACGAAAGTAGCGGGCTATAATATCACTTTTGAATTTCCAAAGGACGCCGAGTTTAATCCAAAAAATTATGTCAGCAAGATTACAGATGAAAGCAATCAGCCCATTCAAGGGAGGATGTGTCGTGAGTTGATGCGTTCTATGATGGAACAAAGAATGATTTCTGATATCGGAGTGACCGTTTTGGAAGACAGGGATGAAGATGGGGTGGCCGAAAAATTCAACTTGCGTTTGAATGGATTGTCTATCAACTTAGACGCTGTTTGTGGGACAGATTCTTTGTAAAGAATTTGTCCTTGACAATTTAAAACTTTTTTGTTATAATGGCAAACATTCCCTGAGAATGTGGAGCAGGCGGAAAAAACCATCTGTTCACGCTTTTACAATTCGGTAAAAGACTATCGGGGGCAACTTAAAATAAGGAAATAAAATGTCTAAAAGACTTGAATCTAAATTTAAAATTGAACGCCGTTTGGGCGCCAATTTGTCAGGTAAAGCAAAATCTTCTTTTAATAAACGCAACTATGGACCTGGGCAACATGGGGCTGATCGTAAAAAATCAACAGACTATGGAACTCAGTTGCATGCAAAGCAAAAATTCAAGGGTGTTTATGGAAATATCTCTGAAAAACAATTAAAGAAGTATTATGCAGAAGCCGTACGTCGTAAAGGCGATAGTTCTGAAAATTTGGTGGGTATCTTGGAAACACGGTTGGATAGCGTTGTATATCGTTTGAAGTTCGTGAATTCTGTGTATGCGGCCCGTCAATTTATTAACCATGGTCATATTACCGTGAATGGTAAGCGGGTGAATATTCCTTCTTACCTGGTTAAAGCGGGTGATGTGATTGCTGTTTATGGCAAAGCCAAGGAAATGCCTTTTGTGGCAGAAGCCTTAGCCTCAACAGACCGCAATGTGCCAGATTATATGACTTTAGATGAAAAGGAAATGCGGGGTACTTTTGTACGTGTTCCTACATTTACCGAAATCCCATATGCGGCGCAAATGGAACCAAATTTGGTTATCGAATTCTATTCTCGGTAATTTATTTGGGGTTAGAACAAGACAGACCGTCCAGTTTATTTTTGGGCGGTTTGTTTTATGTCAGAAATGAGTTCAGGTAGATCAGGGAACATTTTTTTTAATCTTAACCATGCTAACCGTGATAGGTGGGGATTATTATCCACACTAATTAAGCCATCAATTTGGTTGGGATAATCAAATAAAAATTGGGCTGTTTTTTCTAAAAATAAATTGCTTGTTTGAAAAAAGAGGAATTTCTTTTCTGCCCAAGACAGCCACAATTCTTGTAAACTTATGTTTTCGGAAGAAAGAGAAACAATTGTTTTATCAAAATTGCCAGATAAGATGATTAAATCGGAAATGAATTGTTGTTGAAAACTTTTTGGTTTTACTGAAAGGGGGTGAATTGCTTTTCCTGATAAAATGGGGATTTGTTTGATATAGTGAATGGCTTTGGATAGGGCAGCCTTATCCATAAGTACTTTGTCCAAGTGTAAATCAATCTTTTCTTTTAAGGAAACACCTATATTGCCATCAACCAATAGAGGAAGATGATTTTGATTTTTTATATATTGACAAAGAGAAAAAGCGGAAGGCCATGTATCGCTTCCATCAACAGACATGAAAAGGATATTTTTATAAAGGGTATTTGTATTTTGAAGAGGGATGTTTATAAAGGGCATTATGCTGTATTTTGTTCTTTTACGTAAATAAAGATTAGAAGGAGGAGTAAAGAAAAGAAGAGAACTCCCATAATCCCAGCCAATCGGATAAGGGTTAGTCGTGAAAGACCAAAAGTAAAGAAAGAATGTTGATAAAAGGGTAAAATTTCAATAGAAAGGGTATCCCCCATTTGGGGATTGATTCCCAAAGCAGATTCCACAAAAGTTTTATATGAATCTAATTTGAAAGGAGTTGTGGTATTTAAAAGCAGTCCAATATGTTGTTGGTCAATCACAATTGCTTGTGATTGATTCAAGGTTGTAATGGCTTTATTAGACAAACGTTTTTGTGTATTTAACTGTGTCTTTTTTAAAGAAATCCGAACAAAGGCTTTGGCATTTCCTGGTCCTACCAAACTTTCCAAAGAAGCCTCTAATTCATTTTTTATCTGTTGAGAATACCTATTTTGAAGTTGAAAGAGTTGAATCTCTTCAGATGCGGAAAAATTAGAAGCAGACACAAGTTGTCCCGCTACAAAAAAGATGCAGGCTAAGATAAAAAACTCTAACACATATAAAAAGTTTTTAAGCATTTTTTCCTTTTTGTTTCTTCCCCTACAGGGAGATTCTCCTTTTTTTTGGATGAAATGTCAAGAATTATTTTGATTTTTTATGACCTATATGGTATAATTATCTCTATGAAATGGGATATACATCAATTTGAAACATTAGAAAGTACAAATCAAACGGCTTTTTCTTGCCCCGTTGGGACAGTCGTTATGGCGGAAACACAAACGGCGGGGCGAGGGCGCTACGGACGCACTTGGCAAAGCCCTAAAGGAAATCTATATATGTCTTTGGTCTTACCTGATTTGGGGAAAAGTACGCTCTACCTTCCTTTTTTAACAGGGTTGGTTGTGGCGGATAGTTTGCCAGAATTTAATGTCAGTTTGAAATGGCCCAATGATGTTTTGTTGGATGGGAAAAAAGTGGCGGGTATTTTGATTGAAAAGCAATCTAACAAAGTGATTGTGGGAATTGGGGTGAATCTTGTTTCAAATCCCGAAGAAAATGTGCTTTACCCGACCACTAATTTAGAGGGGTGCTTGCGCCCAATGACATTGGCAAAGAGAATTTTATTACAGTATAATACTTTGTTGGATTTGTTGGATAAAAAGGGGTTTAACCCTATTCGTGAGAGGTGGTTGAAATCTGCCAAAGGAATCAAAAAGATGATGACTATTCATTTGCCTGATGCGGAAATAACGGGTATTTTTAAAGGAATTGACAAAACGGGGGCTTTACTATTAAAAACCCCAAAAAAAACAATGAAAATCACTGTTGGTGATGTATTTTTAATATAAAGGATAAAAAATGACACAAGAAATTGAAAAATTGGAATTACCCCAAAATGAACTTTTATTTGTTCCTATTGGTGGGGCCACGGGTGTGGGCATGAATTGCTTTGCTTATGGTTATCAGGGAAAATGGTTGATTGTGGATTTGGGAATAGGTTTTCCTGATGATAATTTACCTGGAGTGGATTGTTTATTACCTGATGTTTGTTTTTTGAAAGAGCGTAAGGAAGATATTGTTGGTTTGGTAATTACACACGCCCATGAAGATCATATTGGGGCGATCGGTTATTTGTGGCGGGATTTAAATTGTCCAATTTATTGTACAGCCTTTGCTAAAGAATTGATTGAAAATAAATTAGCAGAGGAAGGATTGTTGGGTCGGGTTGAACTATGTCAAGTACCCCAAGGTGGCGTAGTTGATTTGTTTCCTTTTAGCGTGGAATTTATTTCTATGACGCATTCTATTCCCGAACCAAATGCTTTGGCAATCAGAACAGATAGAGGAATGGTTATTCATACAGGGGATTGGCGTTTTGAAGACAAAAAAGACGAAAATTATACGGATTATGAGACTTTAAAGTCTTTGGGAAAAGAAGGAGTGTTGGCGGCTGTTTGTACTTCAACAAATACTTCGGAAGAAAAAGTTCAAGCCAGCGAATCTGATGTCAAGGAATCTCTATCCAAGTTGGTGGCCGAATATCCAGAAAATCAAATTGCAATTGGGTGTTTTGCCAGCAATGTGCGCCGTATGGAAAGCATTTATTGGGCGGCTCATGAAAATGGGCGGGAAGTGTGTTTATTGGGGCGCAGTTTATGGCGTGTTGATGCGGCTGCACGGGCTTGTGGTTATTTCAAAGATATCCCCGAATTTTTATCTGAATCAGAGGCGTTGGAAAAACCATCAAATAAGGTTTTGTATATGTGTACGGGGTCGCAGGGTGAACGTTTTTCTGCATTGAATAATTTGGCGGCTTTGACGCCTAATCCCCATGGGGTTATTTTTGGAAAAGATGATGTGGTGATTTTTTCGTCCAGCGTTATTCCTGGAAATGAAAAAGCCATTGATTTTTTGCAAAAACGATTACAATCCAAAGGGATTCGTATTATTACAGAACGCAATGCTTTGGTGCATATTTCGGGGCATTATGCGGGAAATGATTTGGAAAAAATGTATAAAATGTTAAAACCTCATATTGTTTTACCGATTCACGGGGATACGTTAAATTTGAACTGTCATGCACAAATGGTGAAAGAAATGGGCATTCCTTATGTTTTCACTTTGAATGATGGGGAAATGATTGTATTGAAAGATAAACCCGAGATCTTGGGCGAGGTTCCCAGTGGTATTTTAGCGGTTGATGGGAAGCAAATTATCCCTCTGCATGCGGATGTGATTAAAAAGCGCCGCAAAATGATGGATGAAGGGACAGTTGTTTTAACTTTGGTCGTAAATAAAAAAGCTCAATTGATGGGGGAAGTACAACTTTCAAGTTTTGGATTGCTGGATGATTCAGAAGAATTAAAAGCTGAACTTGTCCAAAATATCCATCAGGCTTTGGCTGAAATTGAGACAACCCGTTTGGAAGACGATAACCTGATTAAAGACAAAATGCGTCATACGATTCGGACTTTTATGAACGCAAAATTTGGGAAAAAACCTCTGATGGATATTCATTTAATCAGAATTTGATTGAACGAAAATGTATTCAAAATCAGGTCCTTTTAGAATCAGGTGATTTTCTTTGATTTGGATGGTGTTGATTTTATCCAAGTTATGGAAGTATTGCTTTTCTGCCTCCATTTCGTTGGGGGTTCCAGCCATCATAGTTGTTCCTTGAAGGTCTAAGTGTATGGATTGATTTTTCAGACGAAAAAGACCGAAATAACTATTGATCATCGTTCCAGAAAAATTGCCATCAGGATGAAAAGCAATAGAGGTCCTAATTCCATCAATATCAGATTGATAAATTTTCCCCACAGGTGTTGCGTTTTGTTGGGAACAAGCTCCTAAAAATAAAAAAAGTAAAATCATTATTTTTTTCATAAAAATCATTATAGAAGTTTTTTTTATATTTTTCAAGAAAAAAAATAAGTTTATTTTTCTCTTGCCTTTATGATGATTTTTCTTTAGAATGGGTTTTACCATTTATATAAATTATATGAAAGGAATCAGATGAACGAAGAAAATAAAGCAAAAGTTGATGCCATTATTCGTAAATGGAGTGGAAAACGGGGCGCTTTGATTATGGCCTTGCACGAATTACAGGGGCAATTTGGATATGTCCCTTGGGATGAAGCCCTTTATTTGGGGCAAAGTTTAAATGTACCTATGGCAAAAATTTACGAATGTCTAACTTTTTATAATTATTTTAAATTAAAAGCCCCTGGTAAATACATTATTTCTTTGTGTGATGGTACAGCTTGCCATATTAAAGAAGGGGCGAGTGTATTGGCGGCATTGGAAAAAGAATTGGGTGTGCCCGCGGGAACAACAACAGAAGATGGGTTGTTCTTTATTCAGGTGGTGCGGTGCCTAGGGTGTTGTGGCTTGGCCCCTGTGATGGTTATTAACGGTACAACTTACGGTAAAATGACTCCTGATAAGGTAAAGGGAATTATTGACGAATGGCGTGCAAAGGAGGAAAAATAATATGGTTGAATTAAGCAAAGAACAAATTGAAAAATTAAAATCAGTTGGACGTATGCAAAAGGACAAACTTTTGCAAATGGGACAGGATTTTTTGAAAAAAAACGATCAATATGAAGCAAGCATTTTTACCTGTAATGCGACCAGTTGTCATTCAGGAGGAGGACAAAGTGTTTATGAGGCTTTTCAAAAAGCTTTGGCTCAGGCGGGTTTGACCGAAAAAGTGCGGTTAGTGGCGACAGGCTGTATGGGGCTTTGTGCGGCGGGGCCAATGACTCGTATAGAAATAAAAGGACAGAAACCTTTTTTATATAAGGAAATGACTCCTGAGATGGCGCAAGCAATCGTAGAACAACATGTTGAGTCTTATTTGAAAAACCCAAAAAAGGAATTAAAATTAGCCCCTCATTTAGCGGAAAAAGAACTGTCTATGGAACTCCCCTTTTTTACCAAACAGAAGCGGGTTGTTTTACAACATTTGGGAAACTCTGACCCAGAAGATTTAGGCGAATATGTGTCCAATGGGGGATACCAAGCTTTGCTTAAGTGCCTGTTTGAAATGACGCCAGCTCAGGTTTTGGAGGAAATAAAAAAATCGGGTTTGCGTGGTCGTGGTGGCGGTGGTTTCCCCACAGGAAAAAAGTGGGAATTATTAGCCAAAGCCCCTTTAGTTGAGGGGGAAAAATTTATTATTTGCAACGGTGATGAGGGAGATCCTGGTGCCTATATGGATTCCTGCATTTTGGGCGGCGGTGCTCATGCTGTTTTGGAAGGCATGATGATTGCGGCCTACGCAACAGGGGCCACCTCGGGGTGGTTTTATGTTCGGGCCGAATATCCTTTGGCGTTAGAACGGGTAGAGTTGGCCCTGAAACAAGCCAAAAAAGCAGGGATTTTAGGTAAAAACATTTTTGGAACAGATTTTAGTTTTATGGCGGAATTGCGCTATGGGGCAGGGGCTTTTGTTTGTGGTGAAGAAACAGCTCTGATGATGTCTTTAGAGGGGAATAAAGGAACACCGCGTCCTCGGCCACCTTACCCCACAGAAAAAGGACTTTTCCAAAAACCAACGATTATCAATAATGTGGAAACTTGGGCTAATATCCCGCAAATCATTTTAAAGGGAGCGGATTGGTTTGCCTCTATGGGGACAGAAACAAGTAAAGGAACAAAGGTTTTTGCTTTGACTGGGAAAGTTAAACATTCGGGATTAGTGGAAGTTCCTATGGGAACAACTGTTCGTGAGATGGTAGAAGAAGTCGGAGGGGGGACTTCAACTGGAAAGCCCTTTAAGGCCGTTCAAACAGGGGGACCTTCTGGGGGTGTTATTCCTGCTAAGGAATTAAACTTACCTTTGTGCTATGAGGAATTAAAAAAGATTGGTTCTATGATGGGCTCGGGGGGAATGATTGTGATGGATCAAGACGATTCTATGGTTGAAATTGCCAAATTTTATTTGGGATTTACGGTAGATGAATCTTGTGGGAAATGTGCCCCTTGTCGTTTAGGGGGCTACCAAATGTTGAAACTTTTGAAAAAAATTGCCTCAGGAAAAGGAACACAGCGAGATTTGGAAAAAATCAAACAAATTGGCGAAGCGATGCAAAAAGGGGCTTTGTGTGGATTGGGGCAAACTTCCCCGAATCCCGTGCTTTCAACAATGAAGTACTTTCCAGAAGAATATGAAGCCTTATTACATGACGAAAAAGAAGGAGGTTCAAAATGATTACATTGACGATTGATGGGCGACAAGTAAGAGTGCCTGAGGGGACTTCTGTTTTGGATGCTTGTCGTGAAGCACAAATTGTTATACCGACTTTGTGTAAGCATCCCGATTTACAGGCGACTGCTAATTGTGGGGTATGTGTTGTCAAAATAAATGGACGTATGTTGCGGGCCTGTTGTACTCCAGTTGTAGAAGGAATGCAAATCATTACACATGATTCAGATATTGTTAAGGCCCGAAAAACAATTGTGGAATTGATTTTATCTGATCATCCTAATGATTGTTTATCATGTTTAAAAAATGGAAATTGTGAATTGCAAAATTTGGCCAAAGAATTGTCCTTGGATAATCAAACTTTTGAAAATATCACCCCAAATGAAAAAGAAAGTCCCCTTGATAATTCAACGGGCTGTATTCAAATTGATTCCCGAAAGTGTATTCAATGTGGGCGTTGTGTTCAAGTTTGTCAAAATATTCAAAATATTTATGCTTTAAGTTCTTTGCATCGGGGAATTAAAACCCGTATTGCCCCAGCAGGTGGGGTTTCTTTGGCGGACTCTCCTTGTATTAAATGTGGGCAATGTTCGGCACATTGTCCGACAGGCGCCATTATGGAATTAGATGAAACAAAAAAAGTTTTATCCTATTTGCAAGACCCGAAAAAGTATTGTGTGGTTCAAATTGCGCCCGCAGTGCGTGTGGCCATAGGAGAAGCTTTTGGTTATGAAAGCGGTACATTGCTGACGGGGAAAATTTATGCAGCGTTGCGTCGTATGGGCTTTCAGGCTGTTTTTGATACAAACTTTGGGGCAGATTTGACGATTATGGAGGAAGGGTCTGAATTTGTAAAGCGTTTCACTACAGCCCCTGAAACATTGCCTTTGATTACCAGTTGTTGTCCAGCTTGGGTGGATTATTTGGAAAAGGTGGGGCATGATATGATTTCCCATTTTTCCACGGCAAAATCTCCGCAAGCTATGCTAGGGGCTTTGGCAAAAACCTATTATGCGGATAAAGTGGGGGTGAAACCTGAGGACATGATTGTGATTTCTGTCATGCCTTGTACGGCCAAAAAATGGGAAATTAAGCGGTCAAAAGAAATGTTCCACGGGGGACATCAAGACATTGATGTTTCCTTGACAACTCGTGAGTTGGTGCGTCTGATAAAACAGATGGGAATTGATTTCAAGGCTTTACCAGAAGAGCAGGCGGATTCGCCTTTAGGTGCCTATACAGGGGCTGCCACGATTTTTGGATTTTCAGGTGGTGTTATGGAAGCAGCCCTCAGAACAGCCAATTTCCTGATGACAGGAAAGGAATTACAAAACCTAGAGTTTGATCAAATAACTGATTTAAACGAAGGGGCTAAAGAAATGACTTTAAATATTCAAAATAGAGAAATTCGGGTGGCTGTAGCGCATGGAATAAAAAATGTGGAAACAATTTTGGAAAAGGTGCGGCGTGCGAAAGCGAATGGGGAAAAGTCGCCTTATGATTTTATTGAAGTGATGGCCTGTGTGGGCGGTTGTGTCGGTGGTGGGGGGCAGCCATTGGGGACAACTCGTACTGTACGGTTAGCGCGTCAAGCAGGATTAAAGGCAGAGGATAGAAAGGCTCCATTGCGTTGTTCTCATCAAAATCCTGATATACAAAAATTATATAAGGATTTTTTGGGAGCTCCTCTGTCTGAAAAGTCCGAAGAGTTATTGCACACGCATTATACGGCTCGTCCGCTTTATCGTAAGTGAGGTAAAAAGTCTGTTGAATCAATGGGGAATTTTTATATTAAAAATTTCGGACGATATTTTGTTAAATTATTCTTGACAAGGTAAAAAAAATAAGGTATAATTCCCCCATTATTTTAGAACAAGGAGTTAAAAGATGACAACAAAACGTACATATCAACCTGGAAAATTGGTTCGCACACGTCGTCATGGTTTTCGTGCCCGTATGGAGACAAAAGGGGGACAAAAAGTGTTGAACGCCCGTCGTGCCAAAGGTCGTAAGACTTTAAGTGCTTAAGGACGAATTTAATCAATTCACGGAAAGCACCTGAATTTTTTTATCGGGTGCTTTTTCTTTTGGGAAGAACACGATGTCTTTGATTCGGATTAAACGCCATTTTGATTTTGTGGAGATGCGTCAAGCCCCCTTAAAGGCTTTCACGCATTCTTTTGTATTACAGGTGCGCCCCACGGATAAAAATCAGACCAGAATAGGTTTTACGGTTTCTAAAAAAATTTCTAAATTAGCGGTTGTTCGGAATCATTTGCGCCGTCAAATGCGGGAAATTGCCCGTTTATCGCCTGAATTACAGGAGAAATATCCCAGCCATGATTTAATTTTAGTGGCCCGACATGAGGCTTTAAATCGTTCTTATCAACAACTGACACAAGATTTTAAATACTTGTTGTCCCATGTAAAAGAAATGAATGATGAAAAAAATGGCTAGTTTCTTCATACGCATTTATCAACTGACTTTTTCATCGTTGGTGGGAAATTGTTGTCGCTTTCAACCAACTTGTTCGGAATATGCACATCAATCTTTTCAAAAATATGGGGTGTTGAAGGGGGGGTATTTGACCCTTAAACGGCTTTTACGGTGTCACCCGTTTGCTAAAGGGGGCTATGACCCTGTTCCGTAAAAAATAAATAAAGTCATTGACATTTGATGAAAAAATCAGTATTCTAACCCACATATTATTCATAATGAAAGGAATTAAAATGGACGAAAATTTGGGACATGAACAACGGCAGATTCGCTTAGAAAAACTTAAAAAAATGGAAGCAAAAGGAATCAATCCTTATCCCCACACTTTTAAGCCAAATGCGACCTCTGAGACTTTAACAAAAAAGTATGCCGATTTGGCCCCAGATACCCAAACAGAAGATGTGGTGATTGTGGCGGGGCGGGTGCGTGCTATTCGTAATTCTGGTATGTTCATGGATATTTATGATACCACGGGAAAAATTCAAATTTATACTTCCAAAGAAAATTCCTCAGAGGAAGTTTTGGACATGTTGTCTATGGTGGATATCGGTGATATGATTGGGATTGAAGGTACTGTACGGCGGACAAAACGGGGGGAATTATCGGTCAATACTCAAAAAATTACAATGCTTTCAAAGGCTTTGTTGCCTCTCCCTGAAAAGTTTCATGGTTTAACGGATACAGATACAAAGTATCGCCATCGTGAGTTGGATATGATTATGAATCCAGAAACAATTCAAACTTTGATTAAGCGAAGCCAAATTGTGGAATCTATTCGTCAATTATTACGGTCAAAGGGATTGATTGAGGTGGAAACGCCTGTGTTGCAATCTATTAAGGGCGGGGCGACAGCCAAACCTTTTATCACACATCACAATTCTTTGGATATGGATTTGTTTTTGCGGGTGGCACCTGAATTATTTTTGAAGCGTTTGATTGTGGGGGGGATGCCTGGGGTATTTGAATTTGCCCGTAATTTTCGTAATGAGGGAATGGATACAACACATAATCCTGAATTTACAGGTTTAGAAATGTATTTGCCCTATACGGACTATAATGATATGGCTGACTTATTTGAAGAAATTGTGCGTCAAGCCTGTCAAGAAGTCAATGGGACTTTACAAATTGAATACGATGGTAAAAAGTTTGATTTATCTAAACCTTTCGTACGGGTGACGATGAACGATATGATTAAAAAATATGCTGGCGTGGATTTCTTGGCTATTTCTTCAGATGAAGAAGCTCGTCAAATGGCAGAAAAGTTAGGTGTTCATGTGGAAAAAAACAGCGATTGGGGACATTGTATGGCGGCTGTTTTTGAAGAAAAATGTGAAGATCATTTGATTCAGCCAACAATTGTTATGGATCACCCTCGTTCTATGAATCCTTTATGTAAGACCCACAGAAAAGATAACCGTTTGGTGGAACAATTTGAACCATATATCAATGGGAAAGAAATGGGAAATGCTTATACGGAATTGACAAATCCTTTGGATCAGCGGGAACGCTTTGAAGCCCAAGTAAAAGCGCGTGAGGCGGGTGATGAAGAAGCCGACATGATGGACGAAGACTTTGTGGAGGCTTTGGAACATGGATTGCCCCCAACGGGTGGCATGGGCATTGGTATGGATCGCTTGATTATGTTCTTGACGGGTAATACATCTATTCGTGATGTGTTGGCTTTTCCAACAATGCGTAAATTAAGTAAATAACTTATAAGGAGGAAAAATGAAGGAGTTATTAAAAAACTTAATGAATTTGGATAAACCCTTTTTAACAAAGGATTTAGCACCTAAACTGGCTCCCTTTGCGTGGATAATTTATGTCATCGCTTTGATTATTTTGGCGGTTGCAACATTAGGGGCGCTCAGATTACTTTTTGAAATGTATTTGTCGTCTTTTGTTTTGGCGATGTTGGGGATTTTTGCGGAATTTGCGATTGTACGCATGTTTTGCGAGTACTTGGCTTCTCATAACAAGAAATAGGTGGAGTCTGTGTTCCTGTAGCTCAGTTGGATAGAGCAACGGTTTCCTAAACCGTAGGTCGTGGGTTCAACTCCCGCCGGGAACACCAAAATTTTTATGACCCAATTTGTTCAGGCAACCAGTGTTGAAATTGAGGGACAAGCGGTCTTGATTCAAGGACCAGCAGGGGTGGGGAAAACTTCTTTGGCTTTGAAGTTGATAGAACGTGGAGGAAATTTAATTTGTGATGATATAACCGTTTTATCTTTGAAAAACAACAGGATATTTTGTAAAGTTCAAGAAAAACTTTATGGAAAAATTGAACTGAAAGGCTTAGGGATAATCCAAAATATGGCTGTTTGTCAGGAGGCCCCTTTGGTGTGCGTGATTCGGTTGCATGCGGATAAAACAGAACGCTTTCCTGAAGCTGATCAAAAAATGGAAATTTTAGGACAAAAAATACCTGTCTTTGATTTTTTTTCTTGCGAAACGACCTATCTTTGGGTATTATATGCTTTGAAAGCATTAAAAGGGGAACTCTCTTTATTGAAGGAGTAAATGATGTTAGGAATTGTTATTGTGGCCCATAATTTTTTGGCCGATTCTATGAAAAGTGTTGTGGAACATGTAGTGGGTAAGTTGCCTGATGTTTTATGTGTTAATGTCTTGCCTGAAGATGATATAGAGCAAAAAAGAGCGGAAATTAGTGAAAAAATTAAACAAGCTGACAAAGGAAAAGGCGTTGTTCTTTTGACCGATATGTTTGGGGGGACTCCCTCAAATTTGGCTATTTCTTTGATGCGGGAGGGGAAAATTGAAGTAATTTCAGGTATGAATGTGCCGATGTTGGTAAAACTCGTTCGTCTGCGGAGGAAAAAATTAGCTGAAGCCGTTCAAAAAGCGACTGATTCTGGACGACACTATATTATGGTCGCTTCAAATTTTTTGGAGAAAAAAAATGACGAAAGCAATAAAAACAGTTAAGATAATCAATGTTAGGGGATTGCATGCTCGTGCAACAGCGGAATTTGTGAAGTTGGCCGATTCTTTTTCGTGTGAAATTTTTGTTTCAAATCCAGATAATTTAAAAGTGTCAGGGAAATCAATCATGGGGTTATTGATGCTGGGGGCTCCTCTAGGAACTTCTTTGGTTATTGAAGCGGACGGGGAGGAGGCCGAAAAGGCTGTGCAATCCTTGGCTACTTTAGTCAATAATAAATTTGGAGAAGAGGTATGACAGAAAAAACAAGAAAAATTATATTGGGTGGCTTTCTTTTTATGGGCTTGCTTGTTTTGTTAGGGTGGTTGCATCAAACCTCATTAAAAGAGCAGAAAAAAGATGATTATATTTTATATGCTTTATTTAAGAAAACAGATGGGGTGGATATAGGAGCTCCTGTGCGTTTATCAGGAGTGCCTGTAGGACACGTTTTTAAACAAGAGTTGGCTGATAATTACGAGGTGCGTTTGACGCTTTCTTTTAATAAAAAATTGGAGTTGCCGTTGGATACTTCTGTGGCAATTGAAACCGATGGATTTTTGGGGTCAAAACATATTGAATTGATTCCTGGGGCGGACGAAGAAATGTTGGATTCTGGGGATACATTGGAATATACTCAAGATACCATTTTATTAGATGAACTTTTGGCGAAGGTCAATTCTTATATGGAACAAAAAAAAGAATCAAAGGAGAATAAAAATGAAGAAAAATCCAATTGAAACAGTTCTGGGGCTTTTTGTGTTGGTATTTGCGGGTATTTTTTTGGTATATGCTTCCTCACGAATAGACACAAAAAAAGTGGATGGTTATACGGTTAAGGCTAATTTTTCAAAAATAGGGGGCTTGGAAGTTGGCTCTGATGTGCGTATTTCAGGAATCAAAGTGGGGGCTGTTTTGGGGACTTCTTTGAATAAAGAGGATTATACCGCTGATGTTCTCCTGATAATTGATTCAAATGTTCAACTGCCCAAGGATACGCAAGTAAGTATTGCTGATGTGGGGTTGATGGGGGGAAAGTATGTACGTTTGGAACCAGGTAAAAGCCACGATTTTATTAAACCCAATGAGCGATTGATGCAAACAAAAAATTATAAATCTTTGGAAGATAATATCTCTGAATTTATTTTCCTTTCAACGAAGTAGGGTATGATGAAAAAGATTCTATTTTTTATGGTGTTGTTTTTTCCTGTGTCTGTCTTGGCAACGGATGTTTCAACTTCTTCTGTTCTTTTGCAGGCGATGGATAAAATTACAGGGCGTGTTCAAAAGATAGAAATTTTTGTGGGGCAAAAGGTTCGCTTTGGGGAATTAGAAATTCAATTGGAAAAGTGTTTAAAAAAGCCCCCTGAAGAAACACCTGAAAATGCGGCGTTTTTAAAAATAGCCTATTCAAATCAACCCGATAAAGAGGTTTTTAAAGGCTGGATGTTTTCTTCTAATCCTGCGCTTTCGGCCATGGAAGACGCTGTTTATGATATTTGGGTGGATTCCTGTCTAGAGGGTCCCGAAGAAATCCCTTCGGAACAAGTTGATACTTCTGATGAAATGGATTTATCAGAAGTCATCAGCGCACCGATTGAAGATTGATGGGAGTTCCTTTTAAAAAGTTTTGTATATTTTGACAAGTTGTTGCGTTAATTCGGCGAATAGCATCAAAGGAATTAAAGGCGATGTGAGGAGTTATAATCACATTTTTAAGTTGCATCAACTTCAGGTTGATTGTTGAAGTTAAAAGAAAGTCTTGGTTCGTTAGGTTAGGGGAGGTTTCCGCTTCGTCCCTTAAAAGGAAGTCTTCATTTTCAACAACGTCTAAGCCCGCCCCTGCGACTTTGTGCTTCATAATGGCTTCGTACAAGGCAAAAGAATCAATTAAATCTCCCCTTGCTGTATTGATAATCAGGACATCTTTTTTCATTTTTTGAAAGGCTTTTTTGTCCAAAAGATGATAGTTTTCTTTAGTGGAAGGAATATGTAAAGAAATAATATCGCTATTTTTATACAAATCGTTTAGGTTAGAAACATAAAATTTCTTTAAGTTCTTTTGTTGAAAAATATCATAGGCAAGTACTTTCATATTGAAGCCTTGGGCGATTTTTATCATGTGTTGTCCAATAGAGCCTGTCCCAATAATACCAATGGTTTTATCGGCTAAATCAAATCCCGTGTAATCGGGCATTTTTATTAAATTACAGCGCATATCTTGGTTGGCTTGCATAATTTTTCTTTCCAAATCCAGTATGAGTCCAAAGGCAAATTCAGCCACTGTAATTGCCCCATATTGAGGGACATTGGATACGAGAATGTTTCTTTTCTTGCAATAATTTAAATCAATGTGGTTAAAGCCCGTGCTGCGTGTGGCGATAAATTGTAAATTTTTAAAGAGATCTAATTTTTCATTTTGAATCAAACTAGAATGTGTGAAAACACTGATGACTCGGGCATCTAAATAAGGTTTCAGTTTTTTTAAAGAAATCTCAGAGAAAGAATCCGAAAAAAATATATATTTACAATTTTTACAAGGGCAGGTTGTGGCGAATTTCTTCACTTCTTTATTTGAATCAAAAAACAATATGTTTTCCATATTTCCTCCTTTTATTTCAAATAAGGACTATTTTCAAAAAATTAAAGCCCAAAAACGGTCAAAATATCAGAAATTTTTTTCTTCAAATCTTTTCTTTGAACGACTTGATCCACCATTCCGTGTTCTAACAGATATTCTGATTTTTGAAAATTAGGTGGCAAGACCTCATGAATTGTTTGTTCTATCACACGAGAACCTGCAAAACCTATAATAGCATCTGGTTCAGCTAAAGTAATGTCGGCTTGCATAGCGAATGAGGCGGTTACTCCCCCTGTGGTGGGATTTGTTAAGACAACAATATAGGGCAGATGTTTTATGGCTAATTCTTTGACCGCCAAAATTGTACGGGCCATTTGCATCAAAGAAAGAATTCCCTCTTGCATTCTGGCTCCGCCCGAAGCAGGAAAAATAATCAATCCCGCCTGTTGAATTTGGGCCAATTTGGCAGCTGTGATAATCGCCTGACCAACGGCTGTCCCCATAGACCCCCCCATAAAAGCGAAATTAAAAACAACCACTACAGAGCGATGCCCATTGATTTGTCCATAGGCTACTTGAACGGCATCTCGTTGTTCAGTCTTTTTTCTAGATTCCTTCAGCCTGTCTGTATATTTTTTGACATCACGAAATTTCAAAGGATCATCAGGTGTTTTGGGGAGTTGTATTAAAGTATATTTTTCTTCGTCAAAAAGCATTTTAAAACGTTCTTTGATAGGAAGTGCAAAATGATAATCACAATGAGGACAAACATAATAACTTTGTGTTATTTCAGAATGAAAAAGCATATTGGAACATTTTGGACACCTGTCCCAAAAATTATCAGGGATATCTTTACTTACCCCGATTTTTTTGACAGTAGGACGCTTTAAGTTTGTAATCCAGTTCATTTTATTTTTGATTTAATGCGTTTAAAACGGATTTTCCTGCTTTGAATAAGGGAACATTTTTTTCTTGAACTAAAACTTGAGCTCCAGTCTTCGGGTTTCTACCCATTCTTGCCTTTCTCGTACGAGGATAAAAAACACCAAATTTTCTGAGTTCAACACGTCCCCCCTTCATCAAAGTTGTTTTGATTTCATCAAAAATAACCTCTATTACCATTTTGGCATTTTTTTTGCTTAAATCAGTTTTATCAGATAATTTATTAATGAGTTCAGATTTAATCATTTTCTTCTCCTTGTTAAGGGTATTCTATTGTTTTTTGAAAGATTTGTCAAGAGATGAATTCATTGCCTGAGCCCCTGACACAATGTCAATCAATTCATTTGTGATTTGATTTTGCCGTTCTTGTTGATAAATAAGGTCCAATTGAGCCAACTTTTTTTCAATGTTTTTTTCGGCTTGTTGCATATGAAGCATACGAATATAGTGTTCGCAGGCCAAACTACTGGTTAAAGCCTGAACCAAAAAAACAATTAAGTATTCTTGAGAAAGAGCCGAAAAAAGACTTTCGTTTTCGGGGTTAATAAGGGGAAGCATGCGCCCCGACCAAGGTGTTTCTTTGAGTTGTTTTAAGATTTCTTCAGAAAAAGGGAGTAATTGTAATTTTTGTGGTTGGAAAGAGTTGTTTTCTTTTTTGTTATAAAAAAGGAGGACTTTTTCAAAACTATCGGCAGAAATAAGTTGATTTACTTTTGTTAAAATAGTATCGGCCAAAGAAGAAATTTCACTGAGTGTATTTGAGTTTGAATAGGAAAAATCAGGTTTTAATCCCTTTGAAAAAAAAGAAGTGCTCAATCTTTTACCGATAGTGATGAGTTTCATGGAAGCCAGAGGGGATTCTTTTTTAACCTCTTGAACCAATTCCCAATTAAAGCGTCCCACTAATCCATTGTCTGATCCAATGACAATAACCAATGTTTTTCCTGATTTTTGATGATTGCTTGTGTTGGGTAAAGAAAAAAACTCTTGACGAAATAGCCCTTGAAAAGCAAGACTAATCGTTTGGGTGTATTGATTTAATGAAACCAATGCTTTTTCGTATTGCCCTACACTGACAGAGGACAACAACTTCATTGTGGTCACAATACCATATAAATCATTCGTTGTTTTAATTCTTTTTTTTAATACTTCCTGAGTCATTTTTCAAAAGGCAGTCCTTTTTTAATAAATTCTTTTTGAAAGACATCTAACATCTTTCTTTTTTGTTCATCGGTTATTTTTTCCCGTTTGAGGATATGGTGAGAAATATCCGAAAATTTACCCATCATCAGTTGATGAATTACCTCTTGTGCTTTCAAAATTTGTTTTTCGTCCATTTGGTCCAACAATCCTTCGTTCAAGGCCATAAACAAACCGATTTGCGTTATTGCATCAACAGGAAAGTATTGCCTTTGGGTGAGGGCTGAACGAATAGCCTGACCTCTTTTTAACTTCATTAAAGTGGTCTTATCCATTTGCATGCCAAACTTTGAAAAAGATTCTAATTCTTCAAATTGGGCATAAAATAGTTTTAAAGGACCAATTAAGGACCGATAAGCAGGCAGTTGGGCTTCTCCGCCCACACGGGAAACAGATCGCCCTGTGTCAATGGCTGGCATAATGCCTTTTTGATACAGGTCATTGGACAGGTAAATTTGTCCATCTGTGATTGAAATGACATTCGTTGGAATATAGGCCGATATGTTGCCAGCTTCAGTCAGAACAATAGGTAGGGCTGTTAAAGAGCCCCCCCCAAATTTGGGGCGTAAATGAGTGGCCCGTTCCAATAATCTAGAGTGTAAGTAAAAAATATCCCCAGGAAAGGCTTCTCGGCCAGGAGGCGTTTTTAACAACAGCGACATTTGACGATAAGTTTGAGCATGGGCTGTTAAATCGTCATAAACAACCAAGACATCTTTTCCTTGATGCATAAAGTATTCTCCAATAGCTGTTGCCGAATAAGGGGCGATGTACTGCATCCCCGCTTCTTCATCACCACTGGCAATGACAACAACGCTTTGAGTGAGCATATCGTGTTCCTCTAAAGTATGAATGACACGGGCTGTATTACTTTGTCTTTGTCCGATGGCACAGTAAATACAAATAACGCCTGTTTCTTTTTGGTTTAAAATCGTATCCAAAGCGATGGCGGTTTTTCCAGTTTGTCTATCGCCCAAAATTAATTCCCGTTGTCCGCGTCCAATAGGAGTAAAGCAATCTATGGCCTTAATTCCTGTTTGTAAGGGGGTATCCACAGGCGCACGCATCATAATTTCAGGGGCAGGGTGTTCTATTTCAGAAAACTCTTTTGTTAAAACTTTCCCCTTTTTATCCAAAGGTTCCCCTAATGGATTGATGATGCGTCCCAAAAGAGCGTTGCCCACGGGAATACTTAAAACTTGATGTGTTTGGGTTGCTTTATCGCCCGCCTTTAAATTTTGGGAGTTTTTTAAAAACACAATGCCGACACTTTCCTCATTCAGGTTATGCACCATCGCAATAGCCTCATTTTTAAAATGGAGTAATTCGTTCAATTTGACTTCGCTGAGCCCTGAAACCAAGGCGGTTCCTGCGGCCATAGATAAAATTTCATTGTTTTCTTTTACTTTCAGGGAAAAAGAAGTTTTCTTGATGGCTTCCGTTGTGATTTTTTTTGCTGTTTCAGACACACTTTTTTTCATCATTACTCCTTCACAGACTCATTTTGCATTAGAGAAGAATTTAAATTTTGGCCCAATTCATCAAAATAATTTTGAATGGACCAATCAATAGTGATAGCATTGATACATAATTCTATACCAAAAATCAAATCTTCTCTTGTTTGATATTTTATTTGACATTTTACGGGAAATAAAAACTCTTTTTTCAAAAAAGAAGATATTTTATTTTTCTGATTATTTGTTAAATCTTTAGATGAATTAACAAAAACAACCTTTTGATTTTTCAATGAATTATTTAGTCTATTCTTCTCTTTTTTTGTTAAGGCAGAACACTTATCCATAAATAGGTCCAAAATCCTATCTATAGGTGTTTCTTCCGTTAAAGTTGTTAGAACTTTTTCCGAAATGTTCAAAAAATCCTGACAGATGGTATGCAGGGTTTCTGATTTCAGTTGCTGTTCTTCTTCTTTTACAGTTTCTAAAGACTTTTGACGCAGCAAATTGATTTGCTCTTTCAGGTGCGTCATTTCTTTGAGACGTACCTTTTTGATTTCATCGGCCAACGCTTGTTTTTGTTGTTGCTCAAAAACTTCATATCTTTCTTTTTCTTTTTTCAAATCAAGCGACATCTTATCCACTTCTTTTGTTTTTAAAGAAACAGATTGGATTTCTTGATTGATTTCATCTTGACGCTTTTGAATTATCCGTAAAACAGGGTGGTACAGAAATCGTTTTAATATCCATACCAAAACGAACAAATTTACAATTTGCGCAAAAAATGTCATTGGGTCTATCCCCATTTTATCTCCTTATTTTGCTGCGTTTTCAATGACATAATTCCAAAAAGGATTGGCGTATAAAATTAAAACAGTAATCACGAAAGAATAAATCGCGGTTGATTCAATCATTGCCATTGAAACGAACAAAGTCCGTGTAATATTGGAAGACTCATCAGGTTGTTGTGCCATCGCCTTTAAAGCATTGGCCGCTGCATTTCCTTCTCCTAATCCCGCAGAAATGCCCCCAATGGCAATACATAACGCTGCCGAAAAAACAGAAACAGCACCAATTAAAGAAATTCCGTCCATTTTAATTCTCCTTTGTTGTATCGGTTATTGTTTGAAAAGGCTTTTGTGGGGCTACTGCCGATACATATACAATAGCCAAAAGCGCAAAGATGTAGGCTTGAATCGTCCCTGTAATTAACCCTAATAATTGCATGGGGAGAGGGACGAGAAAAGGAACAAGCATAAGTAAAACACTGGAAATAACCGCCCCGCTTAAAACATTTCCATACAAACGAAACGCCAAGGAAAAGCATGATGAAAAATCACTGATAATGTTCATCGGAGCCATCACAGGAGTGGGTTCAATAAATTTTTTAAAATACCCTTTTACGCCTCCGTTTTTGATGCCGTAATAAGGAATAGCAAAAAAAACACAGCAAGAAAAAGCAACAGTGGTGGTCAAACTGCCTGTGGGGGATTTAAACCAAGGAATAATAGATAACAAATTACACATTGCAATGAAAAAGAAAAATGTCCCGATAATCGCCATATATTTGATGGGATTATCGCCAGAAACCTCTTTGATTTGATTTTCTATGGCTGATACAATCATTTCCAATAAAACTTGGGTTTTCCCTGGATTATGCGTTTTTAAACGGGCCGTCAGGACATAACAAAAAACGAAAAGCAAAAACATGACAATCCAAGTATAAAAAACGGTCGCATTGATATCCAATGTGGCAAGAGAAAATAAAATTGTCTTATCCAAATTTTCTACCATTTATTTCACTTTCCCCTTTTTGACTTTGAACACGAAAATAGAGCGCATAACCATAAATCCCAAGATAAAAGGCAACAATTTCATCATTTCCCATTTCGTTAAAATAAAAGTAATTAAAACGAATAACCCCAGCCTTATTATTGTTGTTAAAAATAAATAGACGCCTTTTTTATTGATGGTATTCAATTTCTTGACAGATGCCAACAACAACAGACAATAACCATACCCTACGGCGGCACCCAGTAAAATAAATTCCAAAAGAAGGGATAAAGAAATGTCAATGCTTTTTGTCATTTTTCCCCTTTGTTATTTGAAAGGATCTTTTTAGCCATATATTGGCGTTAATTAAACCGATAATAAATCCCAAAATAATGAAATTTAACTGCCACGAAAGTAAGTCATGAGGAAACAGATGATCCAGATAAGACCCCAACAAAATGCCCCCTAAAACAGGCAAAGCCACCTGAAATCCATAAATACTAATCACAGATGCATTATAAAAGAAAGTGCGTGATTTTCGTTTTTGACGATACTCTGTTTTCTTAATCAGTTGAGATTCTGTGCGTTTAAGATGTTTTTGTAAATCAGACACCTGTTCCCTCCCGTTTATTTAATTGCATCAACCCTTTTGTTAGTCCCAATTCTAACCGTGTGAGGGAGAGGAGGGCTTCTTTTCGGTTTTCTTCCATTTGTTGAAAAGAAACTTTAATTTGATTTTTCAACTTTTCTAAATCATTATTTTGAATAGCCAAAGGGGTGGAAAGTAAAACTTCATCCCCTTTTTTAACGACCACGCCTTTTTGACAGGCCACATAACTTGTTTTTCCATTTTCCTGATATTGAACAATGGTGGGTTTTAACGCATTGACAAAATCCATGTGTTTTGGCAAAAGGGTAAAAAATCCGTCCAAGGCTTCAAAATCAACTTTTTGAACTTCTTTATCTAAAAAAACAGTGGTAGGGGTCAAAATTTTCAATCTCATTTTTTTTGACGCCTTTCAAATTTTTTAAGAGCTTCATCAATGGTACCAATCATAAAGAAATCATCTTCGGTTAAATCTTTGAATTCACCCGCTAAAATTCTTTTACACCCGATAATAGTGTCCTTTAAATCAACGGAACGACCACTCATACCAGTAAATTGGTTCGTGGTGTAGAAAGGTTGCGTTAAAAACCGTTCCAATTTTCGGGCGGTTAAAACTGTTTGTTGGTCTTTTTCGGGGAGTTCATCAAAACCCAACATGGCAATGATATCCTTTAATTCTTCATATTGCGCCAAGGTCTTGCGTACTTCAATCGCTACCTGATAATGTTCTTCCCCCACAATGTCAGGAGTGAGCATATTTGAGTTAGATTGTAAAGGATCAACGGCAGGATATAATCCTTGGGCAGCCCGATTTCTAGAAAGTACAATACTGGAAGAAAGGTGGGTAAAAGTATGGGTCGCTGAGGGATCTGTAAAATCATCGGCGGGCACATAAACAGCCTGAATAGAGGTAATAGCCGCTTCTTCGGTTGAGGAAATACGTTCTTCTAAATCTGCTAAATCTGTCCCCAAAGTCGGTTGATATCCTACACGGGAAGGAATTTGTCCCAATGAAACAGAAACTTCTGATCCTGCTTGAATAAAGCGGAATATATTATCAATTAAAAGCAAAACATCTGTTTTCTTTTCATCACGGAAGTACTCAGCCATTGTCAGAGCGGATAAAGCCACCCGAAAGCGGACACCAGGGGGTTCATTCATTTGCCCAAAAACCATAACCGTTTTGGGCAGAACACCCGCTTGTTTCATTTCTTGGTAAAGTTGTTCCCCTTCACGGGAACGTTCGCCAATTCCTGCAAAAATACTTACCCCTTCATATCGGCCAACCATGTTGTTTATCATTTCTGTGATTAAAACAGTTTTACCAACACCAGCGCCCCCAAATAGACCAGCCTTTCCCCCTCTTTCCATCGGGCTTAAAAGGTCAATGGCTTTAATGCCCGTGATAAAGATTTTGTTGGACACATCTAATTTAGAGATAGGTTGAGGCTGAGCGTGAATAGATTGAATAGGGGCGTTTTTTAAAGGAGGGAGGTTGTCAATAGGATTCCCCAAAACATTGAACATACGGCCCAAGGTCTTTGTTCCGACTGGAACAGAAATAGGGTGCCCCAAATCAATCACTTTCATTCCACGGGCTAAGCCTTGGGTTTCCCCCATAGCCAAAGACCGCACTGTTGTGGTATTCACATAACTTTGGACCTCCAAAATCAAATCATTGACTTGAAGGGCTTGATAAATCGGGGGGAGGTGGTGTTCAAATTTTACCTGAACAACACTTCCTGAAATAGCCACAATTTTTCCTGTATAAGCAACCATTTGTCCCCCTTTAAGATTTTCTTTAAAAAAGTTTAGATTTTTTTTTCAAAAGAGTCAAGGAAAAAAAATATCAATTTGACAAAAATAGGTTTTAGGTGTATAATTATTTCTATGAAAAAGGCTCCTTTTAAAATAAATTTTTATCTTGGAAAAGAACAAGCACAAGATGCTTGCACTTTTTGTCAACAACGCTATGGACAATCTGATTTAAATCAAGCTGAAGTGCAAGTTGTTTTGGGGGGCGATGGGTCTATTTTAACGGCTTTAAAAGAGCAAATTAAATTAGGTGTAAATATTCCTATTTTTGGATTAAATTATGGTTCCAAAGGTTGGCTGGCTAATGATGGGGCAATCAATGATTTATATCGGCGTATTCAACAGGCACAAAAGCAAGTGATTACACCCCTTCAAATTACCCTGACCTCCACAGTTGATGGAAAAAGGAAAGTGGCCTATGCTTTTAACGAATTTTCTGTTTTGCGTTCTTCGCCTCAGGCGGTGCATTTGCCTCTTGTCTTACAAGATGAAAAAATGAAATTTCATCTGTATTTAGAAGGCGATGGTGTTATTATGGCGACCCCAATGGGGAGTAATGCTTATTATGCGACAATGGGGGGGAAGCCATTGGATATGTCGCAAAAAGCTATGTTGGTCCGTTCTATTAATGCGGTGAAGCCCTTTGATTTATTGATGTCAGAAAAAACGAAGTTAGGAATTGGTAAATATCAAGGTGAAAAAAGACCGATGATGGTAGAAGGTGATGGAGAAAGAATTGAAAATGTCTCTCGGGCCGTTGTCCGTTATGCCTTTGATAAAAGAAAAACACTTCTTTTTGATGCCTGTCGTAAGAGGCAACGTTAATCGTATAACTGATTTTGGTTAGTGCACTGACTGTCAATGGCGATGTCAAATTCGGCGGCGCAGCATATATCGTCTAACTGGGAAGAAAAATGTGTATCCGAATAATTGGCCACATAATGACAGCACCCTCCTTTTCCATCAGCATAGGGAGTGTTTTCGTGACATTCACATGTTTTATCTCCCGCTTCACAAGGCGTGCATTGATTATCCTTTAAATAGTTTCCCGCCTGACAGACAGGACTTTTCTTTTCGTTGAGGTCAATGTTATAGTACAGTTCGGTACAATCGTTATTTGTTCCTTGAATTAAAGCACTTCCAGTGATGATTTCTTTTATTTGCTGGCAAACTTTTGGTTTTGGTTGAGATAAAGTGAGTTGAAATTGGCTTTTGTTGATTTTTTGCGCCCCTAGGAAAAACTCATTTTCTTCCGTAAATTCACTCAAAGAAAGAGGGCGATTTTCTTGAATTTGGGTGGAAATGACTAGAGCCCGTTGATTGGCTTGATTTAAGATATTTTCGGCTTTATTCTTGTCTAAAATAAGATAATAACAAAGAATGGCAGTAATTGCCAAAATAATAATGACAAAGAAAACAGCGACAACCTCTAATTTTGTTGCGCCGAATTCCCAAAATTTTTTATTCTTTCTTTGAGTGTTTACCATTGTTTGCTCCTTGATATTCCCTTTTATCTATTTTTGAAAATCTTGTCAAGATTTTTTTTAGTATGGCAAAATTATTTCTTGATTTTTATGACATATTTTAGTAGAATGAACTTATTTAACAAGGAGAAGGGTATGCAAGAAAAATTATCCCAAATTAAAGAAAATGTTTTGCCTGTGCTTGAACAGGCGAAAACTTTGTCGGATTTAGAATCAATTCGCGTGAGTGTTGTTGGAAAAAATGGCTCTCTAACAGGGTTGATGAAAGAGTTGGGGGGGCTTTCTATTGAGGATAAAAAGACTTTTGGGGCGATGGTCAATCAATTCAAAAGCGAATTAATGAAGAAGATTGAAGAAAAAAAAGCCGTTTTAGAAGAGGCTGAATTAAACCAAAAGTTGCAATCTGAATCTGTGGATGTGAGTTTGCCTTGTCGTCCTGAACATATGGGACGCATTCACCCCATTGCTCAAACGATTGAAGAGGTTTTAACTATCTTTGCTCAAATGGGATTTGATTTGGCGGAAGGACCTGATATAGAAGACGATTGGCATAATTTTGAAGCTTTGAATTTACCTAAAGCGCATCCCGCTCGTCAAATGCAAGCGACTTTCTTTTTTGACAATAAAAATATGCTTCGGACTCAAACTTCTGGGGTACAAATTCGGACAATGGAAAATAAAAAGCCACCTATTAAAATTGTGTGTCCTGGACGGACTTATCGTCGTGATTATGACGCAACCCATACGCCGATGTTCCATCAAATAGAGGGCTTAGTTATTGATGAAAAAGCGAATTTGGCGAACCTTAAATCTGTTTTAGTAGAATTCTTTAAACTCTTTTTTGAGACAGAGGATGTTAAGGTAAGATTCAGACCTTCTTACTTCCCCTTCACGGAACCTTCTTATGAAATGGATTTAGGGGGTGTGTTGGCTCGTAATGTTGGCAAAGAATGGCTGGAATTATTGGGGTGTGGCATTGTGGATCCACGTGTTTTGGAAAATTGTCATCTTGACCCGAAGAAATACCAAGGATTTGCCTTTGGTATCGGTTTGGACCGTTTGGCCATGATGAAGTATGGAGTGAAAGATTTGCGTCCCATGTTTGAAGGGGATATGAAATGGATTAAACATTATGGGTTCTTACCTTTGGATATTCCCACAATCACAAGCGGACTTTCTTGTAATGGAGGTAAAAAATGCGATTAAGTTTAACGACTTTGAAAAGGTATTTAAAAACTGAGGCTAGTGTTTCTGAGATAGCGGAAAAATTAACTCAGATTGGGTTAGAGGTAGAAGAAATCCAAGATTTATCTGCCTCATTAAAAGGTTTTGTTGTAGGGGAAATTATTTCAGTGGAACAGCACCCAAATGCGGATAGATTACATGTTTTGTCTGTCTTTGACGGGCAACAAAATCTGCAAATTGTGTGTGGGGCCCCTAATGTCAGGGCAGGGATGAAATCTATTTTGGCTTTGCCAGGATGTCTCATTCCTAAATTTAATGAAAAATTAGAGGTAGGGAAAATCCGTGGGGTGGCTTCCAATGGTATGTTGTGTGCAGAAGATGAACTCTTGCTTGGAGAAGACCATACAGGGATTATTGATTTAAAAACGGATTGTCGGGCGGGAACACCTGCGGCAGAAGCTTTAAACGCTGATGTTGTGTTTGAAATCAATATCACGCCGAATCGGTCAGATTGCTATGGGGCAAAAGGAGTGGCGCGTGATTTATCGGCCACGGGTATTGGGGAATTTGTGGATAGTCCTGTTCCAACGATTCAAGGGACTTTTGATTCACCAATTTGTGTTAAAATTGAAACAGAAACCTGTCCTATTTATACGGGGCGGTATATTAAAAATGTTCAAAATGGCGAAAGTCCTGAATGGATGAAGAAGGCCCTTCTTTCTGTGGGACTTCGTCCTATTTCTGCTTTGGTGGATATTACAAATTATCTGAATATTGCTGAGTGTCGGCCGTTGCATGTATTTGATGCGGATAAATTGCATGGAAATATCATTGTTCGGTCTGCAAAAGAGGGCGAAAAAATTCAAGCATTGGACGATAAAGAATACACTTTGACCCCTGATATTTGCGTGATTGCGGACGAAAACAAAGCCCAATGTATGGCGGGCGTCATGGGGGGAATTGACACAGCGGTTTCAAAAGAAACGAAAAATGTCTTTTTGGAAAGTGCCTATTTCACCCCCCTTAGTGTTGCTAAAACAGGTATTTTAACGGGGGCTCAATCGGATTCAAGGACACGGTATGAACGAGGAATTGATCCCAAAAGTGCTGTTGATGACAATGCCCGTGCCACTCAGATGATTTTGGATTTGTGTGGTGGGGAACCCAGTCGCCTTGTGGTTGCAGGAAAAGAACCAGATTGTACCCCCACGATTCATTTTGATTTTAACGAAGTGGAACGTTTAATCGGTATGAAAATTCCTCAATCAACGATGGAAAACATTTTAACGAAATTGGGCTTTAAAGTTCAAAGAAATGAAATTACTGTTCCTTCTTGGCGTTTTCATGATGTTTCTGTGCCCGCTGATTTAGTGGAAGAAATTGTGCGTATCTATGGCTTAGATGAGTTGCAGGATGCTAAGATGCGGGCCGATAATTTACCTATTGGCGTTTTGTTCCCCAGCCAAAAGCGGGAAATCGCTGTTCGTCGGGCGTTGGCTAATCGGGGATTGAATCAGGCAATTACTTGGTCCTTTATGGATTCAAAATTGGCAAAGTACTTTGACTCTAAAGGAATAAAAATTTCCAATCCAATCAGTTCTGATTTGGACGAAATGCGTCCTTCTTTGGTGGGCAATTTGTTATCGGCCGTGAAACGCAATCAGGCCACAGGAACAAATGATGTCCAACTTTTTGAAGTGGGTCCTGAATTTTATTCAGATCAACCCGGGGGACAAAGATTAGTGGCTTGTGCCGTGCGTGCGGGAAATTTTTTACCAGCTTCATGGAACAATCCCGCCCGAGCGGTAGATGTTTTTGATGCCAAAAAAGATGCTTTAGTGGCTTTGATGGCGGCTGATGCCCCCGAAAATTTAACGGTCTATAAAAATGCGCCTGCGTGGTATCACCCAGGGCGGAGTGGCTCTTTACAGTTGGGAAAGAATAAAGTGGCTGTTTTTGGGGAAATTCACCCTAAAGTTTTAAAAGTTTTTGATATTAAAACGCCTGTTGTGGCTTGTGAGGTGTATTTAGACGATTTGCCACCAGTTAAGAAAAAAGACAATAAAATGCAAAAGCCCTTTAAAAAATCGGCTTATCAATCTGTGGAGCGAGACTTTGCCTTTGTGATGGATAAGTCTGTTGAGGCTCAAAAATTATTGTCCAGTATTCAAAATACGAATAAGGATTTAATTCAATCTGTTTCTGTATTTGATGTTTATGAAGGGGATAAACTTCCTGAAGGCAAAAAACAAATCGCTGTTAAGGTCGTAATTCAATCCATGGAAAAGACCCTGACAGATGCAGAAATTGAAACACTGTCGCAACAAATTTTGAATTATGTTGCAAAAAATACAGGGGCTGTTTTGCGGTCTTAAAAAAGCTTCATCTTGTAAAAAGCCCCTTTGAAAGGGGGCTTTTTTTATTTTGGGTATCCTGTTAAATGGTCTTTATTTGTTTCATAAGATTGATGTGCAATTTCTATTAGTTTTAAGGCTTCATCGGGACCTAAAAATTTATCAATTTTGACTTTCTTTTTTTCCAAAATCTTATAATCTTCAAAAAACCTCCTTAACATCTTTAACAGATGAGGGGGAAGTTGGTTAATATGTCCATAGCATTGATAAGCGGGATCATCTTCATGAACGGCAATGATTTTATCGTCAGGTTCACCGCTGTCAATCATCTTCATCACCCCGATGGGACGCGCCCGCATAATTGTCAGCGGCGCAACAGGAAATTGTCCCAAGACAAGAATATCCAATGGGTCATTATCTTCGCAATAGGTCTTTGGAATAAAACCATAGTTGGCAGGATAATGAACAGCACTGTATAAAACCCTATCTACTTTGACGAGGCCACTGTGTTTGTCCAATTCATATTTAAGTTGAGAGCCCTTGGGGACTTCAATAATTGCAGGAATAATCTTCGGAAATTGGGGATATAATGAAACTTGATGCCATGGGTGCATTGAAATTCTCCTTTTAAAATGAAAAGATTTTATCTCTTGTTGATGAAGTTGTCAAGGGGTTTATTCTTCTTCCTCTTCTAAATCGGCTTCAATCATAGGGGCAACAGGGGTTATTTTATCAATTTTTGCCCCTGGAAATTGCTTTAAAATACTATTGACATCAGGACGTTCCTTTAAATGGTCCATTGCCAATTTTTCTTTTTGAACTTTTTTTTCTTTTTCTGTGGGATTCCCGCCAACTTTTTGGACATCAAGAATCCATTTTTCCCCTGTGAGTTTTTCCAAAAAGCGCAGTAAATCAACCGCTAAAGTCTTTGGGGCGCTTGGGGCAAAAGAACAAGAAATCTTTTTATTTTCCAATGAAATCAGGTGAATGGCACTTTCAATATAGTGTCCCAATAGTTGTTCCGCATGCGTACGGGCCAAATCTGCCAATTCTGCCATAGAATGAAAAGCGGGAGGAGGGACAGGTTCAGCGGGTGGTTGTTGTTTTGAAATAACCTCTTTTGTCTGGATAGAAACAGAAGCGAAAGAGGAGGGGACTTCTTTTACTTGAGCCAACATTTTTTCAGGGGAATCCAAAATTTGAGAGGCATACATCAAACGGATTAAAACCATTTGTAAAGAATGGAGAGGGTTGGAGGCCCTTTTTATTTCCTCAGAGGCTTTTGTGAGTAATTGCCAAAACAAAGTGAGCGTTCCCATTGAAAATTTTTCGGCCATTTCTGCCATTTTGACTTTTTCATGGGGCAAAAGCAAGGTATTGTTATTGATATTCTTTAACGCTTTTGCACAGGTTAAATCATAGGTGAGCGTCATTAAATCTTGCAAAATCTGCAGGGGTTCAGCTCCTAAAGCGTATTGTTCTTCAAGATTGTTAAAAACAGATTGTATATTGCCTAATAGCATATCTTCGTAAAGAGAAAACAGGGTTTCTCTATCCGCCAATCCTAACATCTTTTGTACATTTTTTAGGGTAATTTCATCTTGAAAATGCACCAAAGTTTGGTCTAATAAGGAAAGAGAATCCCGAACAGAGCCTTCCGCCGCATGGGAAAGAAGCAATGCAACATCTAACGGTAAAACCGCCTTTTCTAACTTGGCTATTTTTTGCAAGTACTCCGCTAAAGGTTTTTCCGAGATGCGCTTTAAATCAAAACGCTGACAGCGGGAAACGATCGTAATGGGTACTTTGCGAATTTCTGTGGTGGCGAAAATAAACTTGACCCGTTCAGGGGGTTCTTCCAAAGTTTTTAAAAGAGCATTAAAAGCCGCTTTTGATAGCATATGAACTTCGTCAATAATATAGATTTTAAAACGGGCAGAAACGGGATTATACTTGGCCCCCTCTATAATTTCACGAATGTTATCTACGCCTGTGTTGCTGGCAGCATCAATTTCAATGACATCAATATCTGAATCATTGGTAATGTCTATACAGTGGCGACACTTCCCACAGGGATTAGGCGTCATTCCCCCTTGACCATCTTCCCCGATACAGTTTAATCCTTTAGCAATAATACGGGCGGAAGTGGTTTTCCCAATTCCCCGTATTCCTGTCAATAAATAGGCTTGAGCCAACTTATTTTGCTGAATAGCATTTGTAATCGTTTGAACAAGAGCCTCTTGCCCCAACAGGTCGGCAAAAATTTGAGGTCTATATTTTCGGGCAAGGACAACATTATTTTGGGGCATTTGTATTCCTTTGAGTTTTTAGGTGGAAGGACACGACCTGCCTAAAGGATAAAATGGGCTGCTTTCTTCCGAACCTGACCCGCTGTTTTAACCCAGCACCCATATCCTTCCAAAAATATCATATAGAAAAATTGTCTAAAAGTCAAGCAAAACTATTTAGTGAAAAATATTTTTTGACCAACTTTTATCTTGTTTTTTTGAATTTCTTGGGCGTTTATTTCCAATACTTTTGAAACGGGAAAAACACTGGAAATGATTGTCTTGTCCAAGGGCAGAGCCTTTTCGTGAAGATGAACAATCCGATTTTCATCGTCAATAAAAAGCATATCCAAGGGAATATATGTATCTTTCATCCACATATTGACCACTTGTTTTTGGGGAAACAAAAAAATCATTCCTTGGTGAAGAGGAAGGTTTTTTCGCCCCATCAGACCTTTTTCCCTTTGAGATTGTGTCTGAGCGACTTCTATTTGATAGGAAATAGGTCCTGTCTCAGATTGAATTTCTATTTTTTTAAGAGACGTTGCTTGACAAGCAAGTCCCCATAATAATCCCCCTAAAAGCAACAGATAGTTTTTCATTTTAATCATCAAACATTAAATTATCATAGCGGAATAGAAATGAATTTTTCTTTAAAAGTTTTTGTAATTTATCTGTATAAAAAACATCATCAGGCAGATAAACGCCCAAGGTTTGAGCGATTTTAACCGCATATTGCGGATAGTCTTTATTGGCCCGTCCCATTCTTAAATAACGCCAGTCATCATAGTTAGGGGTAGCGTTCATTTCATTTACATAAGCGGTTGTTGCTGTATATAAATCGGGGTAATTTATAAAGTCATAATGTTTGCTGTCTTTCCACCCTTTTTGGGCATAAGGAGAATCCAAATTTTCTTTGCCCCAATCCGTTCGTTGAGCGGCCTGAGCAACGGCCACAGACAGAGGAATTTCATCAATTTTATAAATCAGGTCATTTATTTTCGTTGGAATCGTTTTTAATACCGTTGCATCATATTTTTTAACCAAATAATCAAAGTATTTTGCTTCTTCAGAGGTCCAAGTTTTACCTTGTTCAAACTTTTGTTTTAAGGTGTTAAACAATACTTTTTCAGACAAAATTTGTTCATTTTCCCGTAAAACCAAGGCCGCAATGACTTTAGAAAAAAGTTCCTTGTTTCCTTTTTCTTTGAAATCATCGGGAAGTTTTTTCACAAAAATGCGCGGTAAAGTCTTTTTATCAGAGGAAAATAAGTTTTCTAGTTCTTGCGTTGTTTTGGGGGTTATCTCTTTTCCTTTAACGGGGGCCGTCAAAATAGGAAATAATTTTTCAAAATGGCTTTGATTTTCCTGTGAAAAAACAGGATTTACCAACATCAACCCCATCATTACTAAAAACAGATATTTCATTTTTCCCCCTATCTTTTAATTATACTCTTGAGTTGAGCCAAAGGAATCCCTTTGGTCAGAACTAACATTATTAAATACACTGTTCCAGAAATAAAAACAATCCCCCCTAAAGTCATAATTTGGGTAAATTGAGTAATTTCTGCAAAAAAATGTCT
This sequence comes from uncultured Alphaproteobacteria bacterium, assembly GCA_934216505.1. Classification (GTDB taxonomy): domain Bacteria; phylum Pseudomonadota; class Alphaproteobacteria; order CAAHEQ01; family UBA3637; genus UBA3637. The sequence continues at coordinate 111,410 of CAKQBW010000001.1, forward strand.
TTGTGTCAATAGTAATAGGTGAATACAAATTCCCATTGTTAGAACGGAAAACAAAAGTCGTGGGAACCTGAACCGAAAGAGTTTATCAAAAGAAAATTCGGGGTGGCGGATTAAACGAAAAAGGTATTGACAGGCATTGATCCAGACGCTACAGGTGGTAGCCAAGGCAATTCCCGCATATCCCCAAAAAGTCATGAATGTCAGAGCAAGAGAGGAATTTAAAATAACGCCGATGATGGCTATTTTAACAGGGGTTGTGGTGTCGCCTCGTGCATAAAAGAACGGAGAAAGTGTTTTTGTTGCCATGTAAGCGGGTAATCCCAAGGAAAAAATAGCCAAAGCACGAGCTGTATGTCGGGTATCATCTGAAGTAAAAACGCCATATTGAAATAAGGAATAAATGATGGGAACAGAAAGCATAAACAATCCCACACAGGCAGGCAAGGACATCGCCAAAGAAATTTCTAATCCTCTGTTTAAATGATCATTTGCTTGCTTTAATTTCCCTAATTTGACGTGTTTTGACAAAACAGGGAGCAGGGCAGTCCCCACCGCCACACCAATAATTCCAATAGGCAGTTGAAAAACATGGTGAGCATAATTCAACCATGAAATCGCCCCCGCCCCAACAAAAGAAACAAACAGGGTATCTAAAAATAAATTGATTTGATAAACCCCTGATCCTAAAACGCCTGGAGCCATCTTTTTTAAGAGCGTCAAAACATCTTTTGAAAGATGTCCCAAGACCTTAAAAGGAGAGAGAAGGGGAAATAAAAATCCTGATTTTTGAATATGCCAAAGTAAAAATAAAAACTCAAAAATACCTGCAATTGTGACCCCAATGGCCAGCGCATAAGCGGGGGCATCATTCCCACCGATAAACGGAGTAAGGCACAAAAGGGAAAAAATCATTGTTAAATTCAATAAAACCGGCGTAAAAGCGGCGGCCCAAAACTTGCCAATAGAATTTAAAATCCCAGAAAACAATGAAACCAAAGACACAAAAAACAAAAAGGGAAAAGAAATACGGCTTAAAGTGGTGGCCAATTCTAATTTTCCAGCAATTTTATCAAATCCTGGCGCTAACAGGAAAATAACCCCAGGCATAATAATTTCCATTAAAACCGTAAAAAGCAAAAGGACATAAAACAAAAAACTGAGCACAGATTGGGCAAATTCCAAAGCAGATTTTTTTCCATTTTTGTTGAGTTGTCCTGTAAAAAGAGGGACAAAAGCAACATTTAATGCCCCTTCGGCAAACAGGCTGCGAAATAAATTAGGAAATCGCCAAGCAACAAAAAAAGCATCGGCCATCATACTGGCCCCCAAAAAACGCGCCATTAAAATATCACGAATAAAGCCGACAACACGACTGATTGCTGTATATCCACTTACCGTTGCAATAGATTTTAATAATGACATAAAATTATCCTAAATTATTTTTTTACTTTTTTCAAGTTTTTTTGAAAAAACTAAAACTCTATCAATTCCCCCATAGTCCTGATAGGTCTTTTTTAAACGCCAATGTTCGCTTAAAAAAATCTGATGAACGGCCTTTTTTTGTCCTATACCAATTTCAACAAAGAGCAAAGGAAGATTTTTGATTTTAGCCAAAACACGATAATAATCTAGGCCATCTTTACCCCCATCTAAAGCAATCTTCGGGTCAAAACAGCGGACATTTTTTTTGAGTTCTTTCAACTCTTTTGTGGGGATATAGGGGGGGTTGGAAACGGCAAAATCATATCCTTCCAATAACTTTAAAACACGCATATCTTTGCGATGTAAAAAAGCCCTGACTTTATTTAATTTAATGTTTTTTTGGGCTATTTTAATGGCTTTAGGGGAAATATCCAATCCTGTTCCTTTTGCATTCGGATATTCCATCAGCAAAGACACTAGCAAACAGCCACTTCCTGTGGCAATATCCAAAAACGAATAAGGTTTGTTTTTGTCTGGAACTAAATCCAAAACAGCCCGTATCAGCGTTTCAGAATCAGGGCGAGGGTCTAATACATCTTTTGAAACAACAAAATCGCCCCGCCAAAAGGATCGATGTCCTAAAATTTTTGATAAAGGTTCTTCCTTTTGTCGGCGTTCAACGATTTGCTGAATCTTTTTATCATCAGTAGTTTCTTGTAAAATCCAATCGGCCTCTAAAGAGGGGGTATCGGTTATCCCTTTTAATTGCTGAATAAGATTTGTTTTTGTAATCATTTTAAACTTCTGCTAACTTTGCCATTTAGTCTTCTGTAATTAAAGCGTCAATAAAATCATCTAATCCTTCACCGTTTAGGACAGTAGGAAGTTGATAGACTGTTTTGTTGATACGATGGTCTGTGACCCGACCTTGAGGATAATTATAGGTGCGGATTCTTTCCGAACGATCCCCTGAACCAACTTGATTTTTGCGATTTGCGGAGCGTTCTTTATCGGCTTTTTGGCGTTCCATGTCGTACAGGGCTGTCCTGAGGCGCACCATCGCTTTTTCTCGGTTTTTGAATTGAGAACGTTCCTCTTGGCATTCAACGGCAATACCCGTTGGTTTATGGACGATGCGAATTGCACTATCCGTTTTATTGACATGCTGACCGCCCGCACCACTGGCACGACAAGTTGTAATTTCCAAATCGGCTTCGTTGATTTGAACATCCACTTCTTTGGCCTCAGGAAGAACAGCAACCGTTGCGGCCGAAGTATGCACACGCCCCGAAGTTTCTGTTTCTGGGACCCGTTGGACACGATGGACGCCTGATTCATATTTTAATCGGGCAAAAACAGAATTTCCGCTGATTTGAGCCACGGCTTCTTTAAAGCCCCCTAAACCTGTTTCATTTAAATCCAAAACTTCAAATTTCCACTTTTTGATGGCGGCATACCGTTCATACATACGGAAAAGTTCGGCCGCAAAAAGGGCGGCTTCTTCTCCTCCCGTTCCTGCACGTACTTCCAAAATAACATTGCGTTCATCGGCTTCATCTTTCGGCAGTAATAAGACCTGCATTTGATGTTCCATTAGGGGAATTTTTTCTTTTAATTCATAGTATTCATCGTGTGCCATTTGTTTTAATTCAGAATCTAAAAAAGTGTCATCCATCATTTGGGCGTCTTCTTGTAATTGCTTTTGGGCTTTCAGATATTCTTGGCCAATTTGAACAATTTCTTCCATGGCAGAAAGTTCTTTTGACAGAGAAATAAAAGTTTCCCTGTCTTGTTCTTGAGTCAAAAGTTGTGTCAATTCCGAATGACGGGCTAAAATTGTTTCTAATTTTTCGTTAAAATTCATTTTTCAATCCTTTATAATAAGTTTATACCAAATGTGATTAGTTATTTAAAATAGCTAATTTTTTGTTTCTAAACCTGCTAAAGGCGTATTTTCTTCTTTTGAAAAAGTTTTAACTCTTTTACCATCCAAATAGAGATCCAATGAATCCCCTTTTCCTGTGCTTATCACCAAATCAGCCAAGGGGACTTCAGGGATAAAATGTTCATTTTTTACAAAAGTTTTATCAATCAAAACTTTATTGTTTTTAATGTCTTTAATGCTGACCCACACCCGATTAAAAGCCACAAAAGCAACGGGTGCCATAAACACATCATCTGATATTTCTTTTAATTCAGGGACACCCTTGGGCTCTTCCTCTTTGATTTCAGGCTTTTGGGATACTGTTTCAGGTTCCAACGAAGCAACTTCTTCTATTACAGGAGGGACAGGAGAATCCAAGTTTTCCTTTAAAATGGGTGTCTCTGGGTATAGATAAATGGCGATGAGATACCATATGACATAGAGAACGACAACAAATCCCAAAATCTTAAAAACAGTTTTGGGACTGGGAAGGGGAAACTTTTTTTCTAAAACAAGCATGTCCAAAGGTTCTTCTTGGGTATTACTTGTCTCTTGATGAAAAAGTTCCACTAATTCGTCAGGGTTTAATTTTAAAAACTTGGCATAATTCCTTAAAAAGCCAATCGCATAACTACGGGCAGGAAAAACGTAATAATGACCTTTTTCCAAAGCCTCCAAATAAATACTCTTAATCCGCAAAAGTTCAGAAATTTCATCAATTTCCAATTTCTTTTTCTTGCGTGCATTTTCCAGTATATTTCCCAAGGAAACATCTGAAACTTTTTCTTTCGTATGGCTTTTTTCGGTTAATTCTTCAATATCCAAATGGATTATTTTTTCTTTTTTTAACTTAGGCATGGGATTCCCTTTCATTTTTTTATGTATTATATCTTTTTTTTATAAATTGTCCAGTTTTATTTCATGTGTATTAAAAAAAAGCTGATAAAAGCGGCAACCCCTAGGGCAGGGCCATAGGCTCCCTTTTTATGGATATTTAAAGCAGAAAAGAGGACAAAAAATAAAAATGATAAAATTAAGGTGCTACTCAATCCAATCACCCCTAACCATGACCCTAAGGCGGTAATCATTTTAACATCGCCACAGCCCAATTCTTTTTTAGGTGAAAAAGCCAAAGCTAGTACAGACAAAATGGAAACAAGGTAGCCACTAAAAGCTCCCGCTAAGGCCATTTCAACGGAAAAAGAAGCGGATTGGGTGGCAAACAAAATTCCCAATAATAAAAGGGGGAGGGTGAAAAAATCAGGTAAAAGGCAATACAGTGCATCTACAATGATGGAAGCACATACAATCCATATAAAAAGACATGCTAAAATCTGTAAGGGGGCAGGAATCAATAAGGAGACCAAAGCAAAAAGAACTGCACATAAACCTGCCCAAAAAAGGCCCCAATAGTAAAGTTTATTTCTGATTTTTTTCCACAGTAAATAGCGTTGTTCGTTTTTTTTATGGGGGATTCTGGGGCGATGAAACAAACGCAAAATAATTTCACCTGGATCGGCGGGAATCAACTTTCCAAACCTTCCCGAAAAAAAGGGGAGGATGAAACCCAATAGCATGCCCCATACAGCAAAAAGAATAATTTTGTTTTCCATGGGGATTATTTATACACAAAAAAAGAAAAGATGCAATAAAATTCTTTCTTTTTTTTAAAAAAAAGATTATACTGTTGTTGTGAAAAAAACAAAGGAGAAATAAAATGATTCGTGATGAAATTAAAAAAGAACTTGTGGAAGCTATGAAATGCCAAAACAAGGACAAAGTGGCAACTTTAAGACTCATCAATGCGGCGATAAAGGACAAAGATATTGCCGACAGAAGTAAAGGGAATTTTAACGGGATTGATGAAGGGGCTGTGTTGTCTTTGCTTCAAACAATGATTAAGCAACGCAAGGAAAGTATTGCGATGTATCAACAAGGGAATCGGTCCGATTTGGTGGCGCATGAACAAAGTGAAATTGATGTCATTCAATCTTTTTTGCCTAAACAAATGACCAAAGAAGAAATGATTCATGAAATCCAAAATGTGATTACCGCCAGTGGGGCAACTTCCATTAAGGATATGGGAAAAGTCATGGGGCTTTTACGGGCCAAGTATGCTGGTCAAATGGATTTTGGTGTTGCCTCAGGAATTATCAAACAGGAATTGTCCAAATAAATGCAATTTACGCCTGATTTTTTAGATGCTTTAAGGGAACGGATTGTTCTGTCTGATTTGATTGGGCGGCGGGTAAAACTGACACGAAAAGGGCGGGAATCCTTGGGATTATGTCCTTTTCATCATGAAAAAACGCCGTCTTTTACTATCAATGACGAAAAGGGGTTTTACCATTGCTTTGGGTGTGGTGCCCATGGAGATGCGATTCGTTTTTTGGTTGAATTGGAAAAGATGCCCTTTGTGGAAGCCGTAGAGATGTTGGCGAATATGGTGGGTATGCCTTTGCCAAAAGTAAATCCGCAAGAAAGAATGCATCAGGAAAAACTATCTTCGTTGATTCGCATTATGGAGATTGCTTGTCAGTATTTTGAAGAAGAACTTTCTTTGAATTCGGGAAAGGTGGGAAAAGAGTATCTGCTTAATCGGGGATTGTCTGAAGAAACTATAAAAAAATACCGCTTGGGTTATGTTCCCCGTGGAAATGGGTTGCTTAAAAAACTTCAGCAAAATAAAGTGGATTTAAGGCAAGCCCAAAAATTGGGATTATTAGCCTTTAATCAAACCAGAAGTTTGTGGCACGATTATTTTTATGAAAGAGTTATGTTTCCCATTTTTGACCGAAAAAAGCGTGTGATTGGGTTTAGTGGTCGGATGCTTGAAAAGGGCGAACCGAAGTATTTAAATTCCCCAGAAACAGAATTATTTCATAAGGGAGAACAACTGTTTGAATTGCCTTTTGCGATAGACACAATTCGTAAAAAAAATGAAGCCATTGTGGTGGAAGGCAATATGGATGTTATCTCTTTACACCAACATGGTTGGACACAAGCAGTGGCTCCTTTGGGGACGGCTTTTACCGAAAATCAATTACAGATTTTATGGCATTTATGTGATGAACCCATTATGTGCTTTGATGGGGATACAGCAGGACAGCATGCGATGATTCGGGCAATGAATCGGGCTTTGCCTTTGTTGATTCCAGGTAAAAGTTTGCGCTTTGCAACATTGCCGTCAGGACAAGATCCAGATGATATGATGCGCCATAATCCCTCTCTATTTAAATCTATTATCCAAGAAGCATCTTCTTTTATTGATGTTTTTTGGAATCATGTTTTAACAACACATTTATTGAAAACGCCCGAGCAACTGGCTAAAGCCGAAAAAGATGCTTTTGAGTTAATTCAAAAAATACAAAATGAAACTGTCAGGTCTTTGTATGCTCAAGAAGTTAAGTATAGGTTTAAGCAACTGACTTATCAGTTAAAAAATCCCAGATTTAAACCCAGAAAAAAAATAAAAATAACTTTACCTGAAACAGATAAGATTTTGTTGGCTTATTTGTACGCCTATCCAAAAGAATTAGCGGGTTTTGTAGATGAATTAAATCAATTTAACTTTCTTTATGATATTCATGAACAAGCCTTGTATAATGCGTGGGTAGATGCTGTGTGTGAGGGGAAAGTCCCACCTGTCCCCGAAACAGACAATACCTTGTTGCAAAAGATTGAAAAGATACAAAAATGTCAAACTCCTGAGAGCGTTATTCAGGAAATAACCCACCTGATCAACCACACCAAATTGACCGAGTTAAAAGAACTGTTTTCTCAAAAACAGGCTGAATATTTAAAAACAGAAGATTTAGCCGTGAAAGCAGAAATAGAAAATTTGCGTCAAGAAATAGAAAATTTTATGGATAATGAAGAAGAATAGTTGATTTGGATAAAAAAGGAGCCTTATTCAAGGCTCCTTTTTGGGTTGTTTATTTCAACATATTTGAAAAAGAAGATTCAATCAGTTGAAAAGCCTTTGTGGCTCCTCTATCCTTTTTTGTGGATAAATAATTGAGGGTGTCTTTCAGGGCTTTTTGACCTGATTTTTGAATTTCTTCAAGAGGTTGGACCGTCAATTTGTTCACAATAATCATGACAGATTCCTTTAAAGAAGTTTCTTTCTTTTCCCCAATGTTTTTCTCTTGAATATCTGGGAGATTTAAAGTACTCTTTTTTCCCAAAAAGCCGACTTGAACGGATGAATCCACAATTTGTAAATCCTTGATGACCACTGTTTTTGTGGGGGTAGATGCAGATTTGTCCTTAGAAGCACCAGAAGCCGCTTTTTGTGTCGGTTGAGTTCCTTTGTTAAAGTAATTTTGAATGTTTTGATTTAAAACCATCAAGTTGATTTGACCATGTTGGTTTAATTCGGCCAAAATTTTTGTTCCTTTTATCAAAACTTTATCCACGATAATTTTATCGGTCAAGACAGATTTCGGTTGGAATTGTACAGAAATCTCGTCTAATTTGAATAAGTCATCTTTTGGGAAGCCTTCTGGATTTCCAATTTTCAAATCATTAAAGGACAAGTGGCCACTGAGCAAGGAAATATCGGCTTTGTCCAAAGAAACATTGGCTTGAACAACTTTCGGTGCATAAGTATTCACAACGGGGACCACCCAATAACTGGCTGTAAAATACCCGATTAAAACAACACACACTACAATGGCTAAAATCCACAAGACGGACTTTAATAAGAATTTAGTTAGTTTTTTTAACATTTTTTCTCCTTTCTTTATAATTAACTTCTAATTTATTTTTTTCGTTTTGTCAAGGGTTAAAATAGATTTTTTTGTATCCAATACAACTAGTCCGCCGATGGGCAAAATGATATTTGGTTTTTCATGAGAGTATTCCTTTAAAAAAACAACAGGGTATTTTTGTGAATCAAAATAGGATAAGCATAATTTACGGATTTCTTTTTTTATGGAAGGCGACATATTGGCCCCCATTTGTCCCAAAATAAGCCCTTTAATTTTTGAAAAGACGCCTGCCATTTTTAATTGACAAAGCATTCTATCCAACCGATAGGGGGCTTCACCGACTTCCTCTAGAACCAGTATTTTATCCTGAGGGTCAGGGAAATAGGGCGTTCCTAAAAGAGAAAGAAAAACGGTTAAATTTCCTCCAATCAACGGCCCTTTGGCTTTTCCCTGAGTGATAGGAACAATTTTCACCTCTTGTTTTTGATTTTTGAATATCTTTTTTAAACTTTCTTTAAGTTTCGGGGGTATTTTTTTGAAACCATAGCGTGCCAAAAAACCAGAGTAAGTAATAAGGCCAGTTTTGGTTAAAAGGGCATTTTGTAAAGCGGTTGTATCCGAAAAACCAAATAAAATTTTGGGGTAATGTTTGATAACATCGTAGTTGATTTTATCCAAAAGCCGCGTCAAACCACCGCCCCCCCGCAGGGGAAGGATCATATCTGTTTGGGCATCTGTGAAGGCTTGCTCTAATTCAGATAATCTTTCTTCATCTGAGGCCGCCCAAAAAGAGCAAGGGGAATTAAAAACTTTTTTAGAATAGGTTAGCTGCCCCCCCAACTTTTGTAATTGTTTACTTAGTTGAATTAAATCATTTTCGCTCAGATCTTTTATTCCCGAAGAAGGGGTAATCAGTCGGATATTTTTCATTTTTTTCCTTTTTGATAAAAAAACCTTGATTTTATTTTTAATTTTTTATACTCTTTTTAGTAAGGTATGTCTAGCGAAAAATAACTTTGAGGGAGAAAAAAATGAAAAAACTATTCTTTTTTGCTTTTATCGGAGGGGTGATTTCAACTTCTTATGCCCAAGAATCTTTGTTTCCTGAATTGAAATTTCAAGAAGAAGAGGTGCCTCCAACAACAGAATCAGAAGAGAAAAGTGGTCCAGTCGAAAATACAGAGACAAATCAAGAAATAGCAACCGAAAATTTCACGATGACAGAGGAATCCCCAAAACCAGTTTTAACCGAACAAACTGTTCAATCTGAACCTCAAGTGTCTGAAGAATCCCCTGAAGAAGAAGGGGATTCAGAACAAGACGACAAAGAAGAAAAAGTCTATATTGCTTTGGACAATATCCAAACAACAGTCGCAGCGGTTAAAGAGGTTTCGTATTGTCGTGGGAGTTTCATTTTGTTCAACGGGTTCAAGAAAAGACCTTTACAAGAATTGTCTGTTTCTTTAAAAATCGGTAATACAGATAAGAAATTTGACTTTAAAAATGTTGCCCCTCAAGCCACTTCAGGCAAAAACTTCATTATCATAGGGGAAGACTGTGCCGCTATTTTGAAAGTGCCTCCTGTAGATATTCAAAAGTGTCAGATTAAAGGAATTTCCAAGAAAAAATGTAAAGAAAAAATTGAGTTTGTTCCTATACCACAAGATAACCCGTGATAAAAGTTTTTTCAATGAAGCAGATTTTTGTTTTTTTGTGGGCTTGTTTTGTTGTCGTTTTGCTAAGTGTCTCCGTGGAGGCGCAGGATTTTTCAGAGAGCCCTTTGTATCAAAAGATTTTTGAATTACAAAATAAGGGCGAGTATAAGCGGGCCCTTCAATTATCTGAAGAAATTCAAAATCCAACTTTGATGGGGTATGTTTTGTACCAACATTATTTTTTTTCAAACCATAAAACGAAAAAATCCGAAATACTTCAGTGGCTGAAAAATTATTCGGATTATCCTATTGCGGGAGAAATGTATGCTCTGGGGGTACAAAAAAAAGTATCTCCGCTACCTCGTCCAAAAGGGATTTTTGGGGGAAATACGCACGCTTGTGAACACATTGTTCGCTTTGAACCGTCTGATTTGATACGCAGCCTGTCTTTTTCCCATATCACCAAAACAGCAGAACGCAAAAAAGCCCAGAAACAGATGCGTCAATTTAAGAGGTATTTGTTCAGGGGAAGTACTTTGAATGCCAAAAATTTGCTCAATCAAAAAGAAGTTCAAAAACTTTGGGGGAAGAAAATATCCAACTATGCCCGAATAAGTTTGGCTTTTTCTTATTTTTTAGATAACAGAAACGATTTGGCCCAAGTTGAACTCAACAAGATTTTGTCGGGAAATACACACCCTTTTGCGTATTGGCTTCAAGGAATTGTCCTGTGGCAACAAAATAAACCAGAGCAGGGGGCTGTTTTTTTTGAAAAGGCAACTCAGACCAGTAAAGAGCCGTCTTTAAAGACAAGTTCTGCCTTTTGGGCGGCTAGGTCTTTCATGCGTTCGGGCCAGTATGACAAGGTCGGGGATTACTTAGAAATAGCCTCAAAATATCCGCGCTATTTTTATTCGTTCCTCTCTTCTCGTATGCTCGGGGAAAATTTAACACATAACTGGGAAGAACCTCAAAAAATAGAAAACATTGAAAATTCAGAATATACTTCTGATGGATTGGAACGCTTTTATATGTTGGATAGGATAGGGTACAAAAAATGGGCTTCAGAAGAATTAACACAACTATACCTGAATTCAGATGAAGAAGAACGGTGTGCCTTATGGAAAATTGCGGAAGACCATTCCTATGGCTCTGTTTTGAAAAATTTGACAGGGCGATTGGACGGAGAAGAAAGCAGATTTCCTTTACCCGATTGGACACCTGAAACGGATTGGAAACTAGATAAGACGTTGGTTTATGCTTTTGTGCGTCAAGAATCGTGCTTTAATGTGCGAGCGGAAAGTAATGTTGGGGCCGTTGGTTTAATGCAGTTGATGCCTTCCACAGCAAAGGAATTGGCCCAATCTTTGCAATGCGATTACAGTGTTAAAAAATTAAAAAATCCTGAATATAACTTGGCTTTGGGGCAACACTATTTAACAAGATTGCTTGATTCTCAACAAATTCAAGGAAATTTAATGAAGTTGGCTGTGGCCTATAATGCTGGCCCTGGAAACCTGAATAAATGGGAAAAAAAGATGGACTATAAGGAGGATCCTTTATTATTTTTAGAAAAGATTCCTTCACGGGAAACACGAACTTTTGTGGAAAGAATTTTAATAAATTATTGGGTTTATTCTTCATTATTGGGAGAATCTTTGGACTCATTAGATTCATTGATTGAAGGAAAATGGCCTTACTATCAGATGTGTTCTAGTTAATTTCACTTGACAGAACCAAAAAAAGAATATATATAAGAGGTATTATAAAGGAGGAAACAATGGAAATTTTAAATGATACAACTTTTGATAACAAAGTCTTAGTGGCCCCTAAGGCTGTTTTGGTTGATTTTTTTGCCACTTGGTGTGGCCCTTGTCGGCAAATGTTGCCCGTCGTTGAGGAAGTTGCGCAAGAACTTCAAGAAAAAATTGATGTTTATAAGGTAGATGTAGATGAGGCTTCGCTTATCTCTGATCGGTATGAAATTCAAAGTATTCCTCATTTGATTCTATTTAAGGCAGGAAAGATTTTGGCCCAAAAGAATGGAGCCTGTAGCAAAGCCGAATTGTTAAAATGGATAGATGAAAACACAAAGGTCTAGTACTTATAGCGCCATATTCACACCTGACACCATAAAATACACTACAATCTGCAAGGCGATGGTATACAGCCGTTTGCGTTTAAGGCATGGACGCTTATATGCTGCTTAGCACGACGAGACAATCTCCTACGCATTTTTACCTCCTTTCATTTTCTTACGAAACAACGGATAAGACAATTCTTTTTGCGTATCCGCTAACAACTTTAATAACTCATTATCAAAAGTTTCAAAAGAATCATTAGCACAAAAATAATCTTTCCAACGCTTCAACAATCTCTCTTGACGATTTATGCAACACTTTTGATTTTCTAAAGTGTCGTATAATTTTTTCATCTCATTATCCATAAATGCGTTTATTTTCAATAACGCTTTCATATCTTTCTTAAACATTTTTTCTCCTTTCTAAATATACATAATATAAATTATGCGACACTTTTTGTCTGATTGTTTTAGCGATTTATTATTATATTTTAATATGTTATAAGAAATTTTATGGTTAGCTTATTTTTGCCAAAAAAGTCCTTTTCCAAAATCATTTGAAAAATATTTTCTTTTTATGATTTTTTTCTTGACAATTTTTTTAAAATGCGCTAAATTTCTCTTGTTTTGAGATGGCCGGTTGGCAGAATGGCTTATGCAGAGGACTGCAAATCCTTTTATACTGGTTCGATTCCGGTACCGGCCTCCAAAAATTATGACAAATAGTTCTTGCTTTTTAAAAAACTTTTTGTTATAATGACCACTGTTTCCAGCGTAGCTCAGTGGTAGAGCAATCGGCTGTTAACCGATTGGTCGTAGGTTCGAGCCCTACCGCTGGAGCCAATTACAAGAGGAAGGTTGTTTTGCCCTCCTCTTTTTTATTTTAAACGAAAACGCCTTATTCGGCCAAAGATAATTTGAATACAGAAATACTCAATCAATTTACTTTTTTTGCTTGATTTTTGTTTTTTTTTCGTATCCTAAAAGTATAGGATCTTACTGAAAGGAAAAAAATGACAAAAAAAACTGAAGAAAAGCCCCAATTAGTTCGCCAAGATGCTGATTTGCTGAACCCCATTGTCTCTACTTGGACATATAAAGGAGAGATTATGGAGTTTATGGGGGTAAAGAGAACCCGCACCTTTGAAACAATGGACCACCCTGATTATGAACGAGGGGTGGGATTCCGGGAACAAGAAGTTTGGATCCCCCGCCCTGGTCCAATGAAAGTCTTTAATAAAGATGGACTTTTAATTGAAGAAGGTACAGTAGATTTCGTTAAGGCTAAAGATGATATTGGCTCATGGAATTTGACTTATGTTGGGAAAATGACACGTTATGGCTATGATAAAAAGGGGAAACTTTTGTATCGTAGGGAAAGTGAATTTTCACCTAAAGATTCTCATATAGAATGGAGTAAGCATTATGACAAAGAGGGTCAATTAGTAAGTGAATCCACTTATGATAAATACGGCAAGGAACGTTCATTTAAATTTTTTAACTCAGATTCAGGGGAACTAAGTTTCCGCACTTTTAATTCAAAGAGCGGGAAAGGCTATTATTTCTTTGGTGAGGAAAAAGCGGATAAAAATCACCCTGAAGCACAGCGTTTAATTCGGGACAATATCGCCAGCAAGAAAACAGATAAAAAAGCACGGCGGGCCGCTTTAAAGGAAATTTTGGCGGCACGGCAAGAGGGGCAGACAGAAAAAGCACAAGAAATTCGTCATGAATTTGATAAAAGACCTCTACCAAAACCCTCTTTATGGGGTAAATTGACGACTCTTGTTAAAGGTAATCGGCGTTAAAAAAGGAAAATCTTTTTTTAGGGAGGGCATTTGCCCTCCCCTTTTTGGGGTTATTCTGCCCCACTCTGTCATTCCCTCACTTTTTACTTTTCCTATCATTTCCGCCGATGCGGGAATCTCGTCAAAAAGTACTTTATTTTACAAGATACCCGATCAGGTCGGGCATGACAATTCCCTGTTTTGGCCTGTATTTATGGGCTGTGTGAGGGAAAAAGAGAAATTTCAAAAAGCGGGGGTAAAAACAGGCGATAAAGCCCGTCAATAAAGGGAAGTAAGGTATAACAAAAAGGATCGTTTTTGTCAATATACTTTTTCCCGTGTTTGAGGATTTTTATTATTTTACAATAACATATTGATTTTACATGAGAAAACACTCATTTTAAAGTTTGATGGAATTGTCCTTTTTCCCCTATTCCAAAAACGATCGTTTTTGTTATAGTAATTTTCATTCAATTTTGTGGGAGATTTTACATGCAAAAAACAAATGAATCAGGGCGCAGTATGGTTGAAATGCTGGGCGTGTTGGCGATTATTGGCGTCCTCTCTGTCGGTGGCGTAGCGGGATTTAACCTTGCCATGAATAAACATTGTGCTAATAATACTGTGGTCTATGTCAATCAGTTAGCTGTCCAAGGAACAAGTCAAATGCTGATGGGCGTAAAACCTTCTTTGGGGCAATACCCTGACAAAACTCCCAGTGGATACCCGAGTACCCTCACGACAGAAGAAACTAATCCCAATGCTTTTTATGTAAAAATATCTCAAGTGCCGAGCGCTGTTTGCAAGCAAATCTTAGGTCTTCAAAAAGGGTGGCAGGCCGTCAATGACATTGGCTTTTATAATGGGGCAACGACTTGCGATGACAAAGAAAATGTGGATATGTGGTTTGAAATTAAATCTTCCCTGAATAAAGAAAATGAAAATGTCCATTGTAAATCTCATCAGGATTGTTATAACTGGTTAGGATATGAGGCCCGTTGTTCTCCCAAAGGAATTTGTCTCCCATACTGTGGAGAAAATCAAGTTAAAACACCCGTTGGTTGTTGTGATAAAAATCGTGTTTTCAATGGTGGCTGTTGCATAAGTGATGTTATTGAAGAAAACGGCATTAAAAAATGCTGTGCCGCCAATGCTGATGTTTCTATTTGTTGCCCTGAAAACGAATGGGGAATCAATATAAAGGGTGTTTTATCATGCATCTCTTGTGATGATCCTCGTGCTTTAGACAGCGGCTTTAGTTGGGGGTATTGTAAAGTTTGCCCTAACCGTCTTCGTAATGCGAACCAATGTGCTCTCGGTTGCGCAGATCCATACGCCGTCAAAACATTAAGTGGATATTGCTATTGTCCAATGGACAGGCCTGTCCAAACACGTGATGGAAAATGCCATCCCTGTCATTATGAAGAACGTAGTTCTGCCCAACCTGTTATAGGCATGCTTACCTTAGGGAGTCAAGGCATGATACACTACTGTAATCGTCGTGGCATAACCTACTCTTGGCCCTGTATTGAGGGAGAGGTCGGTATGGCTAAAAATGATACTCTTGCCATGGCAGATGGGAGCACCTATACCGCAACCACAACGGAAGGCGCCTGTCTGGCCTGTGATACAGTGAATATTTCAAAACTCCCCTATCAAGCCCAATGTGAATCTTGTGGGGGACACTGGGACGGTGAAAATTGGTACACAGGCGTTTGTGTGCCAAAAGAAACAGACTAATTCCTTGAAATAATTTGATTTTTCCATAAAAAAAGCCCCGTTCAGAGGCTTTGAAATGGTGGGTGCGACAGGGATTGAACCTGTGACCCCTACCGTGTGAAGGTAATGCTCTCCCGCTGAGCTACGCACCCAAGTTCAATACTCAGGATTATAATATAAAGACTTTTATATGTCAAGCAAAAAAAACGCTCTTTCAAATTTTTTTGTTGAAAAATAATTTTGTATATGATAATTATAAAACTTATTTACACAAAAGAGGACAAATGAAAATTGAATTTAAAAATACTGATTCTTTTGAAAATCTGATAAGCACTATGAAAAAGGAAGATGAAATTGAATGCCCTGCTTTGGATTTTATGGCGCAAAATTTAAAAGAATTACAAGAACGAATCAAGGCTGTGATTTCTTTGGGGGGCACCGTTTATTTCGTTAAGGAAAATTTAAGGTTTTCCCCCGAAAAGACACCTCAACAAGAAATGTTGTTTCACCTGTTAGAGGTCTTTAAAAACTTTGAGCAGGAAAATATCTTAAAAAGGCGGCGATTGGGAATTCAAAAAGCCAAAGAACAAGGAAAGTATGCCAAAGAACGGCGAAAAAAACTGCCCTCGGATTTACAAGAGGCCCTCTTAAAAGACAGAGAAAACGGCTTAAATGTATCGGAAATCATCCAAAAATACAAAATAAGCCGAAAGACATTTTATAACTATTCAAAAAATTCAACAAATAACATTTTAAAAAACATAGGCATTTTGTTGGGCAATGACTTGAAAGAATAAAAGTTATTGATTTTGATTAGCCAAGAATCTTTTTTGACGTTCTACATAGACTTGATAACTGTTCCAGTCTGCTTGAATTTCCTCAGAAAGTTCCTGAGCATAAGTTTGAAAATAAGCATTGGCTTTTATTCTTAACAACGATTTTTCTTTGTTTCCAGGTATTTCTGGCCCGTCCCAAGGCAAAGCCACGATGGCTTTTTCTTTGGTGGCCAAATTAAAATGAACATCACCAATAGCCAATGTCTTTTCAAAAGAAAGGTTGTGATTCCTTAAATAATCACGGTGAGAACATTCCCGCCCTTTTGAATCACGATTTTGACTTTTCGCCCAAATGGCAATCACTAATTCATTGTTTTCGTTGCCTGCGACGATATATCTCATAGTATTTTTCCTCCTTTAAGAACAAGTTTATTTTACCACAGAATTAAATTTTGTCAAGTTTATCTTTTAATGGGACAAAAATTGACATTTTGTATAAAGTTTGTTATACTGACTTTGAAAAGTATCAGGAAACTAAAATGGTCCCTAAAGAAAAACTATTATTGCTTTCGTGTTGCGCCCCCTGCTCTGTCGGGGTTATTGAAGATTTAAAGCGTCAAGACGTGGATTTTACGGTCCTGTTTTTTAATCCGAACATTCAGCCCGTTGAGGAATATCAAAAGCGATTAGAGGAAAACAGGCGTATCTGTGCTCTGTATCATGTTCCTTTTATTGATTTAGAATATACGCCTCAGAAATGGAAAGAATTTGTCAAAGGCTTGGAAAACGAGCCCGAAAAAGGAAAAAGGTGTGATAAATGCTTTTACTTTCGGTTGAAAAGAACAGCACAATATGCCAAAGAAAATGGCTATACGCGTATTTCTTCAGTGTTGGGGATTTCTAGGTTCAAGGACTTTAATCAGGTTTGTCGGGCTGGATTAAAAGTTCAGGAGGAAGAAAATATCCCCTATGATACCGAAAATTGGCGCAAAAAAGGACGGCTGGAACGTTCAGAACATTTATCCAAAGAGTTGTCCCTTTACCGTCAAACATACTGTGGGTGCAAGCCGAGGTAAAGATTGGCTTTGGTCTAAACGACAAATCACTATTGACATAATGCGTAGAAGGTGCTGTAACGAGGGATGCCGTTCATGCTCTGACTGAAGGTACGGACGCCGAGTGCGTAGCTAGAATCATGACTGTTATTCGTCCAATAATAAGAACTCCCAAAAGCCACTTTCAAAGCGTTCCAGTCCGCCCCTGTACAATTACTCCCAGAACAATAACCAGTTTCATTATTATATCCTCCCGTAATCCCTAAGTCAGAGAGCAAAGCTAAACTTTTTCCATGCGCCAAACACCAATTGCGTGCGGCCCACCAAGATATACCACTAGAAGAATACAAAAATGTTTTGCCATTATAGGTTGTTTCTGTCCCATTGTCTAATGCTATACAGGTACCTGTTGTCGGAACAGCACCATTCTCCCATTTTCCCGTAATTTGACAATACTTCCCTGCTTCTTTACAATCGGCATTTGTCGTGCAATCCCCTGTGAGGTCTGTCTTACATTCCCCGTTTCCAGAGTTATCGCTCGGTTGCCAAATGCCTTCAGCACATTGACAGTAGCCATTCACACAAGTGGCCCCACCCGAACAACTGTCTGTGCATTCATCGCCTTTGGGCCCTGATGGCGCAGGGTCGTTGGGGGACAAATCGTTATTATAGGTAATCGTGGTACAACCGTCATCAATCTTTCGGATAATCCCATTTTCTCCTTTCATGGCTTTCATTTGGGTACAAACTTCGTCTGGGACATTTTCCAAGGTCAAACTAAAACGCTTATCAGTATTTTTATTCCAATTGGCTAAGCCCGTAAATTTCGCCCCGCCAACTTCGTTATCTGTGAATTCGCCCGGTGTCGGAGCCTCAGCCCCTCTTTGAATCTGTGTGGAAACTACGACTGCCCGAAGGGAAGCTTGTTGCAACAATTCATTTGCCCGATGTTTATTCATGGCGGTGGTATAGCCCACTATACCGCCCACACTTAAAACCCCAATAATCGCCAAAACGCCCAGCATTTCCACCATAGACCGCCCTGATTCTTCTTGCCGATAAAGGCGGGCGCCAAAAAGATAATGTTTTCCCCTACCCGAAAAGACTTTTTCTTTAATTGGACTTTTCATATTCTAAAACTCCCATAATTAAAAAATCGCTGTGATGAGCAGCGGTTGGAAGCTAGAAAACTATTACAGAAATAGCGTCGCATATTGGGGCGTAAATAGGCCTGTATTTTGCGACCATCCAACCATAAAGATTGGAATTTTTACATCGTTTGATGTCTGTATTGAAGGTTTTCTAGGCCTCCACCAGAGGAATCACCTCTGGCAAATTCACACTAGCAAAAAATAAATTAAATATCAAGTACAAAAAACACCCCCTTGAAAATAAGGAGGCGTTTTGATTAAATAGGGTTTAAATTACATTAAACCATCTTTTGTGGCCATATGCTTTACCATACGGACCAAAGCGTTGGAATAACCCCATTCATTGTCATACCAAGAAACAATCTTGAACAAGCGTTTTTCGCCTTTCAAGTTGTTTTGCAAGGTCGCCTTGGAATCATAGATACTGGCATGAGAATCATTGATAAAATCCGTTGAAACCAATTCTTCATCCGTATAACCCAAAGTTCCTTTGAGATAAGTTTCAGAGGCTTTTTTCAACAAAGCATCAATTTCTTCAATACTTGTATCACGGGCTGCATTAAAAGTTAAATCCACAACGGAAACATCAGGTGTTGGCACACGGAAAGACATCCCTGTCAATTTTCCCTTTACAGAAGGCAACACTTCGCCCACGGCTTTGGCTGCCCCTGTTGTTGATGGAATGATATTGATTGCCGCCGCACGGCCACCGCGCCAATCCTTTTTGGAGGGGCCATCAACTGTTTTTTGAGTGGCTGTATATGAGTGAATTGTTGTCATCAAACCATTTTCCACACCAATGCCTTCTTTCAACAAAACATGAACCACTGGGGCCAAGCAGTTTGTTGTGCAAGACGCATTAGAAACAATCGTGTGTTGGGCAGGATCAAATTCATTTTCATTCACCCCAAAGACCATTGTTTTGACTTCCCCTTTACCGGGTGCAGAAATCACAACACGTTTTGCCCCCGCATTCAAATGTCCTTGAGCCTTTTCAGATTGTGTGAATAAGCCCGTAGATTCAATCACATAATCAATTTTCAAATCTTTCCAAGGCATTGTGGCCAAATCTTTTTGAGCCATCAAACATCTGATTTCATTGCCATTGACAACCAAAATATCATCAGATTCCAAAGAAGCATCAGATTTCTTTGTCGTAATATCTGCCTTCATCTTTCCATGAACAGAGTCATATTTTAATTGATAAGCAAAGTATTTAGCGTCTGTAGCCATATCCACCACAGCTACAACATCAATCCCGTTTCCGAGCAACCCTTGTTCAGTAATCGCTTGAAACACCAAACGACCAATTCGGCCAAAGCCATTAATTGCAACACGTACTGTCATTTTTTTTCCTTTCTTAGTTTAAAATACGATTTTGAAATCGTCTGCACTATATAAGCATATTTTTTTTGATTTTGCAAGTTCTTTTACTTGACAGGAATGTTTTTTTTCTATATCCTGAGGAAAAAAGGAGGAAAAAATGATTGAAGCACTGCGTCAATACTTACAAGGTATTTTTGGAGATTCAGGCTTGTCATGGGCTAGTTTTTTGACACAAATAGCCCTTATCATTGCTGTCCTTTTCTTTCTTTATATAAAAGTCATTAAAGATTCCCCTGCCGAAAAAACGGTTAAAGGCGTGGTTATTTTTTTATTTTCTTTGTGGATTTTATCTGAAGTCTGCTCTCTTTTCCATTTGAGAATTTTAAGTGCAATGTTCAGAAATTTAATTCTATTACTTATCTTATCTGGGGTTGTCTTACTTCAACCAGAATTACGCCGATTAATGGCAAGGTTGGGAAATAACATTTCCCTGATGACCCCCATTAAAAAGAGTCAGATTAAACCAGATTTAATCAATGTTCTAATTCCTACTATCGCTTATTGGCGTAAAACAAAAACAGGGGCTCTTTTGGTTTTGGAAAACCAAGAACCTGTTTCTAGTATTACGAATGCAGGTTTTCAATTAGACGCTCTTTTGTCCAGCGAATTGCTCATCAATCTTTTTTTTATCAATACACCATTGCACGATGGGGCTGTTTTGATTAAAAATGGCCGTATTATTTCAGCGGGATTGATACTTCCTTTGGCCAAAGATATCACCTTAAGTTGGCAATATGGCACACGCCATCGGGCGGCAATCGGCCTTACCGAAAATGTAGATGCCCTATGTGTGGTTGTTTCTGAAGAAACAGGCTCGGTCTCTTTGGTTAAAAATGGGAAAGCAAAAACCTATACAGATATGCTTGAATTGGAAAAAGAATTAAAGACTTTCTTATCCCCTTTAACCAAAAAAGAAACAACGAAATCTTTATGGCAAAAAATTAAAGAATTAGGAAAAAAATAAACTTGACACAAAAGGAATCATTCGCTAGTATTGCTCAGACGAGGAGAAAATGGAACTACACGAATACTATGTTAAAGAGATTTTGAAAAATGCAGGGCTTCCTGTTTTAAAAGGGAAAGTAGCCTATACTTCAGAAGAAGCCTGCAATATCGCTTTAGGGATTGGCGGAAATTCTTTTTGGGTAAAGCCTCAGTTAATTACTTCTTTTCAACCTTACAAGCGGGAAGAATTGACCGAGAAGTATTCGGCGACAAGCCCTCAAGAAACAGAACAAAAAGCCAAACAAATTTTGGGAAGTTCTTATTTGGCTCAACATAATTCCATATCAACAACGATACAAAGAATTTATGTGGAACAAGCATTGGACTTACCTTTGTTTTGTGGTGTTTGTTTGCGGGTTGATTTTGAAAAATCTGGGCTTTCTTTATCGGTAAAAAATGCTCAAAAAGGTATTCTTTCCTATTTTTTACAGGATTTTACTTTTGATAACGAGGTGAAAAAGCAAATCAATCAAAACCTTAATTTAAAAAATCCACTATTAAAGAAAAATTTTTGGAACTTGATTGTCAAAATGTATCGTTTGTTTAAAAAATATGAAATGATGGCGATTGAATTAAATCCTATTGTGCGTCAAGGGAATAATTTGATTATTGAAAATGCACGGTTGATTTTTGATCCAGATGCCCTCTTTCGCTTTCCTGAATTGATTCATTGTCGGGAAATTAAATTGGGCCACGAACGAGAGGCTTTGGCCAAAAAAAATGCTTTTCGTTATACAAAATTAAATGGAAATATCGCTTGCTTAGTCAATGGGATTGGGTTGGGCGCAGCCAGTGTTGATTTAATTCAATCACAAGGGGAAAAAGTGGCCTGTTTATTAGATGTGGGAACAGAACCAAATGTGAAATCAATTACAACGGCCATGCGCTTGGCGTTGGCTGAGCCCAATGTAGATGCAATCTTCGTCAATATCTTTGGGGGAACGACCAGTTGCAAGGTGATTGCACAAGGGCTTTTAGATGCAGCCGTTGAAATTCCTGTTGGTGTTCCTGTGATTATACGGTTAGCTGGATTAGAGGCAGAAGACGGTAAAAAACTTTTAAGTTTATCCAAAGTCCCGTTTAAAATTGTCTCTCAAATGATTAAAGCCGTTGGGGAATTGAAACAAGAATTAAAGGAGAAAAAGTAATGTTTATCCTGCCCGATTCTAAAACGCCCGTTTTATTCCAAGGAATTACCAGCGAATCTGGTTTATTGCACCTGAAAAAATCTTTGGATTATGGGACAAATGTTGTGGCGGGAATCAGTGCCCAAACACGACACAAAAGCCTGATGGGCGTACCTGTTTTTTCCCATATCAGTCAAGCCATGAAAAAATTTCACCCTCAAGTCAGTGTTATTTTTTCTACCCCTCCTCATGCTTTAGATGATGTGTTGGCGGCTGTGAAAGCCAAGATTCCACTTGTGATATGTACAACGGAACATGTTCCCATGCATGATTCTTTAAAGATGAAATGGGCGGCCCAAAAATATGGGGTTGTTTTATTGGGACCGTCCAGCAACGGGATTATTTCCGTTGATGATGTTTTAGTGGGCACACTCCCCCCTCACCTTTTTCAATCAGGCTCCGTAGGGATTATTAGTCGTTCGGGGTCTTTGGTCTTTGAAGCCATTCAACTTTTGAAAGAAAATAATTTGGGAATCTCTAAATGCATTACTTTGGGTACAGACCATTTAATTGCAACGGATTTTATTCCTGTGGTTCAGGCTCTATTAAAAGATAAAAAAACAAACCAAATATTGATTATAGGGCAAGTTCATGGCCAACATGAATACGAGTTAGCCTCTTTTTTAAAAAAGTGTCGCACAAAAAAGAAAATTTATTCTTATATTCCTGGAAAAACATTGATTCGTTCAGATAAATTACCTTTATTGGGGATGCAGTCAGTGTTGTTTTCTGATGTGATTTCAAAAAAGAACGCCACTTTAAAGGCCGCAGGTGTTTATTGTATTGATTCCGTGGATAAAATAGGTTCTGTCATCAGAAAGGGAGAAAGAAACAAATGAACTTTCCAGAAGCCTTAACAGTTAAAATTTCCCATGATTTAGCTGGGGGTATTGGTGCCCTTTCCAGCACGGCAGATTTAATGGAATTAGATCCTTCTTTTACTTCAGAAGCCCCCGCCATGCTTAAAAAGAATACACAAATGCTGATGGCTCGGTTAAAATTTTATCGGGCGTTATTTGGGGCGGATACAAAATCCATTGACAGTTCTTTGGTTTTTGATTTTTTAAATACTTTTGGAATGCCGATTACCTTTTCGGGAAAAATCGCCACACGACTAGAACTTTCGTTCGTAGCGTTGGGCATACAAATAGTGGCAGGTGGAGGAGATATTTTATATTCAAATAACACTTTAATTTTAAAGTCTAACAATTTGATAATAAAAGAAAATATAAAAAATATTCTCTCGGGACGTGTTTTAAAATCCAGTGCCATTGAAACATTGGAAGCCGAATGGCTTATCAGACAATTAAACGATAAAAAAATGGCCCTAAAGATAACTTCAAATCCTGATTTTATAAAA
Source organism: uncultured Alphaproteobacteria bacterium (assembly GCA_934216505.1). Classification (GTDB taxonomy): domain Bacteria; phylum Pseudomonadota; class Alphaproteobacteria; order CAAHEQ01; family UBA3637; genus UBA3637. The sequence continues at coordinate 134,629 of CAKQBW010000001.1, forward strand.
ATGGAAATTTATCACCCCTAAAATTCTTGCCTCTTAGGCAAATTTTTCTTGCTTTTTAAAGGGGATTTTGGCATAATAAAACATGTTTTATTTATGAAAGGAATCAATAATGTCTGATAAACAAAAATTCTACCCTGATTTAAATGCAAAAATGAACTTTCCAAAGATGGAAGAAGATATTTTAAAATTATGGGATGATGAACGAATTTTTGAAACGGTTAAAGATGCCCGTAAAAATGGAGAAGAATTTGTTTTTTATGATGGCCCTCCGTTTGCCAATGGGCAACCCCATTATGGACATATTTTTGTTTCCTATATTAAAGACACTTTGGCTCGCTTTCAAACGATGCTTGGGAAAAAGGTGGAACGCCCCTATGGGTGGGATTGCCATGGATTGCCCGCCGAAATGAATGCCGAAAAAGCTTTAGGAGTATCAGGACATAAGGCCATTGAAGAATATGGTGTAGCCAACTTCAACAACTATTGTCGTCAAGATGTCCTGAAATACTCAGGTGTTTTTAAGGACCTGTTCCATCGGATTGGGCGATGGATTGATGACACAAAAGAATATCGCACAATGGACCTTTCTTTTATGGAATCTGTTATCCATAACTTTAAATCCCTCTATGAAAAAGGCCTCGTCTATCAAGATTTCCGTGTGCAACCTTATTCTTGGGCGGCCCAAACAACCGTCTCTAATTTTGAAGTGGCACAAGCCTATCGCGAGAAAACAGATACCGCTATCACTGTCATGTTTAAATTAGAAAACGGCATGAACATGTTGGTTTGGACAACCACACCTTGGACACTGCCCAGCAATTTAATGTTGGCCGTTGGGGCTGATATTGATTATGCCATTATGGAGGAAGAAGGTCAAAAATATGTTTTAGCAGGGGCCCTTAAAAAACGCTATGAAAAACAACTGGCCCATGCCACACAAGTCGCCACCATGAAGGGGAAAGAATTTGTGGGAATGAGTTATACCCCCATGTATCCTTTCTTTGCTGATCTCAAAGAAAAAGGCTGTTTTAAGGTTTTAGCGGGGGATTTTGTTTCGGTGGAAGATGGGACAGGGATTGTGCATATTGCGCCAGGGTTTGGGGCCGATGACTTTAATGTTTGTCGTCAATACAATCCTGATTTTCCTATTGTTTGTCCCGTAGATGAAGCGGGCTGTTTTACCGCAGAAGTTCCCGATTATCATGGCAAACAAGTTTTTGATGTCAATGAATTAGTGATTCAATGGCTCAAAGAAAATCGCCTGTTGGTAAAAAAAGAACAAATCACCCATACTTATCCTTATTGCTGGCGAACAGATACCCCTTTAATTTACAAAGCGATGAGCGGGTGGTTTGTAGATGTCCCCAAATTCCGTGACGAATTAGTCAAACTAAACAAAGAAATTGAATGGACGCCAGAACATATCAAAGAAGGGCGCTTTGGCAAATGGTTGGAAGGGGCCCGTGAATGGTCTATTTCTCGCAGCCGTTTTTGGGGATCTCCTCTGCCCGTTTGGCAATCTGACAATCCTGCTTATCCACGGACAGATGTTTTCGGGTCTTTGGCTGAAATCAAACAAGCCACAGGCATTGATGTCAGAGATTTACACCGCCCTATGATTGACGAGGTAGTCTATCCTAATCCTGATGATCCATCGGGAAAAACAATGATGCGCCGGGTACCAGATGTTTTTGATTGTTGGTTTGAGTCGGGTTCTATGCCCGAAGGTCAAATCCACTATCCTTTTGAAAAAAAAGAATGGTTTGAAAATCATTTCCCTGCCGATTTTATTGTGGAAGGGGTGGATCAAACACGGGGTTGGTTTTATTCTTTGCATGTGCTAGGAACGGCTTTACATCATAAGCCGGCCTTTAAGCATTGTATGGTCACAGGATTGGTAATGGCCGAAGGGGGCGTAAAAATGTCCAAAAAATTGGGCAACTACCCTGATCCTTACATTATTTTAAATCAATCTGGATCAGATGCGATGCGCTGGTTTTTGGTTTCTTCTGGGATTGTCCATGGGGGAAATGTGTGCATGGACTACCAAGGTAAAGAAGTTGTCAAAACAATGCGTCAGGCTTTGATGCCTTTGTGGAATGCTTATTATTTCTTCTGCTTATATGCTAATGCGGAAGGAGTGAAGGCAAAACTCGTTCATACCTCTAACGATGTTTTGGATCGCTATATTTTAGCAAAAGTAAAAGATTTGACCAATGAAATCAAACAGGAAATGTTGGCCTATGACACCCAAATGGCTTGCGAAAAAATAGCCGTCTTCTTGGATATTTTGAACAATTGGTATATTCGTCGCTCTCGTGAAAGATTCTGGGACGGCACAGATCAAGAAGCCTTTGATACGCTTTACACCGTTTTGGTTGATGTGTCCAAAATTGTGGCCCCTCTCTTGCCCTTTATGGCCGATTATATCTATCAAGGATTGACGGGGGAAAAATCTGTTCATTTAGTTTTATGGCCTGATGTCAGTGCTATTTCAGATGAAACTGAATTGAAAAATCAAATGGATTTTGTGCGCTCTATTTCCTCTACTGCTAAATCTATTCGTGAAGAACACCATTTGCGTAATCGGTTGCCGTTGGCGTCCATGACAATTGCTGGGGAAAAAGCCAATACTTTATCTGATTTTATTGAAGTGATGAAAGACGAAGTCAATGTAAAAGAAATTATTTTAAACACGGATGTGGAATCAGTTGCCTCCAAGTTTTTATACTTAAAAACGCCCCTCATTGGAAAGCGTTTAGGGGGAGTGATGGGGGCAATTATGGCCGCCAACAAACAACATCAATGGTCTTTAAACTCAGAAGGTACTTTATCCATCGGAGGGCAAACATTAATGCCTGATGAATTTGAATTGCGCCTGACAATGAAAGAAGGATTATCAGGACAACCTTTGACCGACAATACGGCCGTTGTGCAACTGGATACAACTGTTCGTCCTGAATTGGAGCGCGAAGGAATCGCTCGTGATTTTGTGCGCATGATTCAACAAAGGCGTAAAGACAAAAATTTTGATGTATCAGACCGAATTTCTTTGGTGTATCAGACCGATTCTGATGAAATCAAGCAAGCCTTACAGGAACATAAAGACTATATTATGGAACAGGTCTTGGCGATTCGTTTTGACGCCACAAAGACACCTTTTGAAAAGTCAGAAGAATTGGGGAATTCCACCCTCACCTTTGATATTCAAAAGGCTTAAGAGTAGGAAGCCCCTTATTGTAGGGGGGCTTCCTTTATTTTTGCTTTTCCTATAAAACCCCATTAAAATGTTTTTGCTTGCTTTTTCCAAAAAGTTAATATATAGTTAATAAAGAGGTGATTTTATGTATGTACTCGTTATTGAAGACGATAAAATTGTCAATGAAAATATATGCTTTCTTTTGCGTAAAGAAGGGATAAAATGCGAAATGGCCTGTACAGGGAATGATGCTTTAAAACTCATTCAAGTTTATAATTATGATTTAATTGTATTGGATTTAATCCTCCCTGATATTCACGGATTAGAGGTTTTAAAGAAAATTCGAGCGGACAACATCACAACACCTGTTTTGGTATTATCAGGACTATCTTCCCCTAATACGAAAGTGGAAAGTCTTGCCTGCGGGGCTGATGATTACATCGTAAAACCCTATGAAAGAAGCGAACTGGTGGCCCGAATCAAAGCCATTGTTCGTCGCAGTAAAGGCCTTTCTAAACAGGCGATTCCCCTTGGAAATATGCAGATTTTAATGGACAAAAAAGAAGTTTTTATTAAGGATAGCCCCTTAAATCTGACCTCCATGGAATATGAATTAGTGGAATTATTGGCTCTTAACAAAGGAAAAACTTTAAGTAAAGAATTTCTATTGGATCAACTTTATGGCGGCATTGATGAACCAGAAATAAAAGTATTAGATGTTTTTGTATGTAAAATCAGGAAAAAAATTAAAAAAATAGATAAAGAATCCGATTATATAAAAACCGTTTGGGGACGGGGTTACACAATAGAACTTCCCTCAAAAAATTAAAGATATTCGGCTAATTCATTTTTTATATCTGTTATCTCAGATAAAAATACATCTTGGTTTTTGATACTTTGACTGGCTTCATTCTTTTCTTGGTTGATAAGTTCTGTTTCTTGACTAGATTTTAAACGTTTTTGTACCCCTTTAATGGTTAAAAAGTCTTTATACAAATAGTCCCGAATGCGCGCCAACAAAACGACATCTTCAGCCTGATACAATCGACGCCCCATTCTTTTTAAAGGTTTTATCTGTTTAAATTGTGTTTCCCAAAATCGTAAAACAGAAGGTTGCACTTGTAATAACTCAGCCACCTCAGTAATTGTTCTGTATGCGTTTTCTGATTTCATCGTATTCTTCTTATTTTAAATTCTTTTTTAATTCATTAGAGGGTTTAAAAACCACTGTCGTACGAGCAGAAATAGGATACGCCTCCCCTGTTTTGGGGTTTCGCCCTATTCTTTCCCGTTTAGAATGCGGTTCAAAAGTCGCAAAACCTGAAATTTTAACCTCTTTGCCTTCTTTAAAAGAATCCACAATCAAGGCGAGCGTCTCATCCAGCAATTTAAAGCCATCTGCATGTGAAAAACCCAATTCATTATGAATGGCTTGTGCAATTTCAGAACGTGTTGTTGTTTTAATTTTTTCAGTCATTGAGCACCTTTCTTTCTTACTTTTTATATAATGCCCTAAACTCAAAAAATTTGCAAGTCTTTTTATATATTTTTTTAAGGAGCCGAAGTATCATCTAGGGCTGACATGTTTAAAACATTGGCTACTTCCACTTTTGTTTTTTCACAAATGTCATTATGGGCCATTTTTATGGCAGATTCAATAGCACAGGAAAAAGCAAAAGCATCTGCTCCCCCATGACTTTTGACAGAAATCCCTTTTAATCCCAAAAACATCGCCCCATTATAAAGGCGAGGATCTAGCTTCTTTTTAAATCGAGACAAACTGGGGTGAGCCATTAAAAATCCAAACATGGACAACCAAGACCCTTTAACTTCCTGTTTAAGAGCACGACTAATAAATTTAACAGCCCCTTCAATCGTTTTTAAAGCGATATTTCCAGAAAACCCATCGGAAACAATGACCTGTGTTTTACCCGCCGCAATGTCGTTGCCTTCCACAAAACCTTGGAAATTAACTTTATTCCCCATCTCACGCAATACCGCCGCAGCTTCACGAATTTCTTCCCGCCCTTTCGTGGCTTCAGAGCCGATATTCAAAAGGCCAATGGAGGGTTTTTCTTCACCATATAAAAGTTGATAAAGGACTTCTCCCATTAAAGAAAATTCAACCAAATTTTGGGCATCACATTCGGCATTAGCCCCCAAATCCAGCACAACAATTGGCCCCGAGGCAGACGGTAATAAACCCGCTATCGCAGGTCGGTCTATGCCTGGGAGAGTTCCCAAGCAAATCTTGCTCATTGCCATTAAAGCCCCAGTGTTTCCCGCCGAAATAATCGCCTTTGCATATCCATTACGCACCGCCATAATAGATTTCCACATGCTGGTTTCACGTCCTGTTCGCAAAGCCGCCGAAGGCTTGGCATCTCCCCTGACATACTCAGAGGTATGATGAATTTTATAACACTTTGGGTCTAACCCTACCTCTTCAATGATAGGAGTCAATTTTGCTTCATCGCCAAACAAAAAGAAAAATAATTCATCAGGGTGTAATTTGGCCGACAAAGAAACCCCTTCAATCACACTACGGGGGGCGTTATCCCCACCCATAGCGTCAATTGAAAGGATTAGCATTTCTTTATTTTTCAAAGAGAATCCTTTGTTCAAAAGTACTTACGCCTTTGAGGCTTCTTTTTGAACCACTACTTCCTTTTTGCGATAAGTTCCACAAGAAGGACACACATGGTGAGGACGCATCATTTCGCCACATTTAGGGCATTCAATACTCGCATTTGCGCTTAAACTGTCATGTGAACGACGCATATCACGTTTTGATTTAGATGTTTTCTTTTTGGGTGTTGCCATTTTATTTTCTCACTTTCATTAAACAATGTTTGACATTATACACAGATTTTATTTTATTTGCAAGTCTTTTTTATTTTGGGCAGAATTTTTATGACCTTTTCCTTTAATTCAGGAGTTGTTGCCAAAAATGTTCCCTCCTCCACAATATCATACAATTTTAATTTTCCTGACCAACTTTGAACGATACCCCCCGCTTCTTTAACCATCAAATAACCCGTTGCAATATCCCAAATATGAGGGTGATATTCAATAAAAGCATCGACCTGCCCTGCCGCCAAGGAGGAAAGCGTTAATGTTGTTGCCCCCATCACACGAACAGGAGAATGGTTCTTTAAAAAACTTTCTAATAATTCAGGACAACGTCCAAATACGGAAACATTTACCGACATCATGGCTGTTTCCATCTTGGTCCGTCCCGAAACACGCAACCGTTCATTACCTGTCGGTGTCATAATAAACGCCCCTCGGCCCTTTTCGGCGTAATATAACTGGTTGGTGATAGGATTAAAGATAACCGCATCCAAAACTTCATCGCCCTTTAACAAAGCCAACGAAATCGCAAAATAAGGCATCGCATGTAGAAAGTTTGTTGTTCCGTCAATAGGATCCATCAACCATTTGTAGGGCGACCCATTTTTAGCAGGGATTTCCCCTCTTTCTTCAGAAACAAACCCATAGTCAGGACGGGCTTCTTGTAAAAACTCAATCAACTTTTTTTCTGTCATCAAATCCGCATTGGATACAAAATCACCAGGTCCTTTTTTGCTGACTTGTAAATGGGAAATTTCCCCAAAATCACGCAACAAACTCCCCGAAGCACGGCGTACCGCATGAATCATCAAGTTTAAATTTGGAGAGAGACTATCAATAACTTGTTCTTCCCTTGTCTTTTTACGTTTCACAATTGTGTTTTTCCGCGGTATAATTCTTTGTTTTTCTATAACAGGCATTCTAACCCTTTCAGTTGATGGGGGATATAATAACAAAATATTTTCAAAGGTGCAAGAAAAAATTTATTTTTAAAACTTATTTTACATCTTCGGACCATGTTTTTAACCATACCAAAACTAAAAAACCACAGACCCAATCATTAATATTCATCGTACTTATCGCTTGAAAAAGACTACTCATTGATCCTCCTGTGATAACTCTCTTTGAAAAGATTTTCAGATTTTTTAGTTCTTTGTCGTCAAATCATTTCCCCAAGTTATCATACCTAAAATAATGGTAAAACCAAGGATTAAATCTTGTAAATTGATTGAACGAATTGTTTCAAAAAAACTTGACATAATCTCTTTCCTCCGCACGGTTATTCTATCATTCTTGATATTTTTTGTCAAGTTTTATTTTCTATAATCAAGCCGTCATAGCCAGGAAAAACATTCTTAGGCAAACTTTTTGTTAAAGTTTCATAATCCATGTGCAATCCCAAATGTGTTAAATAGGCCCTTTTCGGGGCTAATTTTTCAATCCATTTCAACGCCAGTTCTAAATGAACATGTTTTTTATTTTCTTTTGTGGAAGGACAGCCCAAAATCCACGTGTCAATTCCCTTTAAAGTTTCCCACCCCTTTTCCGTCATAGACTTTAAATCTGTAGAATAAGCAACATCCCCTATCCTGTAACCCACAGAAGTAATATTCCCGTGTTTTTGGGGCACAGGCACAATGTTTAAATCTCCTATTTGAAAAGTATGATACATTTTTAAAGGTTTCATTTGAAACAAATCCTCCTTTTTAAAAACATAATCAAACTTATCTAACAAAGTTTCAATATCTTTCTTTTGTGCATACACATCAAGATGCTCTTTTCTGTCTAAAATCATTTTCTTGATATCTTCTGCCCCGCCACAATGATCATAATGAATATGAGTATAAAGCAATGCATCTAAGTGAGGGGCGTTTTGCGCCCAAAGTTGTGCTTTAATTTCTGGGGAAGTATCAATTAAAAGAGTGGTCTTTTTTTCTTGAACTAAAATAGAACTTCTGGTCCTGATGTTTTTAGGGTTTGAAGCATCACAATCACCAAAACCTCGTGTCAGCGAAGGAATTCCATAAGACGGTCCCGACCCCATAATTGTAATTTTCATTGGCTCACTTTCAAATAAAGATTGTAAAAATTATTATCTGTTATCTTTTCCATTTCCTCTTGAGAAATCCCTTTTATTTCGGCTAACTTCTTCAAAATTTGTTGAACAAAAGCGGGTTGATTTTTTTGCCCCCGAAAAGGTTCAGGTGCTAACCAAGGGGCATCTGTTTCCACCAATAATCTATCCAAAGGCACAAAAGAAAAAACTTCCCGCAATTCTTTGGCCGATTTAAAAGTAATAACCCCTGAAGCAGAAATATAAAACCCTAAATCCAAAACTTTTTTGGCAAAATTTTTTGTTCCTGTAAAACAATGAATCACCCCTGATCTGTCCAAAAATCCCTTGTCACAGGCTTCTTTTAATAAAGCATAGGTATCTTCTTCGGCTTCTCGAGTGTGAATCATCACAGGTTTATTTAGCTCGTGCGCTAATTGAATTTGAGTTTCAAAAAGGTCTTGTTGTTTCTTTTTAGAGTCAGGAGATTCATGATAATCTAATCCAATTTCTCCCATGGCAACTAATTTCTTGTGAACAAATAAATGCCGCATTTGATTCAAGGCCGCTTCATTATCCATGTGAGCGTATTCTGGGTGAATACCAAGGGCCCCATAAAGAACTTGATTTTGTTCCAAAAGCGTCAATAATTCTGACCAATTTTTGGGATCACAAGCGACAGCCAAAATTTTTTTCACTCTCTCTTTTTGGGCTAACTTTATCAATTCATCAACAGGAATTAAATAATCTTCCTGATCCAAATGGCAATGACTATCTATCGTCATGAAAGTTTCTCCGCTATTTTCAAAATAATATCCATAAAGACTTGAGGTTTATCCAAATAAAGGGCGTCAGCCTTTACAAATTGACTTTCTGCCCAAGAATACAGCGAACTAAATTGCTGAGCTTTTTCCAGGGAATTTGTTTGCGCACAATGATACAAAAAATCTAATATAAAATGCTTTAACAGGGGAAGTTGTTCTTTGGGGAGTTCCTGTAAAAAATTCAATAATTCCAAAGTATTTAAATTTTCAAGAGGTCCCAAAAATGAATTGATTCTACTATAAACCGCCAAACCATCTAACTCACAAATCATTCTGGCAATCCCGGGCATTCCCCCTGACAGTCTGACAATTTTTTCAATGTCTTGGCAAGAGGGAAATTCTTGGCGCAATTCCTTTTCTAATGCCTCCTTAGACAAAGCATGTAAAACGATTCGTTGACAGCGGGATAAGATGGTTGGCAATAACCGATTGGGATTTTCACTCAACAAAAAGATAAGGGTCTTTTCCAAAGGTTCTTCTAATGTTTTTAAAAGGGCATTTTGAACATTTTCATTCATTTCTTCTGCCAAAGAAACAACCAAAATCTTACAAGGAAGAGTGCTTTTTAAAGAAACAAAATTTAAGCCTGCCCGTATTTCTTCCATCGTAATTTCATTTTTTTTCTCTAAAGAGGGGTCATCTTGAACTTGTTCTCCCGCCATCGTTGCTTCTTGAAAAGCCTTTTTGGCCTTATCCGTCAGGCCACATTCCACCCATTTGACAGCAGCAATTTGTGTGCCTTGATTGGAACCCAATAAAGTTTGAGCCACTTCCTTAACCAACCTCTTTTTCCCCACACCTTTGGGACCTATTATCAACCACGACATAGAGGTATGCCCACTTTGAAATTGATGAATAATTCTTTGGGCTATTTCAGACATAAACTTTCTTCCAGTTTTTCAATGATTTTATGGTGTATTTGTTCTACTGTCGCATCGGTCGAAATAATACAACAACGTTTCGGATTTTCTTCGGCAATTTTCAAAAATCCTTGACGCAGATTTTTATGAAAAGAAAAATCCATTTTTTCAAATCGCTGTTCTGTATTTCCTAAACGACTACAACTGCGTTTCAAGCCAACTTCAGGATCTATATCCAAAATAAAAGTTAAGTCAGGTTGAAAGTCCCCTGCAATCAAATGATACAATTCCTTTAATTTTTGCCGCAAATCAAAATCATTTTTTCGTCCATAGCCTTGATAGGCCAAAGTACTGTCCGCAAAACGGTCACACAAAACAATTTTTCCCGAATTTAAAGCCGGCCATATTTTATGGACTAAATGATCTCTACGGGCGGCGGAAAACAAAAGGACTTCTGTCAAAGAATCCCACTGAGCGTTCCCTGACACCAACAAAGGGCGAATAAGTTCTCCCCCCACCGATCCCCCCGGTTCCCGTGTTAAAAGGACTTCTTTTCCTTTTTGTTCCAAATACTGTTGCAACAGTTTGATTTGGGTTGTCTTTCCAGTCCCTTCGCCGCCTTCAAAAGTAATAAAGTACCCTTGAGTCATTATTTCTTCCCCAATAAAGCCTTTATTTTACCAAAAAAGCCCACTTTTTTCACTTCTTCACCCGCCACTAAATCTGTTTGGATTTGTGTCCCGTTTTCCAAAGTTGTGGTAATGGTGCCTAATTTCTGCCCTTTTTGTACGGGGGCCATCACAGGGGTCATATATTGAACAACAGACTTGGCCTTGACCTCTTCATCAATTGGATAAGTCTCCAGCACTTTTTTTTCAGGAACAGCATGAACCATTCCTTCTTTTCCTAACCACACAGGAATTTGGACCACCGTTTTATCGGGTCTTAGAAGTTCAGTATTTTGAAAATGGGAAAGCCCCCAACTCATCAACTTTCTGGCCTCAGAGGCCCGGTCATTCATACTTTGAAGACCATTGATCACCATAATCAATCGCCGTCCATCTTTCGTTTTGACCGACGCCGTTAGACCATAGCCAGATTGCCCTGTATGCCCCGTTTTTAAGCCATCAGCTCCCTCCAAAGAATACAATAAAGGATTGCGGTTGCCCTGTTTTATCCCATTATAGGAAAATTCTTTTTGGGAATATATCTTATAATTTTCGGGATAATCATTGATAATGTGTTGGGATAACAAGGCTAAATCCTTTGCACTCATCAAATGTTCGGGGTGAGGAATCCCTGTTGCATTTCTGAAAGTTGAATTTTTAAGTCCCAATTTTTTTGCTTTTTGCGTCATCTTAGCCGCAAAGGCTTCTTCTGTGCCGGACATATTTTCGGCCACAACAATACAGGCATCATTCCCAGATTGGACAATAATCCCTTGAAGTAAATCGCCTAATTTTACTTTTTGATGCGGATTTAAAAACATCGTGGAACCCCCTGTCTTTGCCCCCCCTTTTTTCCACGCATTTTCAGAAACAGTAAATTCGCTCTCTAAAGTATAATCCCCATTTTTAAGTGCCTCATCAATCATATAGGCTGTCATCAATTTACTCATAGAAGCGGGGTGCATAGGAACCTCTGCCTTTTTATCAAACATCACATATCCCGTATCTGCATCCATCAGATAGGCATATTTTGCTTTGGTCTTAAACGGCGTTTCGGCCAAAGAAGTCCCCGACAGAGCCAATAACGAAAAAACAATAAATGTCTTATTTAACAAAATATGCATCTTTATACCCCGCTGATTTTAATTGTTTTAAAACACCTGTTGCCTGTGATTTTGGATAAGGTCCTACTTTCACCACATTCAACACCCGTCCATTGCGATTGACCTTTTCCACATAAGCAGGATATCTTTGAGACAAATTTTTCCTTAAATTTTCAGCATTTTGTGCATTTGAAAAACTTCCCAAAGCAATGTTTGTATCCCCTGCTTTGGCAATCACAACAGGCCGTTGATTCTTTATATCTTTTATTTCCAAAGTAGTCGCCTCTTGAGACATCGTTGAAGGTTTCACTAAAGCCAATTCAGCCGTCGCTTTCGGAGCATCCTTTTTGTTAGATTGAGGCGGTTGATATATCAAGTCTTGCGTCAATAATTGCTCTTTTGCCTGTTTGCTTTCCTCTTCTAAAACTTCTACACGCACCATAACCGTCCCTGAAGTGGGCATACCCAATTTTTTAGCAGCGAATTGCGACACATCAATTAAACGATTATTTACCATGGGTCCCCGATCATTCACCCGAGCAATTACTGTCTTATTGTTTTCCAAATTTGTGATTTTCACAATACTTGGTAAAGGCAAAGTCTTATGTCGGGCCGTTGGAATATTGGCGTCATAAACCTCTCCATTTGTTGTAAAACTAGGGGCTCCAGAGGGAATATACCAAGAAGCCAATCCTTGTTCCGAATAATCATATTGTTCAGCGGGGAAATACCATACACCTTTTATTTCATAGGGTTCTTCCACCAAATAGATACCCTTGTTTTGATTGTTGTTCCCCTCATACTCCCCCACCGAATGAACCAATGGGCCATTAGAAGAACAGGCTGACAATAAAAAAGCACTTAAAACTGTTGTATAAATATGTTTATTCATTACTTTAACTCCCCTTTATAAATATTTAAAATCTTTAAAGTTTCTTCATTTGGATAACCATCAACTTTGATACGGTTATCCGTTTGAAAGGAGCGCAACGCTTGACGCATATTTGGCCCCAAAGTTCCGTCAATTTCTGAAGTATAATACCCCATTTCAGAAAGTTTTTTCTGTAATTGACAGAAAGTTTCCGTCTTGAGAGGACGAAAATCGTTTGGGCGATTGGGCGAATCTGATTTTCCGGAAATAATATCCGCCAACATGCCCGTTGTTAAAGCATACAGTTCCAATTTATTCCAACGATTAATCAACTTAAAATTAGGATAAGTCAAAAAAGTTGGGCCTTGACTTCCCATAGGGGCTCGCAATACCGCCATAATTTCCTCTTCTTCCTTGGGAATCAGATGATTTTCTTTGATCAAAACGCCCATTTTTTTCCACTCAGAAACTTTTTTTGTTTGTCCAATTTTTTCCCAATCAAATTTTTCTGGCAAAGAAACTTGATGCCCCCAAGGCTCTTTTTCTTTCCACCCCATCCGATGCAGGTAATTTCCTGCCGAGGCCAAACTATCGGGAATACTCCCCGTCAAACTTCTTGTTCCATTATTATCCGCATCAACGGCGTATGCTAGATAAGTTGTAGGCATAAATTGAAAATGCCCAATTCCTCCATCCCAAGCCCCATAAAAAGGCGGGTAAGGCTCTGATTCTAAAATCTTAAAATAGGCCAAAAGCTCCTTGGTAAAAAACTCTCTACGCCGTGGGTGATAGGATAAAGAAGCCAATGAACTCAATAAAGGCGTCTTTCCCATAAAAGAACCAAAATTTGTTTCCATACTCCACAAAGCTAACAGGTATTCTTGGGGAACTTGATACTGTTGTTCCACCCGAGAAAGCCAAGTTGTGTATTTTTTTTGAATTTCCTTTGCCTTGGCTATCTTTTCTGAAGTTAAACGAGGAGAAGTATAATCCCAAAAATTACGCAGGTACTCCGGTTTTTTCATATCCTGTTGCACCACCCGTTGTAGCAAAGTCATTTGAGGGACATATTTATCCAATGTTTTTTTTGAAATTCCCTCTTTCAAAGCCCGTTCTTTGAATTGTTTTTTCCATGTTTCAAAATCTTCTGACTGCGCAAAAGAAGTCTGACTTATAAAAAATAAAGTCATTAAAAACACACAACACATTGATTTATAAAAAAATTTCATATATTTCTCCGAATCGTTCTTTCTATCATAGCCTATTTTGTATAAAAAATCACTTGCTTTTTTATTTTTTTTGAATAAAATAGAAAATGTTTTAGGAAGGGTGGTCGAGTGGTTTAAGGCTCCGGTCTTGAAAACCGGCGTGGGGGCAACCCCACCGAGAGTTCGAATCTCTCCCCTTCCGCCAATTAAAAAGCCACCGTTTTTACGATGGCTTTTGTTTTATTTCCCAATACATTGATAAACAAAACCCGCCGAAAGCACTTTGTCTTTATCAAGCATGTTCCTGAAGTCCAAAATAACTTTATGGTTCATCAGAGAACCAACTTTGTCTAAATCCAGTGTTTTGAATTCAGGCCACTCAGTTAATATCACCAAAGCAGCGGCCCCTTTTATCAGGGAATATATATCCTCCGAATAATCAATTTTATCCTGTAAAATTTCTCTGGCTGTCTCCATGGCCTTTGGATCATAGGCCGTGATATGTCCCCATTCTTTTTCCAAGAAAAAGGAGATAATTTCTAAGGCAGGACTTTGACGACAATCGTCTGTTCCTTCCTTAAATGCCAATCCCAACACAGCGATTTTAGGGTCTTGCATATTCTTTACGGACAAATAAATTCTTTCGGCCATTTCTTTTTTCCGGTTTAAATTTCCATTTATGGCAGCATCAATTAAACTCAAATTCACATTATTTTGATGTGCCATATAGGCCATTGCCATTGTATCTTTAGGAAAGCAACTGCCACCATAACCAGGACCCGCATTTAAAAACCGATTTCCTATTCTTTTATCCAAGCCCATTCCTTGGGACACTTCGCTAATGTCAGCCCCTGCTTTTTCACAAAAATTGGCCATCTCATTGATATAATGAATCTTTACTGCCAAAAACGCATTAGAGGCATATTTGATTGTTTCTGAAGACTTTCTCTTAACGAATAGGATATTTGTTTTATTCTGAAAGGGCTTATATAATTCTTTGATAATTTGACGGGCTTTTTCTGTGTTTGCCCCAACGACAATCCGATCAGGGTTAAAGAAATCGTGGATAGCATACCCTTCCCTTAAAAATTCGGGTAAAGAAATCACATCAAAATTTGCTTTTGGATTTTTCTTTAAAATCAACTTTTCTATCTCGTCCCCTGTGCCCACAGGAACAGTGGATTTTGTCGCAATAACTGTATAATCATCAAGATATTCAGCCAATTCAGTCGCCGCTGCATAAATATATTTCATATCGGCTTCTTTGGTAATGGGGTGAGGCGGTGTTCCCACCGCAATAAATACAACATCAGCCCCTTGAATTCCTTCTTTCATCGAGGAAGTAAAACGTAATTTTCCTGCCCTTAAATTTTTTAAAAATAAATCCTGTAATCCATCTTCATACAGCGTCAAATTACCAGATTTTAATTTTTCAATTTTCTCCAAATTCATATCAATACAAACAACTTCATTTCCCAATTCAGCAAAACCAACCCCCGTTGGTAAGCCGACATAGCCTGTTCCAATAATACCTATTTTCATTTTGTCTTCCTTTCACTTAGTGTATTATTTTTTTCAATCTTTTTCATCAAATCCGCATATTGGGGTGAAACTTTTGAAAAATCAGTTTCCTTTGGAAAAGTCTGTTTTAACGCCATTTCTAAATACTTCTGAGCCTTCGGATAATCCCTGTGTTTATATTGTTGATAATAATCGGCCACATAAAATTCCGATTGGATATCCCCTTTGTCGGCCGCATAAAGATACCATTCAAGTGATTTTTTTTCATCTTTAAGGGGCGTCTCTGAAGCAAAGAGTTGTCCCAACTTTACACAAGCAGGCAAATAGGATTGTCTAGCCGATTTTTCGTAATAATGTATAGCCCGATTTAAATCTTGGGGGACTTTTTTCCCCTGTTCAAACAACTCTCCTAAGTAATACAGGGAAACAGGATCCCCTGATTCCGCCATCTTTGATTCCCACAAAATTTGCCAATGCTTTTCGTCTTGCGTTAAATTTGCATAGCACGAACACGAAAAAAAGAAAACAATCAAAATGATAGACAATTTTTTTAATAAGTTTTGAGCGACTTTGGATTGAGGAAAAGATTTGACCCACCCTTTGGCAAAATCTTTGGCTAAGTCTTTATTTTCCCGAGAAAGTCTTAAGATATTTTTTTGAATCAATCCTGACAGACCTTTCTGTCCCAAAGTCAGCAAACGAAAACAAAGCCCCAAAGATTCATCATAATTTTTTGTCTGAGCTGTTAAAAGGGCCATTGCCAATAGAATTTCTTTATTTTCTGGTTGTATCCGACAGGTTATTTGATAATGATTTAACGCTTCAGAAAAGCGTCCCTGCCCCATCAATAACTTTGCTATCCCTTGATTTCCATCAAAAGAATTTGGATTCAAAGCCAATAATTTTTGATAGGCCTGTTCGGCTTTTGAGGGATTCTTTAATTTTTCACAAACTTGTCCCAATAACAACCACGCCACTTCATCATACGCAAACTTTTTGATATAATTTTCTAATTTTTGTAAGGCAGATTCATATTGATTTAAGGCCACATCTACACATGCCAAAGTATATTCATTATCAATATATTTCAAATACTTATCCAAATTTTGAAAGGAAGAATTAGACAACAAAACTTTCACAATTTCTGTCGCATTTTTTTCATTTGGATTTAATTCAAAAGACCGTATCAGATAGGATAATTTTTCGTCTGCCCCTTCCATAGAGGCCAACTCAAAAGCAGCATTACTTGCCTCTGGGGTAAGCAAAAGGTCTTTAAACATTTGGCGAGCCGTTGAAAGATGCCCTGTTTCTTTTTCAATCAAAGCCAACTTAAAATGAACTGCCTCTGTCGGCTTTAAATTCGTATAAATTTCCTTGGCTTTATCATAATTTTTTTCCCCTTGATACACCTCAGCCAAAGCCTCTTGATAAGCCTCTTTTTTGGGGTATAGTTTGACAGCCATGGACAAAAAATCCTTCGCTTGAGAATACATCTTTTTCTTTAATGCTATCAACCCTTTTAGATAAAGTAAATCAC
>CAKQBW010000002.1 GCA_934216505.1 uncultured Alphaproteobacteria bacterium
GTGTGTGTGTGTGTGTGTGTGTGTGTGTGTGTGTGTGTGTAAGCACTTTTTCACACAAATTGCAAGCCTTTTTAAACGATTCTTTCATTTTTTTAAAGCCCCTTTTTTATCACCTTTTTCCCTTTATCGCATATTTTTCAAAACCAGTCAAGAAAAAAATTCATAAAAAAACGACCCCACCAAAAAAAGACTTGCAATTCAAAAAAAATTGGCTATGATAGGAGGAGAACAAAACAAGAACAAAGGAGAAAAACGATGGAAAAAGAAAAAGCATTAGATGCCGCTGTCGCACAGATTGAACGGGCCTTTGGAAAAGGGTCTATTATGCGTTTGGGGCAACAGGAAAATGCCGTGGATATGCCCGCTATTTCAACGGGATCTTTGGGATTGGATTTGGCGTTGGGCATCGGGGGACTCCCCAAGGGACGGATTGTGGAAATCTATGGTCCAGAAAGTTCGGGAAAAACAACTTTAGCTTTGCATGTCGTGGCTGAGGCCCAAAAGCAAGGGGGCGTGTGTGCTTATGTAGATGCTGAACATGCGTTGGATCCCAGTTATGCCCGTAAATTGGGGGTCAATATAGACGATTTATTGATTTCTCAACCAGACACAGGGGAACAGGCTTTGGAAATTGCAGATACTTTGGTGCGTTCGGGCACGATGTCTGTGTTAGTCGTGGATTCTGTGGCGGCTTTGGTTCCTAAAGCAGAATTAGAAGGAGATATGGGCGATTCCCACATGGGGCTTCAGGCCCGCTTGATGAGTCAGGCGTTGCGCAAATTGACGGCTTCTGTGGCTCGGACCAACACGTTGGTCATCTTCATCAACCAAATTCGGATGAAAATCGGGGTCATGTTTGGTAATCCCGAAACAACAACGGGGGGAAATGCGTTGAAATTTTATGCCTCGGTGCGTATGGATATTCGGCGGATTGGCTCTATTAAAGACCATGATGATGTGATTGGCAATCAAACACGCGTGAAGATTGTTAAAAACAAAGTAGCCCCTCCTTTTAAAACAGTGGATTTTGATATCTTATATGGCGAGGGTGTTTCCAAGACAGGGGAATTGTTGGATTTAGGGATTAAAGCGGGGATGATTGAAAAAGCGGGGGCTTGGTTTTCCTATAAGGGCGAACGCATTGGACAAGGTCGTGAAACAGCCCGTAAATTTTTAAAGGAAAATCCCAAGATTGCCGAAGAATTGGAAAAAACAATTCGGGGGCATGCTAAAGACATTTCCAAAGAAATGATTGTGGGCGACAATGACGCCACTACGGAGGCTGAATAAGCTCCTTTCTTTGTTCAAGGGAAAGAGCCCTCACTGCCCTATACAAGAAGTAAAGATGACTCAAAATTATGAAATTCGTTTGGAACGCCCCGATGATTATGATGAAGTGGAAAATCTGATTCGGGAGGCTTTTTGGAATGTCTATCGCCCCGGGTGTTTGGAACATTTCGTGATGCATCAACTCAGGAAAAATCCTGACTTCATTCCTGAGTTAGATTTTGTGATGGTCCAAGACGGAAAAATTATCGGTCAAAATCTGTTTATGCGGGCCCGCATTCAAACGGACAAAGGCCCCGACAAGCCTATTTTGACCATGGGGCCTATTTGCATTACGCCTGAATTAAAAAGGCAGGGGTATGGTAAAATTTTATTAGATTATTCTTTAGACCAAGCCCGCCGTTTAGGATATGGGGCTGTGTTTTTTGAAGGCAATATCGCTTTTTATGGGAAGAGTGGTTTTACAAAAGCGTCTGCTTTGGGGATTCGGTATCACGGTCTTCCTGAAGGCGCCGATGCTTCTTTTTTCTTAGGCAAAGAACTGATTCCCCATTATTTAAAAGGCATCACAGGGGAATATGCCACCCCTAAAGTCTATCTTGTTGATGAAAAACAGGCCGAAGAATTTGATCAAAAATTTCCCCCCAAGAAAAAAGAAAAGACCGCCACCCAAATTTTTGGATAATCCCACTGTTTTAAAACGACTTTTTACACAGAAAAAAAGCCTATACTTATAAAAAATTGATCATTACAATGGGATAAATTGAAATGGTGAGGGGTATCTTGCAAAACGAGGGCTTTTGTATTGGCATATTTATAAAATTAGTTTAAGCTCAAAATAAATTATTATGAAAGGATACAAAAATTTCATTGCTTTTCCATGAATGATCCTGTATTCTTATCACTGAAAGGATAAAAATGATACCTGTTAAATCAGCACCCCGTTTGCTTTCCATTGCAAATTCACTTGTGAATGCGCTTTTCTTTTTGCCTGTTGTCATGCTTTTTTACAACTATAAAGGTCTAAGTATGGGGGATTTTTTTCTCATACAAGGAATCTTTTCATTGGCTGTTTTTGTTTTGGAAATTCCAACGGGCTATATTGGGGATTTATTTTCCAGAAAACATACTTTAATTATTGGAAACTTTATCTGGATTGCGGGATATTTAATATGGATTTTTGGAAAAGGCTTTTGGGCTGTTTTAAGTGGTGAACTTATTTTTGCTGTTACTCTTTCTCTAATTTCAGGCACAGTAGAAGCCTATTTATATGATTTACTTAAAAAATGTCATAAAGAGGAAAAATTTCATCAAAAATATGCAAAAATGGAAATGTTGGGTAATTTGATGTTGACAATCTCAACGCTGACTGGGGCCTTTATTTATCAATTTTTGGGTCCAAGCATTCCTTTATGGGGATCTATTGTATGTTTAATTGTCTCGACAATCATCTTGATTCTATTACCTGATGTCCCTGAATCAAAACGAATTGTTGCAAAGGATAAAAGCAAATGGCAAGATATTTTGGATATTTCAAAATATGCCCTCCGACACTCAGAACTAAAATGGCTAATGCTGTTTCCTGCTGTTTATGGCATGTTGACACTGGTTTTAATGTGGGGATTACAATCTGTAATGCTATTTCGTGAACTACCTATTTTTATGTTCAGCGTGGTTATGGGGGCAAATGCATTCCTGCGCACTTTTTGGTCAGGTGTTTCAGGAAAGATTTTGGAAAAGATAAACTTATCTGGAATTATTAAGCTACAATGTTTGATTATTGTTATTGCCACAATAGGATCTTGTATAGCTGCTTATGTACCTCAACAAATAGTCTATTTATGCTTGCTTTTAATGATGATGGCCAGTTCATCGGTGGTTCTCAGTAAAATTTCGACCTCTGTTTTAATCAATCACAGAATTAAATCAGATGAACGCGCCACTGTTTTATCCGTCAAATCTATGGTCAATCGTATTTTTTGGGCATTGGCAATGATCGCATTGAAACCTCTTTTCGATTCAATTGGTGTGGGAGCAACTTTCATGGTATCCGCCCTACTTCTAATCCCTATCCTGATTTGCGCCAGACATTTGTACAAATTGAAGTTACGGACAATGAAAAGATAAAAGTTCGAATGTTTTAGAGGCTATCAAAAAGCGCTAAAAATGTGAAATGTAATAAAATCAAGCACTTTTAAGATGATGAGTTCGATTGTTAGCGAAAATGGGTGCTTTTTGAATGAAGTCCAATCGAACTGGCTAAAGCTATTGATTTTAAAAGAACAAGTCGCCTTTTCAGACGACTTGTTCAAAATGGTGATCCCGGCGAGATTCGAACTCACGACCTACTGCTTAGAAGGCAGTTGCTCTATCCAGCTGAGCTACAGGACCACTTATCGTTTATTATAATCTAAAACCTTTTGAAGGTCAAGATGTATTGTATCTTTTATCCAAATTTCATCAGAAGTGATGAAAATTTGGTACAGGGGTATTTTATCCAGTAAGACAACAGGGGCCCCGCAATTCCCTTCACGAAAGGTTAAAAAAGCCACATCTGCCCCCACGCATCCACGTGGGCTGAGGGCGATTTTTCTGCCCTTTATCCAAACATAGTCTGGCAAGTCTTTGCTTTCCACCTGATCAAATCCTTGTTGTATTTGCCACCGATTTTGAAGATAACTTTGGCCGCCTGTATTTTGAAACAGGTGGTCTTTGTCCCGCCATTGATAACTCCCTTGATAAATCAACAAATCTGGCGTAGGGGTTTGGCCGATGATAATCCACGCCGTCCCCATCATCACAAAAGCCAAAAGGACGCCCCAGTATTTATAGACGCACAAAAAGATAAATCCGAAAATCAATAAGCCCAAAGCCCACGGCGAAAAAGTGGGAATAAAAATTTCCGAATGGGGCAACGCCCCGATTTTTTGGCAAAAAAATTCTATCCCCTCTAACAGCCGGCCTGCCACCATAAAAAAGCCGCCCTCTAACCCCACGGGTATCAAGAGGCACCCCACGAATAAGCACGGCATCACGCCCAAGGAAAAAACGACACTCAATACCATATTTCCCAAAATTCCATAGGGATTGATGATATTAAAGGACCAAGCAATCAGGGGCATCAGTCCGATTGTGATGGCGATATTTATCGCCAAAAACTCGCCGACACAATTCCCAAACGACCTGTGATGAAAGGCGTCTTTTTGGAAAAGGTCATGCACGCTGATTAAAATCAAAACCGACAAAAAGGACAGTTGAAAACTGATGGACAAAATGTCTTCGGGAAAAAGAATCAAGAGCAGCAATCCCACCAAAAATAAAGACCTTTTAGAAAAGGCAACTCTGTCCGTTAAAATCCCCAAAAAGACCAAAGCAATCATCCCAAAAGAACGCAAGGCAGGAATTTGATATCCCGATAGAATTAAGTAAAATAAAGTCCCTATCCCCGCCAAAACAGCCGCTATTTTCTTGACATTAAAATGCAAGGTGAAAGAGGGAATCAAGGCACAAATCCCGCGGATAATAAAAAACAAAAAGCCCGCCAACAAGGCCAAGTGAAATCCCGAGACAGACAGCACATGTGTAATGCCTGCTTGGCGATAAATTTTATATTGTTCAGGCAAAACAAATTTTTGCTCACCGATAATCAAAGGAATAGCGATACGGGCGGATTTTTCGGGCATAGATTGAAAGACGCTATGAACAATTTTTTGGCGCACTGTTTCCACCCAAGAAATTTCCTTTGAACTGGGGCGATGACGGGTGATTTCCAAAATCCTGCCCCGACCGCCCAGACCTTGAAAATAGGCGGCCGAAAAACGAGACGCACGCAAGGTCAGATTTTCCACCGAAAGCGGATACACCTTAACACGGGCCGAAATTATGTCCGAGGTTTTCAAATCCAAATTCGGGGGACTCAAAGTCAGTTGTAATTTATCGGGGTGATGAAAATCAGGTCGGGGCCATTTTATTTTTTCCAAAGTCATCAGTTGCTTTTCGGGTAAAACCAAATTCTCTGTGATTTGGCCTTGGATTTCAATTTGGGACAAGGGGCGATCCAAGACCTCATGCATTTTTGCTTTCGCCCGAAAATACGCCATGGACAGCCCCAAGCAAAAGCCTGTTATCATCAGAAGACCAAAAGACAGTTTGAGGTTATTTTTCGTCCAAAGAAATACCACCAACGTCCCGATGCCGATGCCCAAGAAAATCCAACTGCCGCCATAGACAAAGCCCATCAATAACCCCAAGGCATAGGCCAGCACGCCTGTTTCCAAGCGTTGAGAAAATATCTCCGTCAGGGCGGCTTTTAACTTTTTAGAAATTGGATGATATTTAGACCACATTTTTCAACTTTAACGCAACTTGTTGATTCAAATTTTCCATCATTTGGCTCATCATTTTAGCCCATTCTTTTTCTTTATCCGCCAAACTCAATTTTTGGGGCATTTGCGTAAAAACTTTTCCCCCAACCGTAAAAGACATTTTTGTTTTCGGCCCCGCCTTTAAAAGAAACTCTACCCGATAAATCAAAGTATCTTTGACTTCATTGGGTTCATACCAAGTGGCGGGTAAAGTTTCACGCACCACATGGGCTTGGTGAATCACGACAATCAACCGATAGGGGGAGGAGGTTGTTTTCAAGTTTTTTTGGACCCACTTTATAAGACCCTTTTCGGGGGAAAGAGGCCACCTTTTTTCAATGTAATGCGTGGAATCATAGACCTTATTTAAACTCACTGTTTCTACCTGTTGCGCCGACACGACAAAAGGCGTCCCCCAATTTATATTTTCGCTGAACGCATCGGGGGGTGCCTGAACACAGGCCGCCGTCCAAAACATTAAAAAAAGAGCCCACATTTTTTTCATTTGCATTTTCCTTAAAACAATTCTATTATCCTATAAATCAGGAGTCTTGTCAATCATGAAAACCATCACTTTTCAACGTTTAAAGAATCGGGCGTTATTTTATTTGGAACGCTATGACGCCAACAGCCAAAAGTTAAAGACGGTCTTGATGAATCGGTTGAAAAAAGACGCCCAAAAAGGGTGTTTGATTCCCGAAGAAGCCCCCCAATGGGTTCAACAAGTCGTGCAAGAAATGCAACACTTTAATTATGTGAATGATGAACGGTATGTGGAAAATGCGGTTCGCCGCTTGCAACAAGCGGGGAAATCCCAACGCTATATCAGGGGCAAACTTTTGCAAAACGGTCTGACGGCCGAACAAATCAACCCTTTTTTACAAGAATCAGATGACCTGAAAGCCGCCCGCTTATTTGTTCAAAAAAAGCATTTAGGGCGGGATCGTCAAAAAGATTTAGCCAAACTGGCCCGTGCGGGTTTTTCCTTTGAAGTGGCGCAACAAGTGCTGGACGAACAGACCCTCTAGTTTGTTGGATCAGGGTATAAAAATGCACCTGATCCTTTATTATAATACAATTTCTTTTCCACTTGATCAAACAAGGCTGGTTGCCCATTCGGGGCCAACACAGGCGTAAAATCCCGAACTAATGCGCCCTTATCGTATAATTTGCAATAATTTATTCTCGTCCCTGATGTTGATGTACTAACAATGTTTCCACGATTATTTCCAAACAAAAATAGATTCCTTTCTGTTGTAAAAACAGTTGGAGTTATCTTTCTATTCGTATCATTTATCAATAAGTTCCAGTTTTTGAAAACAACATTAAAATCTTTGGATTCTTTTTTAGAAAAAATAGCCGATGACTCTTTAAATGAAGCATAAATGAGAGCAGCATTTCCACCATTATATAAATCAAATCTCGTCGTATTATCATCTACCTTCCAACACCCCAAAATTGGGTCGTATTGATTACTTGTGATATGAAAAACAACTTCATATTCAATATCAGAAGACCCCTCTACCCCCGTGTCAATATACTGCGTCCCCGTGGATTCCAAGTAATCCAAGTTTTGGCATTTGTTCTGACAAAGTTTAGATTCCTCCTCACACCCCATGCATTCGTTTTCGGAGGAACAATCTGTATCATCGGTACAATAAAGCGTGTCTTCGGGGGCACCTTTCATTTCCTGATTATAGACCATTAAAAAATCATTACTGAGGCCACATTGGGTGATTGCTACGGTGGGGCTGGCTTCATGCGACAGGCGGCGCAAAGGCGTCTTTTCCCCGATCATATTGAGGATATTTTCACACACCCGTTTTTCCACCCCAAAAACTTGAATTCCAAATTGCTTCGTTAAACCTTGGGTGGTCGCTTGTCCAAAGGTCCCCGCCGGCGTTTTATTCAAAGAGGAAAATTCTTGCAATGAAAGGGGGCGATTCAATGTCATTTGTTCCATAACGATAACGGCCCGTTGTTGGGCTTGATTCACCAAAGTATTGGCTTTGTTTTTGTCCAAGGCCAACCGATATCCCATGACCCCCATGACGGAAAGCACCCCCGCCATCGCCAACACGCCCAGCATTTCCACCAAAGTCCGCCCTGAATCCGTTTCGTTTTTCATTTTCGTGCCCCTTTTTAAAAACAAAAATTCCACTTGTTTCAAGTGGATGGATGTTGAAAAGCTGCACGATTACAGTACCGTTTATTTGGTTTATTAGACGGTCATCCATCCTTTTCGGACGGATTAAATCGTGCGGACCTTTCAAATCCGACTCTACGGCCCTTGCCGTAAAGCTCTTTCATCATAAATGATTTTTATTTAAATGTCAAACAAAAAAGTCTTGTCTTTTTTTAAAAAAAGGGTTATCATCAACGCATGTTTGAAGAATTAGAAAAAGTAAAATCGGCTTGTTTAACTTGTCAAAAATGCCCGTTGGGGGCCACACGGACGAAACTGGTTTTTTCGGCGGGTACCCCGAACGATAAAATTGTTTTGATTGGGGAAGCCCCAGGTCATAATGAAGATATAACGGGCGAACCTTTTGTGGGACGGGCGGGCAAATTATTGGACCAGATTTTGTTGAGTGTTGGTTTTGAACGGGGAAAAAACATTTATATTTGCAACACGATTAAATGTCGTCCCCCTGACAATCGGGATCCTCTGCCCGCTGAAAAACAAGCGTGCCGAACTTATTTGGATCAACAATTGGCTATCTTAAAGCCCAAAATTATTTTGTTGTGTGGCAAAGTGGCCCTGACCTCTTTTATAGACACGCCTTTGGGAATTACCAAGATTCGGGGACAATGGTTTGACGGGCCCCATGGGGCCAAGATGATGCCTATTTTCCACCCGTCCTATTTGTTGCGCAATCCTTCCAAAGAACGAGGCTCACCCAAATGGTTGATGTGGCAGGATATTCAAGAAGTTAAACGGGTTTATGACAGTTTATAAGGGTCCCCTTATCTACGCTTCTTTCAAACCATAAAAATAAAGCACATCAGACAAGCGGGGGAGTTTTACCACAGTTTCATAGGTATATCTGTCCAACAGGTGATAGGCGTGCGTTTCATTAAAATACACAATCAATTCTTCGGGGCCTATCCCCACCACCAAAGTTTTAGGATATAATTTTTTAAGGGTCAATTCTTCCTGAATCCCCATCAAAGTGGGTTGCAAAAAGACCGTGTCTTTGCGTTCGTGCGGGTCAATGGAAAACAACTCTACGCCATTCCAAGATAACCCATCAGACAGCATTAAAAATTGAACATAATCCAATGGAATTTGAATATACCCTTTTTTTACCAAAGCAATAGAGGTCCGTTGAATCGTCATCATCGGTTGGGGCGCAAAGACCTGAGCATAGTTTTGGTAGAGTTTATTCAAAATTACATTGATGGTCATCTGCCCCCCGTTTTAATAGACATTTGTTGTAAAGAAGAGGCGGATACCCCTGCCATCACGCTGCGGTCCGAAGTGGCCTTTCCCCCTGACCCCGACCAATCCCCCCCCGAAATATACACTTTTCCCACAGGGGTCGGCACATATAACTTTTTGGGGTGAGCGATGCCTGCCTCAGACAAAATTTGACGATTCAAAAAAGAATGAATCAATTTATGAAAAGGCATCTCGGGAATTAAAATCAAATTATCTTCCTTCAACTTTCCCCCGTACAACAAAGGCGTTTTTATATGGACCGTCCAATTGGCGGGCAAAAAACCTTTGCCGATATAAAAAATACTTTCTTCGGATAAATCCGCCGCCCGTAAATCATTTAAATAATTTTGGGATAGTTCCTTTAAAAAATCTGTCCGCAGTTGAACAAAATCATGGTGAAATTGTGTTTCGTTCAAAGTGTAGGGAGTATAAGGGGCCTCAAACAAATCCATATTTGAAAAGTTTTCATTTTGAAATAAATTCACCCAGTAATCTTGACCTTTTTCCTCACTCATTAAATCGTCCATCAAACCGTCCTCTAACTCGCTTTTTTGCGTTTGAGGATTGGGCTGAGCCACCAACTGGTCCCAGTTGTCAAACACTTCATCGCCGTTCAATTCTGTCAAATCATTCGGATGGGTCATCGGATTCCTTTACAGGCAAAGAGGGGGGATCAAAAACAGGGGCTTGAGTGGGGGGCGCAAAGGTCGGGACAGCCTCTTGTTCCTCATTCAAAGCCATATCGTGGTCCAACATCGCCGATTCAGGGGCCGCTAATCCTGATGAATTTTGGGCATATTCCAGTTGAGGCGTCATCGCCCCTTCGGTCAGCATTTGTTGATTTTCTTCCACGGGGCGGCGCGCCACAATCCAACTGGGCACAAAAGGTGCCGGGGGCAAAGACGCTTGTTTTAAAAACTTTTTATCCAAAAAATAACGGGGCGCATCGGCCAAAATAGGGTGCGATAAATTACTTTGGACCAAAACATATTGTTTGGAGGGATCTAAACTTAAAATATCCGCCGCACTCACCACATCTGTTTTTTGTAATTGACGGCTGACATTCGTGCCACCGCCGCCGCTGCTAGGTTTATCCGAAAACATTCCCTTTAAATCAAAGCCATTTTCTTGCTTAGAGGTACTTTTGACTTCAATGGTTTTAGACCCAATCATCTTTACAAAACGTTCCGCCGTTTGGTCGTTGTTTTGGGACAAAATAATTTTCGCCGCTGTGGTGGAAATAATGGTTTCCATATCGTCTTTTCCGTATTGCGCCGAAATCTGACCAAAATCCTGACCAATCAACAGGTACGCTACCTTTTGTCCCCGCCCCACGGCGGGTCCATTTTTCACACAATCCAACTTGGGCATTTGGGGAAATTCGTCCAACACAAACAAGACAGGATAAGGGCCTGTTTTTTGTCCATCAGACCCTTTAAAATTCGGGGGATTCGCAATTAAAAATGAACTCAACAATTCCACAAAAATCCCCGTAATACTATTCAAGGCTTTAGCATCTACCTGGTTAATAGACAAATAAACCGAAACGGGACGCATTTTATTGACCGTTGGATCAACCATGCCCCGCAAATCACGATAGGAAATATCACTGAACTTCGTGCGTTCTTTAACCGCAGCATTCTTAAAGATACTGATCCCCGCCAACGCTGTAGATAAAATAGACCCCCGTTCTTTATCAGGTGTGGTCGCCAACTGATTCAATTCAGTGACCGCCCGCCGTGCATACGCATAGCGATTGGCTTCATTGGCTGCCGCATCTAACACATCTTTCATGGGGTCCGCCATCATGGCCATTTGATCGCCTTCGTCCGTTCGGCGTTTAATGTCCGCCGCACACCGCATTTGCATATCCGTCAGCCATTCCAAAATCATGGAAATACAGGCTTCATGCCCGTGCCAAATTTCGGGCAATCCTTCCCAAGTACCCACAGGGGCATAGTTATTCAAAGACAGTTGGCCTTTTTTTAACGCGTCCAAGGCCAACAACGCACTTTGGTCCGCCATATCGGCATAGTAAGTCGCCAAAATCTGAGCATCTTCCGCATCAAAAGACCCTTCCTGTAATTTATTCACAAAGTAGTCATTCGCCCGAGCCCGTTCGCATTTGCTGGCAATAAAATGCAAAAAGCCCGTCATCGCATTACGCCCCGTTTTAGACCAGTGGGGATCTTGGCCGCCTTTGGGTTCTTCCACCAAAACCGCCACCATAGAATCAATATACATATCCCGCGCAGGCCCCAATGGAGGCAACAAGTTCGGCGACAAAGGATTCCACGAAGGATAATAAATGCCTTTTTCGGGATCGTCCTGCGCCCCCCAATTGATGACAAAAACAGGCCCCACTTTCGCCCGTGCGCCTGAGGTCTTTTCCGCCAACTCAGGCTTCACATCATTGACGATAATACTCATCGTATCAGATTCAAAAATCGTGGGGACAACCACCCCTGCTGTTTTACCCGCCCCAGGAGGCGCCAACGCCAACACAGATAAAGTTTCATTCAACTTCATCAACTTGCCTTTAAACCGCCCCAAGACAATACAAAACCCATTGAACAGGTTCATTTTTTTAATATCTTCATAGGTGGCCAACCGCCCATTCCCAAACACCGTGGAAAGTTGCCCATACGGGTTCGTTAAAATACCGATAATCGCAATAGAAAACAACGCTATAAACGGCAAAAAAGGAAGGTAGAGAGCCAGACTGCTTGGCGCCGAAGAATTGGAAAGATACGCAAACCAATTCACATAAACCCGCAACAAAAACACTGGTTGCGTCAAATCAAAGACCCCTTTAAAAAAGCGAGCCACTTCGGATAAAGGATACCCTGAAATGACATACATCAAAGGGAAGACCAAGATGGACCCCAACCACCAACAAAAAATCCCCAACAAAACCGAATACACATTGCGCTTGGTATGTTTATTTTTCTCATCATATTGATTATCAGCCATTTACTTTCTCCCCACAATTAAATAATTCATTGATTTTTGTTAAAAATTCGGGACGAGCGGGTGTTTGTGGATCCTTTAAAACCTCCGCCACTGTGGGTAATTCCACAGGCCCCCCAACTTCCGTCCGACACACAACCACCCCTAAGTCATTCCAAGTTTTTAACATATCTTCCGCATTGATTAAATTTCCCCGCCGCTCAATTAAAACAGGGTGAATTTGAACCGCGTCGTCCCCTATTTTTTCCGCCATTTGTTTTTGGAGTTGCTTTAATTCAAACACAGGGGAAACCCGATGGTCTGTTTCCGAAAACCACAGCGGATTTTCTTCATTAAAGGCTTCTTCATCGGCCAACCAATCACCCGTTTCTTCATCATAAAAAGCCACCCATAATTGATTGTCCGCTACCCCCAGCCAATCCACTTTTTTATCCCCCACCTTTACATTCATCAAAGGACGATAGCCCGCATGAGTCAATTCCGCCGAAATGTCTTCATTCACCGATTCAATTTGAGGCAATTCCACTTCGCTTAAAGGAATTTCCGCCATTTCTTTAAAATCTCCCTCAGCATTGAAAGGAGGCCCTTCTTGCGATGAAAGAGATTGTTTTTCAGGAGGATGTTCTTTTTGCCATTGAGCTTGAGCCTGTTCCAATTGGAAAGGTTGAGATTTGGGCATTTGCATCAAACCAAAACCGCCCCCCGTCTGCGTCATTTTAGCGGGACGTTGCAACGATGGGTTTTGGGCCACCACAGGGGCGGCCTTAGGACCGTTTTCCAACGCCCGTTCAGGAGCACGCCGATAAATTCTTTTCACCCCCCGTTTCGTATAATGATAGCCCCGCTTCACAAAACTGAGCCAAAAGACCTTATTCGCCAAATACCAAAATAAACAAAAAACAGGGCCCGCCAAGATAAAGGAAATCAAGAAAATCCAATCACCTATATTGGATAAACGCCACCCTGACCGAAACTCATTAAAAACAAAACGCCACGAACTAAAAGAAAACAATTCAAAACGCCAATTGATGTAAAGGTATCCTTTAAACCACCATCCAAAAAACAGCAGCCAAACAACCACCCCTATACAAATTGTTCGTTTTGCGATTCTCATGCGCATTCCTTTTAGTCTTTAACCACGTCTATTATACAAAAAAATATGGCTTTTGACTAGAAAAAAATGCGCTTTTAAAAAAAATATTCAAGCCTGTTGCAAAACAACATTTGGATTAAATGTTTTGGCCCCATTTTCTTGACGATGTTCATATTGATTCAGGACAAAACGAAAATAAGTCAGCACAAACAAACGAGTCGCCGCCGATAATCCCGAAGCCCCCTTAGTCGTATCAATCTTGGAACATAATTGGTGAATCGTGATGCCTTCCCGTGTGCAAATGTCCGACAAAGAAATCCAAGTTTCACGGTCTAAACGCATACTGGTTCTGCGGCCATTGACAATTACATTTTTACAAACCAACATCATTTTCTCCTTTCTTTTTATGATGAAATATAATATACTTATATTTTATAGGTACAAAAGTATAAAAGTGCAACCTTTAAATGTATTGAAATAAAAAAATATACAACTAATTGGTGTAGAATGAAAAGAAAAGAAGCGCCCAAAAAAAGACTGCATAACTGTGATTTTCCTGGCTGTCCTGAGGCAGGTGAGTTCCGTGCCCCTAAGGACAGGACCTTGCGGTCGCATTATTGGTTTTGCCAAAAACATGTGGCGGAATACAACAAAAACTGGGACTTTTTAAAGGGGCTTTCGCCTGATGAAATTGAACAACAACTGCAAAACGATGTGGTTTGGCAACGTCCCACTTGGAAGTTGGGCGACCACAAAGCCAACCCCAAATTTTCAGACCCTTTTGATGTCTTTCGGGAAGAACGCTTGGGAATGGACGGCGGGTATAATCCCCCTCCTTCTCAACAAAAATACCCCCCAAAAGTGGCGCAGGCCATGAGTTTTATGGAACTCACTTTTCCTTTAAAAGCCGAAGAGTTAAAAAAGCAATATAAAAAGTTGGCCAAAAAATATCACCCAGATCTTTCCAAAAAAGAAGCCTCTCTTTTTCAAAAACTGGGGGATGCCTATCACACTTTACAGGATTATTTAAAGACGCATTGAGGCATGAAAAAATCCCCACCTTTCACAGCGGGGATTGCACGAGCCCTTTTATTCTTTGGGCGTTGTCGCCTCCACCGCCAACTGTTTCGCCGTTTGGTAATCAAATTTCCCTGTTCCCAACACAGGGGCTTCTTTGACCACCACAATCGTATGCGGTAAGCCCAGTTCCGTCATGCCTGTTTCTTTATACAGGCGAATCAAAGCATCTTTGGTTATAGCGGGTTCTGTGGTAATCAACACAATCTTTTCGCCTTTTTTCTCATCAGGCAAATTCACCGCCCCCAAAAGAGCCTCAGGCCATTGTTTCGCAATCGTTTGTTCCACGGCGGTTAAAGACACCATCTCGCCCCCGATTTTGGCAAAACGCTTGCACCGCCCTTTAATAAAGATAAACCCATCTTCATCAATATCCACAATATCCCCTGTATCATACCACCCATCCTTGGGAGGCTCTAACACCCCTGGGTCTGTTGAGCGCATATAACCTTGCATAATGTTGGGGCCTTTCAGGTACAGTTCCCCGCCTTGGGCAATACCATCTACTTTTTTCAAACGATATTCCATACGGGGCAATAACCGTCCCACCGAATCCTTTCTTTGGTGCAAGAAAGTATTGACCGCCACGAAAGGCGAACATTCTGTGGCACCATAGCCTTCAAATAAGCGGACGCCAAATTTTTCCTGCCATACCTTGCGGGTTTCTTCTTTAATTTTTTCGGCCCCACCCGCCACAATGCGCAGGCTGTTAAAATCATAGGGATTTGCACAACGGGCATACGCCGACAAGAAAGTGTCTGTGGCAAAAAAGACGGTGGCCCGAATACTGGCCGCTATTTCGGGAATAATCCGATAGTGCAACGGTGTAGGGTACAAAAATGTTTTGACCCCCAACATCATGGGCACTAAGGTCCCTGCCCCCAGCCCAAAGGAATGGAACAACGGCAAGCAATTCAAAAAGACATCATTGCGGAATAAATCAAACCGCGCATAGACCTGATAGCAATTCGCCAGTAAATTTTCATGGCTTAAGAAAACCGCTTTGGGGAATCCTTCAGACCCTGAGGTAAATAAAATCACCGCTGTGTCTTTGGGATTCACTTTTCCCGCCGTCTTTTGATAAACAAACCTCGGGAAAAGCGCCCCCATCATTCCTTGCACTTTATCCCGCAAAGTCAGAGTTGATTTTAAATCTTCCAAATACACCACCTGAATCCCATTATGGGTCAGTTCGTCTATCAGGGGTTCCAACTTGGCCAACTGAACGACTTTATGGGCCGTGATAACGGTATGAATGCCCACCGTGGTACAGGTGCTTAAAACCGCTTTAGGACCCGAAGTAAAGTTTATCATCGCCGGCGTCTTTCCATAGGCCTGAAGCCCCAAAAAGGCATACACAGACGCCGCCGAAGTGGGCATCATCAACCCCACCCTTTGTTCTTTGGGCAATCTTTTGTGCATCAAGGCCCCCAAGATAAAACTTTTCAAAAACACAGACGCATACGTTTGCGCATGGCGGGCGGTATCATCCAACACACGGAACAAACGGCCCCGCATTTTCATGGCGTCTGCAATCGCCTGAAACACTGTCCGATTTTTATCATAACTGTCAAAGGTCATATTCGCAATAACATCATACAATTTGGAAGACGACCGCATGCGCTGTTCACGGGTGGGCATAGAATCAGGGTATTTAAATTTCACAGGGGGTAAAATGGTCAAAGTGATTTTTGGAAACCATTGAAACCACGCTTTTTTACCCAACACACGGGATCCAAAGGTATGGGCCGCCCCCTTGATACAGATAGGCACCACAGGGGCTTCTCCCTTTAACGCCATCATCGCTGAGCCTTCGTAAATTTTCAAGCGTGTATTGCCGCCTTCTAACAAACCGCCATTAAAAATCATACAGGTTTTATTTTGACGCAATTCTTCCACCATCGCTTTAACGGCAAAAGGGCTGACAGGATCCAAGGGCCGCAAATCCACCAAGTTCGTCATAAACTTCACAATTGTTTTTTCCAACAATTTATTATTGATAGAAAACACAATCTGACGATCCACAAAAGCGGACACCAATAACACATCCATAAAACTGGTATGGTTGGCCACAATCAAACATCTTTGTCCTTTTTCGGGTAAATTTTCCAAGCCTTTGACTTCCACCTTAAACAACTTTTTCAAGGCTTTTTTAAAAAAGGTCCGTCTTTGGTTCAATGGCAGCAAGCGGGCAAAGTACAACGAAATGATCAGATTTACCACCGCAAAAAAAGTAATGATTGTTGTCAAATGGATAGACAGCAATTTTAACGCAAAAATTAGGGCAAATGAAATCGCCAAGAAAAGCGCATTTAACAAACCACTGAACGAAAACAAACGTCCCATCACTTTGGGATTATTTTTCATTTGCAACAAACTGTAAAATGGAATGATATACAACGCCGACAACACCCCCAACAAAACCACATCCGCCATGACGACCCAATAGCCCCCATGGGTTGTTAAAAGTTTAAAAATTGTCAAAGATTTTGCCACAGGTAAGGCCGCCAAAGAAGAACTGGTCCAAGCCAACACCAACAGCAACACGCTCATCAACGCCCCGACCCATACAGCCTGAGACCCCAGACGTTTGCGAGTGGTACGCACACAAATGACTGACCCAATCATATAGCCCACAGGAAACAACACCCCAGACAAAAAGACCACCACAGACCAACGCGCCTGTAAAATATTTTGGGTATAAGAAGATGACAGCATCCCCAACAGACTCATCATCACCCAAAACCAAGCAATCCCCACCAGATACGCCCAATCGTCAAATTTATATTGCAATTCTTTGGAAATAAAATCAAATACATGCAACGGATTTTTGACAACCTTTGTTTCGGGTTCAGCGGGATTTTGAGATGGTAAAAGACAGGTAATCAACAATCCCAAGCAAGACAGCCCCATTGCCGACAAACACACCCATTCCAAACTCACCCCAAATTTCACATGCGCCATCAACATTAAAGCAGACGCCCCAATTCCCAATAAAGAAGCCACTTTTATCAAAGCGTTGGCTTTCACCAATCCTTTTTCATTCACCAAAGACGGCATCAACGAATAATCGGCCACCCGCACACAGGCCCCGATAAAGCCGAGCCCCCCCATAATCGCCAACAACACCCAACGGGAAGACAAAGAAATCCCCCCTAAGGTCAAAAGCAACGCCACCACTTCAATCACCCGACAGGATAACAAAAATTTCTTTTTGGAAATTTTATCGGCCACCTGCCCCGCAATCGTACTGCCCGCACAAAAAGATAAAGCGTACAGGATAACCCCCGCAATCACAAAACCTTCCCCCGCTTGGGTTAGCCCATAGGTCGCCATAAACAAAAACAAGGTACGCATAAAACTATCATTAATCGACGAAAAAAAGTGAGACACCAGCAACGGCATAAAACTTTTATTTAATAAAACATGGGACATAAATTTCTCCTTTTGTTTGTTTTTTTTAGAAAATAGCATATTTTTACATAAAAAGCAAATCAATCCCCTTCAGGGTTGAAATTTTGGCCCTTTTTTGGTATAATACATTTAAAAAGAAAGGACCAAAAAATGTTGGCGACCACCTCTTCTGTTGCTTTTAGTGGCATTGATGTCTTGAAAATCACGATTGAAGTCCAAATTACCAAAGGATTGCCCAGTTTCACCATTGTGGGGTTAGCCGATAAAGCCATTGCCGAAAGTCGGGAACGGGTGCGGGCAGCATTGCATTCAGCGGGACTTTCTTTGCCCGGTAATCATATCACAGTCAATTTGGCCCCCGCCGATGTTTTAAAAGAAGGAACGCACTATGACCTTCCCATTGCTATGGCGTTGTTGGCCGCTATGGAAGTCATTCCCCCAGATAAACTTTTAAACACGCTGATGATGGGTGAATTGGGATTAGACGGGACAATTCGACCTGTTTCGGGGATCTTACCTGCCGCCGTTTTTGCCAACCAGATACAGGCGTCTTTTATTTGTCCTGTGGGGCAAGGGACCGAGGCCGTTTGGTCAGGTAATCCCCACATTTTGCCGGTTTCAGATTTAGTACAACTGATGAATTATTTTCAAGGCCGTCAAGAAATTTTACCGCCTGTGGCACATTCCCTCCAAGCACCTTCTTCTTTATTGGATTTGGCCGATATTAAAGGACAAGAAAGTGCCAAAAATGCGTTAGAAATCGCCGCAATTGGCGGACACAATATGTTGATGGTCGGACCACCAGGATCGGGGAAATCTATGTTGGCCAGCCGTTTGCCCAGCATTTTACCCCCTTTGTCCGTTGAAGATATTTTACAGGTCAGCCAGATTCATTCCATTGCAGGCCTGTTAAAAGACGGTCAGTTGGTGGTTCAACGTCCCTATCGGGCCCCGCATCATAGTGCCAGCACACCCGCGATGGTCGGTGGTGGCATAAAAGCCAAGCCCGGGGAAATTTCTTTGGCCCACAAAGGTGTTTTGTTTTTGGACGAATTACCCGAATTTTCCCGTCAAACTTTAGAGGCGTTGCGCCAGCCCCTTGAGACGGGAGTTGTTTCTGTAGCACGGGCCAATTCGCATATTACCTATCCCGCACACTTTCAATTGATTGCTGCGATGAATCCTTGTCGCTGTGGCTATTTAGGAGTTCCAGGGCGCAGTTGTTCTCGGGCGCCCCGCTGTGCCGAAGAATATCAAAGTAAAATTTCGGGCCCTTTATTGGACCGCATTGATTTACAAATTGAAGTCCCCCTCTTGTCGCCTTGGATTTTGGGACAACTAGGCCCCAGTGAAAAATCAGCCGTTGTTTTGGAACGCGTCAAAAAAGCACGGGCTTTTCAAAAGCAACGAGGACAAAGCGTTTTAAACAGTGAATTGGACGGCTCACAGTTAGAGCAAATTGCACACCTGAGTCAAGAGGCGCGCCAATTTTTAATCACTGTGGCCGAAAAAGTCGGCCTGTCGGGACGGGGGTTTCATCGTATGATTCGCTTGGCCCGTACGGTCGCCGATAGAGCTTTCAGTGAAGAAATTTTAAAAGAACACATGGCTCAAGCCTTGACACTACGGTTGCCAGAAAGGAGGGACACATGAATTCCATAATCAATATCTTGGTGGGGATTGTCGGGTCCAGTTTTATTATAGGTGTTTTAATGGCGGGATTGATTGCCTATTTCGTTATGCATCGTTTGCGGTCTCAACACCACACGCAAGTGCAACTTTTACACAATCTGCCCGTCGGCATGGTTTATGAATACGGGGGACAGTTGGTCATGAATAAAGTCCTGTGTTTAATGTGGAATATTGCCAAAAAACCCCATACTTTTGAACAATTTTTGACCTTTATCCCCCCCAATGAACAAAATCGTTTTTTAAATTATTATACAGGATTAGTGCAAAAAAACCTCCCCTTTGATGCTTTACTAAAGCGGGGACAACAAATCTTTTATATACGGGGACGCCCCTTTGAACACAGACGTCATCTGTTGTGGATTACAGATATGACTACCCATCAAAAACAATTGGACGAATTAAATAAAAAAATTCAATTGTTAGAAAGACAGAAAAACCTTTTGCAAGAAGCGTGGGAAAATTTTCCTTTGCCTGTCTTTATTCACCAAGGGGAAAACGATATTATCTTTGCCAATCGGGCGGCCAGCAAAGAAGAAGGAGATGTCAGCCAACTGCATTGGTTTCGCTCTGAATTTAAATATCAACAACAAAATTACACCTTGACTTTTGGTCAAGAAACACACACAGAAGAAGAAGTCCAATCTATGTTCCGTGAAGTAGCCAGTGCGCACCAACGCCTTTGTAAAGAATTACCGTGTGCAGCGTGTTTATTTAATGCCAAAGGACAGTTGATGGCGTGCAGTTCAGCTTTTGCCAAATTGTGGAATTTGGACGAAGAATGGTTGAAAGCCCCGCAAGATTACGAAAATTTTTGGGACACGCTTCAGGAAAAAGGCCTGTTGTCTCGGGTGGTGGATTTTGCCCAATATAAAAAAGCGCAACGGGAACAATTTGCCGAATTGACACAAACCGAAGAAGTTTTCCTGTATTTGCCCGATGGACGCATTGTACGTCGTTTAATGATTCCTTTTGCGCAAGGCGGTGTTATTTTGTTGGACGAAGATAAAACAGCTTAAGTCTTTTAAGCCCGCTTTAAGTATTCTTGGACAATTTGGTCTGTATCGGAAATTTCTTTTTGCAATTTTTCCGCCAATAACACATTCTTATTCCCTGAAGAATAAATTTTCAAATAAGGGCCCAACCCTGATAAATCCACATCTAAAATCACAGATTCATGAATCGCAGGACGGGACACCAAAATCGCATACTTTCTGTCCGCCCATTCTTTCCCCAACACAAAGTTCATTTCACGGGGCGTCAAGTTCCATGTCGCATAGTCAGAGGCATTGGCCTGAGGATTACGGAAAAATACCACGGTTTGACATTGTCCCCGAATCACATCACCCAATCCATTTTCGTCCAAAAATTTGGGTTGCTGAAAGGCACACAAATAGGCCTGCCGTTTTTTACGCCCTTCCCTTAGCCCCACGATAAAACTTTCCTTAAACATCGGGTGTTCCAACATCGGGGCCGTTTCGTCAATCATAATCATAGTGGGCGAACCCGTGGCGGTCGCCAACGATTGGATCCGATGCATCACATAACTAATTACCGCTGGCGCCAAAGTGGCATCTTGGAAAATCGTGGTAAAATCAAAGCCCATATAGCGGCTATCCAAGTCCAAATTGTCCGTGGGCGAATTAAAAATACGGCCATATTGGTCGGTATCAATCCACCGATTCAATTCCCGCCGCATATAACTATTCGGGGCAAAACAAGATTTATATAAGTTCTTTAATAATCTTTCGCTTTGCGGGAGGTATTCAAACGCTGTGGTGACAGAACGGGCAATTTCGGCTTCAGATACCGCATCACTGCCCCCTGTAATATCCCGCACCCAAGTCCGCAAAAAGGCTCTGTTTTCTGGGGTATCCGGCATCGCAAACGGATTTAAAGAAACTGAATCTTCCCCCCCATCAAATTTCACATAAGGGGCCCCATTCATAATCGCAAATACTTTCGCCCCGTTATTGCGGTCAAAAAAGTAAGTATGCAAATCGGGAATCCGCATCGCCTGCCCCGCCATGAAACTGAAGAAAGTCGTTTTCCCTTGCCCTGTGGGCCCAATCAAAGCCGTATGCGCCACCGCATATTGTTCTTCAGATACATGGAATTGAAACGCATAGGGCGTCCCTGTAATCGTCCGGAACCAACTGATGGGCATCGGCCCCCAATCGGATTTCATTCGGCCCGTGGGGGCTCGGTCAATTAAACAGGCGCAGGCCACCACCCGAGAAAGGTACAGATAGGTGCGGGGGTACATATCAAAAGTGGGAAACTGGCTGAAAAAAACAGATTGAGCCGACCACCCGTCCCGAATGGGGGTGACATTGTATAACCGACAAATGCGTTCCACTTCCTCTTGCCCAAACTTTAGTTCTTCTTTCGTATCCCCGTAAATCAAAATACTTTGAGCATATTCATTCAAAGTTTGTGAATCCGCATCGTTGGCATCCATCGCTTCTTTGGCGATATCATATTGCTCTAACACACTTTGGGAAAAAGTGGTAAAATGGGCCATACGCTGTTGTTGCATCAACATCAAGCTGGCCCTCACTTTGGGCACCCCTTTGACATTGTGGAGCATGGTCATTTCTATGTCCAAACTTAAAAAGTCGGCAATAATTTGTTCGTCCATAAAATCCCCGCAACGGCGCACTCCCATCGCTATCGCCAACTTTTCATGGTCGCCACTGAAAAACCGAATAATCCCTTCGTCTTTGGTAAAATGAACATATTCCGCCGTCAATAAATCGTTTAAAGTTTCCTTGGATTCCCCATGGACCATCGGTTGAGGTTTTGTAATGGGACTCACTAACTTGGCAAAAAGCCAAAAAGGACTCTTATCTTCGTTATTCAAGTTTTGCTTTTCGCTGAGCAATTTGGGTTCGTACATATCCAAAATAGAAGTCAAAGCCGATCCTGCCTGATCTAAATCCTTCATGGCTTCTTTTCGGTCATTCACCGAAAGAACAATATAGTGTTTATTGCGAAAAATACGATGCAAATTGTCCATCCATTTGGCCGCCACCGCCTTTAATAATTTGTTGTCTTGATAGGCTTCGGGTTCATTCAAGGCCACCCGTTCCCGCACCGTTATCACACGGGCCACCACCTCTAACTCCGCCATGGCATCTACCCACCGTTTGCGGGATTCCAAAAGGGACGCCCGATCTTCGGGTAAAAGGAGGGTCATATCCGCCCCTTTCACTTCATACACACGGGCCAAACCTTGATTGTGCAAATGAATGGTCGCCCCATCTTCGTCCAAGTATTCAAAGGGTAAAAAGTTTGCTAATCTTGTTTCCACTGGTTTGGGCAAAATCAATTCGCCAATTTTTGTGATAAAAACAAACACAAAAAATAAAGCCGACAAAACACCGACAATCGCCAATAAAGTGGTGTCTGCTGTCGCTGTTTGATAAAGAAATTCGGCTAAACTGGCATCTAAATTCATTTAACTTCCTTTATGGCGCAAACTTGGCCCCTTTCGTTGGATAAGTGTTCTTGGTGGAATGAGGAAAGCACCGCACCCACGCCACAATCATCAAATAAAGATGGGGGTCATAGGAACTGTGCATAATCAAAAAAACATGGGCGATTAAAATGGTAAAAATAAACCAAATAGGGCTGCCTTGCGCAAAGACCACCCAAAACAACATTAAAGGAAACTGAACAACTAAATTCAACACCGCCAAGTAAAATGGCGCCCAAAAAATACGGGGCGGCATCGCGACAGCCTTTAAAATTGGTTCTTGCATTTTTTCTCCCTTCTGAAAGTTATACTAGCGCAAATAAAAACAAAAGAAAAGAAAAAAATGACATTTCCCCCAAAAAAGGAAATAAATTTTCTTTATTTAAAAAGCAAGCCCCCCATTTTCCCGTCCAAAAACAGAGGCCCGCCCCAAAAGGGAACACCGTCCCACCTACAGGCTTAACCCAACTTTTTATTCAAAATTTGGTTGGCTAAAGCGGGATTGGCTTTACCTTGGCTGGCCTTCATAATTTGCCCCACCAACCAACCTTTTAATTTTTCTTTTCCGGCTTTAATTTCTGCCACTTTATCGGGATTGGCGGTCAAAACTTCCTCAACGATTTTTTCAATCGCCCCAGTATCGGTTGTTTGCTTTAAGCCTTTTTCTTCCACTATTGTCAGCGGGGCTTTGCCTGTTTCAATCATCATTTGAAAAACATCTTTGGCGATTTTCCCCGAAATCGTGTTATCTTCAATCAAACCTACTAAAGCCCCCAAATTCACCGCACTGACGGGACTTTTAGTTATAGACAGACATTCTTTGTTCAA
Organism: uncultured Alphaproteobacteria bacterium; assembly: GCA_934216505.1. Taxonomy (GTDB): domain Bacteria; phylum Pseudomonadota; class Alphaproteobacteria; order CAAHEQ01; family UBA3637; genus UBA3637. The sequence continues at coordinate 23,643 of CAKQBW010000002.1, forward strand.
ATAGGCAAACAAATCCCCCATCACCCAGTTCGCCACCTTTTTCGCTTCATGGCCTTGGGCGGCCGTTTCAAAGTATTGGGCTGTTTCTTTATCCGCCGTTAAAACAGACGCATCATAGGGGGTCAGCCCCAATTCATTCACATAACGTGCCTGTTTGACTTTCGGTAATTCAGGTAAGTTTTTCCGTATGTTTTCAATATAGTCGTCCGATAAAAAAACAGGCAACAAGTCAGGGTCAGGAAAGTAGCGATAATCGTTGGCATTTTCTTTTCCCCGCATGGGCCGTGTTTCACCATTATCCGAATCATAGAGGCGTGTTTCTTGACGCACTGTCCCGCCATTTTCGTAAATTTCCACCTGACGGGTGGCTTCCACTTCAATGGCATGCATCACAAAGCGAATAGAATTCACATTTTTGACTTCCGCCCGTGTCCGCAAAGTTGTTTCCCCCACAGGTCGCACCGACACATTTACATCGCATCGCATAGACCCTTCGTCCATGTTGCCATCACAGGTCCCTAACGCCCGCACAATCGCCCGTAAATTACGCAGATACTCTCCAGCTTCTTCAGGGGACTTCATATCTGGTTTAGACACAATTTCCATCAAGCCTACCCCTGCCCGATTCAAATCAATAAAGGTCTTTGTGGGACTCATATCATGGATAGATTTTCCCGCATCTTGTTCCAAATGCAAACGCTCTACCCCAATTTTCTTGGTCCCTTCAGAGGTAGTGATTTCAATAAACCCTTCCCCCACAATCGGGTGGTACAGTTGTGTAATTTGATAGCCTTGTGGTAAATCCGCATAAAAATAATTTTTTCGGTCAAAGCGGGAATAGTTATTGATTTTGGCGTTCAAGCCCATTCCCGTTTTCACGCATTGTTCAATACATTTTTCATTGACCTTAGGCAACATCCCAGGAAAGCCCGCATCAATAAAAGACACATGCGTATTTTGTTCCCCACCAAAGGTCGCACTGGCCCCCGAAAAAACTTTTGCTTTGGACAAAATCTCACAATGGACTTCCAACCCAATCACCAATTCCCAATCGGTTGTTTTCCCTTTGATTGTATACATTTTATTCCCCTTTCACCCGATGGGGTGTTTTATCAAAATTCGCCTGTTTTTCCAACACATCAGCCACTTGGAAAACCGTATTTTCATCAAAATGTTTTCCGATGACCTGCAACCCAATGGGTAAGCCGCCTTCACTCAACCCCACGGGCAAAGACAACCCAGGCACCCCCGCCAAACTGGCAGGTGTCGTAAAAACATCGCCCAAATACACATCAACAGGCTTCATGTTCTTTAATTCTTGAGCCGATAACGCAGGTGTCGGTGCCGCTGGGACTAATAATGCATCTACTGTCCGAAAGGCTTCCACAAAATCATTGTAAATCAGACGGCGAACCCGTTGTGCCCGTGTGTAATAGGCGTCATAAAATCCCGCCGACAACACAAAAGTTCCCAATAAAATACGGCGCACCACTTCGTCCCCAAACCCATCGGTACGGGAATTTTCGTACAGTTCATCCAAAGATTTTCCCTCCACCCGAGTGGTATAGCGCACCCCGTCATAGCGGGACAAATTCGCACTGGCTTCCGCACATGCCACAATATAATAAACAGGGAGCGCATACTTTGTGTGGGGTAAAGAAATATCCACAATCTCAGCCCCTGCGTCTTTTAAAAATTGAATCCCTTTATCCCAAACTTTTGCCACATCAGGATTCAATCCTTCGGGTCTGTATTCTTTGGGAATCCCAATCTTTTTCCCCCGAATATCGCCCGTTAAAGCCTGCGTGTAATCAGGGACTTCTTTGTTGGCGCAAGTGGAATCTTTTTCATCATAGCCCGCCATCGCCCGAAGCATGAGCGCACAATCTTTCACCGAACGCGCCATCGGCCCTGCCTGATCCAAAGAACTGGCAAAGGCCACAATCCCATAACGAGAACAACGTCCATAGGTGGGCTTTATGCCCGTGATTCCACAAAAACTGGCCGGTTGGCGAATTGACCCCCCTGTATCCGAGCCCGTAGCCCCCATGCAAAGCCCCGCAGAAACTGCCGCCGCTGAGCCCCCTGAAGACCCACCAGGGACCAAATCCAAATTCCATGGATTTTTCGTGGGACCAAAATAACTGGTGATGGTGGAGCCCCCCATTGCAAATTGGTCTGTATTTAATTTTCCCAACATCACTGTCCCTGCGTCTTTTAATTTTTGGGACACCGTTGATTCATAAGGGGGCACAAAGTTGGACAAAATCTTGCTGGCCGCTGTGGTCCGAACTCCTTTGGTGCAATACAAATCCTTGTTGGCCACAGGAATCCCCTCCAGCCCACCGACTTTTCCCGCTTGACGACGTTCATCGGATTCTTTGGCCTGCGCCAAAGCCAATTCAGGCGTTTCGGTAATATAGGCATTTAACACCCGCCCTTTGGCCATTTCTTCCAAATGGGCCTTGGTTAAATCCACACTGGATATTTCCCCTTTGTTTAATAAATCAAGGGCCTCGCTAATTGTTAAATTGACTAAATCTGACATTATTCCACCACCTTTGGGACAACATAAAAACCTTGGATTGATTCAGGGGCATTCGCCATCAATTCTGATTGAATTCCTCCCTCACTCACTTCGTCAGGACGCATTGGGGCCGATCCTTGGGTAATAGACACCAAAGGTTCCACGCCTTCCACATTGACTTCCTTTAATTCTTCCACCCAATTTAAAATGCTTTGTAAATCATTTAAAATTTTACCTTCACGTTCGGCGGGCAATTTCAAGCGCGCCAACCACGATAAATTTTGTATCGTTTTTTGATTTAAGTCCATTTTTGACTCCTTTGACAGGTTTTTTAATGCCCCTGATTATAGCGACCTGCGCTTTAAAAGTCAAGAAAAAACCTCCCCCTGTTGAAAAGGAGGAGGCCTTTTTCACCCTTAAAATTATTCTATTTTCATTTTGGGCGTATAAAAATAATCTATAATCACCCACAAGGTGGCCAATCCCACCAAGGTATATATGATCCGTGTCAAAAGACTCATCGCCCCGAACAAAAAGCCCACGACATCAAAGTCAAATAAACCTATCAACCCCCAGTTAATGCCACCAATAATCATCAGTAAAACACATGTTTTTGTAATCCAATTCATTTTTTCCTCCTTTGTTATGGTATCACAATACAACAAATAAGTGTAAAATTTTCATTTTTCAACTTGTTTTTCGCCTTAAAGTTGTATATATTATTTTTTATCATCCCTTGTGTGATTTCAATGAAAGGAGTTTGTATGAAAAAGCAAATCAATCACCACAAAACACCCCCTAATTTTGTCATGCTAGACCAAAGTATTTTACATTGTTTTAAGGGGGCGATTCAAAGTTTTTCAACCCGAATGCCCCCTTCTGACGCTGTCCGCCACGCCCTCAACAATCAAGATTTTTTAATTATTGACAACGATACAGGCGAAATCATCAAAGCCTAAAATTTATATTGAACTTGAACGCCCAAAATATGTGATTGCATATTTTTATATTTGACGGGCACAGACTTAGTATCGGATGTTTCCCATGCTTTTCCTGTTCGGGCAATCATGTGCGCATAGCCCAAATCCAACTGCCAATTATTTCTCATATAACTCATCCCCACACTCATCCAAAAACGATCATTATCTGGAATCCGAATCGTGCGTGTGGCATCGCTGTGGGTCGGACTTTCGTCCCAACCTGTCCCCAAACGGAAAGTCAAATTCTTGCAATAGTAATAATCCACACCCGCCGTTAAAGTCCAAGAGTTATCATAGTTATATTCGGACCGTTTTTCACCCCCAGCGGCTGACCCCATACGAGGCCATGTGGAAGACATCACAAATTCAGGGAAAGATTGGCTCCAATGCGTCCAACGGGCCGTTCCCGAAAAGCCCACTTTCTTATAACGGTGATAGGCCGACAAGGTTAAAGTTTCGGGTAAAGCCGGTGAAGCCCGCCCGATAAAAGTCCCATTTGTTAATCCATAAGCAGCATAGGCCGCAGACAAACCTGTAATTTTGTGATCCCCTTTCACCTGTTGCGTGGAACGCAACCGATAAGACAATCCAAAGCGGGTGTTTTCGTTGGCTTCATACATCAGCCCAAAGGCCGCCGTTTTTGTCCAACCGTCTAATTCAAAATCGCTGGTCCCAATCCCAGGCGCCATAATACTGTTTGTCATATGACCATAAATATAACGAGCAATCAAACTGACTCCCACGGACCAATTTTGATTCATCTTATAGGCCACAGATCCATTGATATCAATAATATCCAATTTGGATAAAATAGCAGTTGTATTTCCAAACCAACTGGCATCATATTGTGTTTTCAACCCAAAAGGTGCATAGACCCCTAAACCAATTTTCCATTTATCATTGAGATTATATTGACCAAAAAATTGAGGAATCGGGGCCCAAAAATCCATTTTTTTATGCTGGCCCGCATAGGTGTTCAACCCCTCTACATCGGCCCGCAAGTTGATCAAAGACAACCCTGTTTGAAGGCCTGATTTTTTCATTAAAGTCATCCCCGCAGGGTTAAAAGCAATGGCCGAATAATCGTCCCCCATAATTCCTTGCCCCGCATACGAACGTCCCAATCCTGTCACAGAGTAATCATTTAACTGATACCCCCCTGCCACAGCCGATAATGACACAAATGACGCCCCCACAAAGGCAACGATTTTTTTAAAAAACATACATTTTCCTTTCGTTATGTTTAAAACGAAAGTGATTGTAGCATATTTGTCATAAATATGCAATCATTTTGTCATAAAAATGTCATAATCTATTTTATTTCTTTAAATTCCACATCAATGACATCATGCGCCCGAATGGGACGAGAGCGGCTAGGAGGCACTTTTCCCCGCTCCCATTTATGCTTGATCCACGCTAATCCATAAATGCCCAGCCACACAATCAACAAAGGAATCGCCAAGTACCACATCAATTTTAAAACACAAATCATAACGGCGATGACAATCAAGGTCCCCGCCCATTGGATGAAAAAATCTTTCATTTGACCTCCTTTTTCAACGCATATAAGACTTCCATGGCTTCCCGAGGGGAAAGGGCGTCTATATCTAATTCTTTTATTTTCTTTTCCAAAACGTTTTCTTTGGGACGAACAGGTTCGTAATGCGCAAACAAGGGTAAATCCTCAAATAAAGGTTTTTGTTTGGCTTTTTTTTCTTCTAATTGCATCAGCACTTGCTCGGCCCGATTAAGGACTTCTTCAGGCAAGCCCGCCAAGCGCGCCACATGAATCCCATAGGACCGATCCACCGCCCCTGCCCCGACTTCGTGTAAAAAAACAATATCACCTTGCCATTCTTTCACCCGCATGGTATGCAACGACACCCGATTTAATTTTTTATCCAAGGCCGTCAATTCGTGGTAATGAGTCGCAAATAACGCCCGTGATTGATTATGATTATGCAGATATTCCACCGTCGCCCAAGCGATAGACAACCCATCAAAAGTCGCTGTTCCCCGTCCCACTTCGTCCAAAATAACCAACGATTTTTCTGTGGCACCGTTTAAAATACTGGCAACCTCCACCATTTCCACCATAAAAGTAGAACGTCCTCGGGCTAAATCATCGCTGGCCCCCACACGGGAAAACAGTTTATCCACTAATCCGATTTTAGCGGATTCAGCGGGCACAAACGACCCCATTTGCGCCAACACCACCATCAACGCATTTTGCCGCAAAAAAGTACTTTTCCCCGCCATATTGGGTCCCGTCAAAAGCCATAAATTATTTTGGTCATTCAGGTTGCAATCATTGGGGACAAAGGCTTTATTTTCATGCGAAAGCGCATATTCCACCACAGGGTGTCGCCCTCCTTTTATGTCAAATTCTTTACCTTTGGTTAAAGTGGGACGCGTCCAATTTTGTTCCAAAGCCAGATTCGCCAACGCACAACTGACATCTATATTCGCCAAGGCTTTGCACGCCCGCAAAATGACATCGCTTTCGGCCAAAATTTGCAAGCGTAAGGCTTCATAAATTTCCAATTCAATGGCTAAGGCTTTTTCATCTGCATGCACAATCTTTGTTTCCAAATCGGCCAATTCCCCCGTGGTAAAGCGCACGCAATTCACCATCGTTTGACGATGGATAAAGCCCCATTCTTTATTCATCAACAAAGGTTCTGCCAAGCGGGCAGGCACTTCCACAAAATACCCCAGTACATTATTAAAAGTGACCTTTAAATTATTGATTCCTGTTTGTTGAATGTACTTAGATTGAAAATCCATCAATAATTTTTTGGCATTTTTCTTTACATTCAATAATTCGTCCAAATCCGCCGAACACCCCAACCGCACAAAGCCCCCATCTCGGGCCAACAAAGGGACTTCTTCCATCAATGTATTTTTAATTTGTTGAATCAAAGAACTATGTTCGCCCATCAATTCTTTGTTTTTTTGCAGGACAGGTGGCACAAATTCCGCATTTAATTCTGTACGCAAGGCGGGAATCAAGTGCAACCCATTCATCAAAGAAAGCATATCTCTGGGTCCTCCCCGATTGACCGACAACCGTGCCAAAGCCCTTTCCATATCCGGCATTTCCTTTAAAATCAATTCCGCCTGTTTCAACACCAAAGGATTGTCTTTAAAAAACGCCACTTGATCCAAACGGTCGTTGATTTTTTCTAAATCCATCAAAGGGCCCGCCAACCATGTCGCTAACAACCGTGCCCCTGCCCCTGTTTGCGTACGGTCCAAAACATTCAATAAACTTTTGGCCCCCTTTTCATCAGACAAAGTAGAAGTCAATTCCAAACTGCGGCGGGTCGCCCGATCAATTTGCATCAACTGAACTTCACAAATTTGTTTGGGTTCATTTAACACAGGCGCTTTTCCCTTTTGCGTCAATTCAATATAATTTAAAAGGACCCCTATCGCTAACTGTTCCCCTTTGGAAAATTGAGGATACTTTTCCATCACACCTTGGTGCATTAATGGATTAAAATCACTGGACGGCAACGGCGTTATTTGTCCAAAACTTTCATTCGTTAAAAAGGGGACTTTATCCAAAAAGTCCTCATTTAAAATCGTTTCCACGCCCTCTAATCGGGCCAACACAGACGGGAGGTTTTCCAAATGACTTTCTTGAACAAAAAAATCACCCGTTGACATATCCACCCAAGCCACCCCCAAAGAAAGCCCCCCTTCGGCCACAGCCACCAAATAATTATGCTTACGGGCATTTAAAAGGGCATCATCGGTCAAAGTCCCCGCTGTGACAATCCGAATGACCTCCCGCTTGACCACCGCTTTATAGCCCCGCTTTTTGGCTTCTTCAGGGTTTTCCATTTGCTCACAAATTGCGACCTTAAAGCCCGCTTTCACCAAACGCACCAAGTAATTTTCATACGCATGGAAAGGCACGCCACACATGGGGATTTTTTGCCCCATATAGGTCCCCCGATAGGTCAAAACAATATCCAAGGCCGCTGACGCTTTATAGGCGTCCGAAAAAAACAGTTCGTAAAAATCGCCCATTCGGTAAAAAAGCAAACAATCCGGATATTGTTCTTTTGTTTTCAGATATTGTTCCATCAAAGGGGTTGTTTTATCGGTGGCCATTTTCTTCTTTCCTTTTTTTTTGTTTTATATTATACTGGATTTATGCAAAAAAAGAAAGAAAAATTCATACATCGCCTAGGAAAATTGTTGGCCCGCACTTGGCTCATCAACATTCCCGCTGTCTTTATTTTATTGGTTTTGATGATGATTGGTGAGTTAGATTGGTTGAGTGCTTTTCTCTCCCTTTTATGCTTTTACGGGTTCAGTGCCTTTATCATCTTTTTCGTTTTTAAGGATCTAGATGACTTTATTTTTTATTTAAACAAAGTGGCCGAAGGGGTGGGGGCCGAATTACCCCGATTTAAAAAGAGTTTGTTTTCCTCTAAACGTTTGGCAAACGCCTATCAATCTGTGTCTTCCTTATGGCAAAAGCAAGCCCTTTCGGATACGCTTATCCTGAAAAAATTACCCGACCCGTTGTTGATGACCACCCCCACCTATAAAATCGTTTTTATGAATGAAAGTGCTTTGCACTTATTTGGGGTAAAGGGGATGCATCAAAACATTTTTTCTTTATTTAAAATGCCTTTATCGCCCACGGCAAAAATCCCCCATTTTTTTCAATGGGAAACCCATAAAAAAAATCATAAACTTTATTATTATGTACGCAACGAAACTTTGTCCTACCCCACCCGATTAGGGGCCACCCATACTTTTTTGTTGCACGATATGACTTCCTTTGAAGAATTTCATCGCCGTCAAGCTGATTTTTTTGCCAATGCCAGTCATGAACTCAAAACCCCTTTGGCAATTCTATCAGGAGCGATTGAAACCTTACAAGGGGCCGCCCAAAACGATCCGAATGCCCAACAAAAGTTCCTCACTTTAATGGCCAAACAAACGCACCATATGAACGAATTGATTCAAAGTTTTTTAAATCTAGCTCAATTACAACAAAATCATCAACCTCACACTTTTGAAAAAGTTAATCTGAATAATTTTTTGACGGATTTGTGTCAAAATTTTCAATCTAAAGCTCAACAAAAAAAACAACATCTTTCGTTGAATCAAAGAAGCTCTCCCGTGGAATGGTTGGGCAAGCTATTGGATATGAAATACATCTGTCAAAACCTAGTGGATAATGCGTTGAAATACGCTCCTGAACGGGCTACTATTCAACTAAAACTACAGGCCTATAAAAAAAGTTTTTTTATTGAGGTTTATAATTCGGGGTCCTATATCGCTCCTGCCTATCGGCAAGTTATTTTTGAGAGATTTTACCGCATCAATCAAGGGCTTAAAAACACACCCGAAGGCTCAGGATTAGGATTAAATATCGTCGCCTATTTGGTTCAAAAATATCATGGGAAAATCACTGTTAAAAGTTCCCCCACAAAAGGGACCACTTTCAAGGTAAATTTTCCTCTTTCGTCATAAAAAGTTCTTTTAAAATATGTTGCATTTCCTCTTTCAAATTCGGGGGAAGAGCCCCTGCCCGCCGTACCAAGGTGGCTTTGGGAATAGTCCGCATTAAATCAAAGGCAATCTGTCCTCTTTGCCCTTTGATTTTTAACCCAATACGACAGGGAAAATGATGTTCGTTTTTCGTAATCGGGGCCATTAAAACATAGGGCAAAACTTCATTCATTTCATCGGGGGAAACAATCACACAAGGTTTTTCCACCCCTCGTATTTCACAAAAATAAACATCGTATTTTTTTACCATTCCCACTCTCCTTCTGATTTAACGGGCTTGAGTTTCACACTTTCGGCCATCATTTCTTTCCAATTACTTCTTTTTTTCAATACGGGCGACAAAATTAAATTCGGTTTTTTCACCGTCAATTCTAATTCTTTATCAAAATGACACTCTTGAATTACCGTCTTTGGCAAACGAATTCCAAATGAATTTCCAATTTTAATCAATTTTAACTTCATGATTGCCCTCCTTTAATTATTTGTGCCAAGACCATATAAAGACGCCCCATATCCGAACCTATTAAAACCTCCAACAAAGGACTTTCAGTGGCATTTTCTGAGGCCTGAAAACTCATTTGTTCAAAAGTCTTCATATAATTTTCTACCGTTGTTTGAAAGGAGATATTTTTTTGAAATAACTGGCGCACTTTTTGTACCTGACTTTGTTTTAATTCCCGTTGCAAATGACGCATAAACACTGTCCGATCTCCCGCATGATAGGCTTTCCACAATTCTTCTTCATTTTTTGGGGTAAAGAGATGGGCCAAATCCACCGAAAACTTTTGGAGTTCTTGAGCAATCAAAGACGCTTGCTTTAAAAAATTTTGCTGTTGCGTTCGTTTTAAATCTAAATGCTTTTCCAGAGCCTTGGTGTGTGCCTGTAAGCCTTGAGCCACCAAAGACATGTCGCCATTTAATTGCCCTAAAATTGTTTTCAAACGGTTTGCTCGTCCCTCTAAATCTTCCCCCGTCAAAGCCATTTGCTTTTGCATTTTTTGGGATTCTTTGGCCAATTCTTTCATTTGTTCATAGCCTTCAAAGGTCTTGCCCATACGTAAAGTATTTTCCGTCATCATTTGGGCCATCTTTTCACAATAGGCCATTTTATCACCAATTTCCTGACGTGCCACTTCAAAACAAGCCAAGATATTTTTCAAACTTTCCGCTTCTTGGGATAAACTTTGCCGAATGTCCGTCAATTCTTCTTTGGCCTCGGTCGCCACAGAATGCACGATATCCGCCTGCCCCGCCAAAAGCGTGGTCGTTTCACGGGCCTGCGTATTACTCTGGTGCGTAATTTCTGCCAACTTTTGAATATGCGTGGCAATTTTTTGAACCGCATTAACCGTCTGACTATCCACCGATTGAACCAACTTATTCAACCCTTCAATCCACCGTTGCAAATTGTCCCGCACTTTGTCCGTATGCTGATTCACCCCTGAATACACCGAACGAAATTCAATAATTTGTTCCCGTAAAGCCTGTGTCAATTCCTTGGTATAGACAGCTCCTTCTTCCGTGGGATAAATCAATTCATCCAAATAAGAACGCATCTGACGGGCTTGTTTTTCCAAATAATTGTTTCGGTCAAAATAGGCCGAAATTAAAAACAAGACCACCAAAGGCCACATTAAGCCACCGATGCCTCCCATAAACTCCATCGGTGATAACGTTGCCCGATGCGCCCACCAGCCTGAATTTTTTAAATAATTAAAACACACAAAACACCAAATAACCCCCAGAAAAATAAAGATTATTTGTCCTTTATGAAAGAATCTTTTTTGTTTTTTCATTGGCCCTTCTTTCTTACAATGTAATTACATTTACAGGATTTCTTTTACTTTGTCAAGTCATAATTACATCGTAATTACTTTTTGGAAATTTTTTTTAGACCTTTTAGGAAATATACGAAAAATAACACATTGATTTTTATAAAAAATTTCAAGGACTTACAAAGTAATTACTTTTTCCAATTCAGGTCTATCAAGAACAGCCAAAGCAGGAAATTGATGCCGAAACCATGTCCGTTGCCGTTTAGCATAGTGGAGGGTTGCCAATAAAATCAATTCCTTTGCCTGAAGTAAAGAAATTTCATTTTTCAAATAGCGAGTGAGTTCAGGAACACCGATTGCTTTCAGAACACCCCCAGAAGCCCCTGATTTTAAAAGAGATTCTACTTCTTGAATCGCTCCTTGCGCCAACATGATTTCTAATCTTTTGGCACAATTTTGATATACTTCTTCCCGAGGGGGCTGTAATAAAATCGTTTTAAAGTCCCCCTGAATCACTTTTTTGTTGCCCAGTTTTTGGAAGTATTCCATCGTTTTTCCCGTGGTCAAAAGGACTTCTAACACTCTTTTTTGCCGTTGCGGATCCACAGGACACCCCACTTCTTTCAGGCGCTGCTTTCGTTCTTCATCGGGCATTTGGCGCACAAAAGAACGAATTTCTTCGGGAATTTCTGGAATCTGACTGATCCCCTTGATTAGGGCGCTCAGGTAAAGCCCCGTCCCCCCCACCACAATCGGGCACGAAAGAGCGGGGATAATTTCTTTGGCCCGCATCAGCCAATCCGCCATATTGACTTGGGTTTGATTATCCGCATAGCCATACAGGTAATGCGGACATTGCGCCTCTTCTTTTTCATCAGGGCGCGCACTTAAAATACGCAAACCTTGATAAACCTGACTGGCATCTGCGTTCACAATTTGGCCATTGATTTTTTTCGCTAAAGCCAATGCTAAACTTGATTTGCCCGAAGCTGTTGGCCCCGCTATCACATAAATCGTTTGTTCTTTCATGGGGATATTATACCCGAAAAAAGATTTTTTTAAAATCCTTTTTTATTGAGTTTTTTGTCTTTTTCTGATATTCTTATAAAAAAGGAGTTCAGATGAAAAAAATTGCTTTTCTCTTACTTTTCTTGTCTGGGTGTGGTTTTACCCCCCTTTACAGTCATTCTAGCCCCACCTATCGGGCTTTAGAAAATACCAAAATTGACATCAAAAAAATTCCCAATCAGTACGGGGCAAAGATGTATGCACTTTTAAAGGAACAACTCCCCGCTATATCGCAAAATCCCAAAAAAGAATATCTTTTAATTGTCCAAGCCCCGCATTTTACAGGCTATGATAAAACAATTACAAATGATGAATTTGCCAGCACGATTCAAGCCACAGGCACAACCGCCTATACTTTAAAAGACCTTTTCACCAATAAAATCCTTTTAAACAAAACAACCTCTGCGACCAGTTCTTATATGGTGGAAACAAGCCCTTATGCGACAACGGTTGCCAAAGAAAAAGTGTATCAAGAACTTTCGGGACAACTGTCCCAGCAAATCGGCCAAGATATTTTGGCTTTTATAACTCAGGATAATCCTTCGTGAAAGCAAAACCTTTTCAAATTTCCGCCTTAAAAGACCAAATTTTAAATCAATTTGCGGGTGTTCTTTTGTTTGGCACAGATACAGCCCGTGTGGCCGATTTAGCTAAAATCATCAAAAAAATGATTCACACAAAAGAAGATCCTTTTTCGCTTTTAAGCCTTTCTTCCCATCAACTTAAATCGGCGCCTTTTCTAATTACAGACGAGGCCAACACCCCCAGTTTAAGTGCTTCCCGCCGATTGATTTTGATGAAAGATGGGGGAAATTTAAGTTTAGAGGCTTTTTGTGATTTTATAGACCATCGGCGGACAGATGCTTTTTTATTGATTACAGCGGACAATTTACCCAAAAATAATGCCCTCAGGTTGGAAGCAGAAAGTCTGCCCAATTTTTTAACCATTGCCTGTTATCCCCCTGATGAAATAGAATTAAATAAAATTATTTTTGATGAGGCACAAAAACAAGGCTTTACGATTTCTCCGCAAGCCATTGAATATATGATTCAAAATACAAACGCTAACTTATTGATTTTGAAAAATGAACTAGAAAAACTCGCCTTATACAATTCGGAAAAAAAGCCCGTTTCTTTAGAGATGATTCAAAATCTGATGGGCTTAGGTAATGTTTCCATTGATCGTTTTATTCAGGCTGTTTTAAACAAAAAAACAGCACATGCCCTCTTTTATTTCACACTTTTAATCAACCAAGGCGAACAATGTGTTTCTTTGTGTCGCCTTTTAAATAGGAGTTTGGACTTGCTTGTGATGGGTAAAAACCTCCTGCAAACGGGGAAAAATCCCATGCAAGTGGCGGACAGTTTATTAAAAGCCTCTCAATTTCGGCTCAAAAGACCTTTTCAAGAACAGTTAAGACTTTGGTCTGTCCCCCAACTTTTAAAGGCTAAACGCCTTTTGTTAGAGGGTGAAATCCAAATGAAATTAGGGAATCTTCCCCCTGAATTGATTTTCAAAAAAGTTCTCCTTACTTTGTCAGGCAATCCAAAATAAAATGTAATTTACTTAAATCCTTATAAGTAATTGATAAACAACCACTTTTCCCATTCCATTTCAGATGAACTTTTACTCCTAATTTTTGTGAAAGTTCTTTTTCTAAATCTTTAATATCGGCGTCTTTTTCTTGATAGCGAATCTGCTTTTGTTTGGGATTTTTTTGTTGGTCCGCTAACTTTTCTGTTTCCCGAACGGTCATGCCTTTGTTTATAATTTCCAAGGCTAATTCTTCTGCCTTAGGCATCCCTAATAAGGCCCGAGCATGTCCAGGCGTCAGTTGTTTTTTTTCCAACATTTCTTTTACTTTCTCGGGCAATTCCAACAACCGCATCATATTGGCAATATAACTGCGACTTTTTCCCAAAACTTCGGACAATTCTTCTTGCGTATAGCGAAATTCTTGCAATAATTTCACATAGGCTTGCGCTTCTTCCAACGGATTTAAATTTTCCCGTTGCAGGTTTTCAATCAAAGCTACCTCTAACGTGTCTTTATCATTAAATTCTTTAATAATAACAGGGACTTCTGTCAATCCCGCCTTTTGAGACGCCCGAAAACGTCTTTCGCCCGCAATAATTTCATACCCCCCCGCCGCATCAGAACGCACCAATAATGGCTGTAAAACCCCTTTTTGACGAATGGACGAGACCAGTTCCTCTAAAGCCTCCTCATTAAAAACTTTTCGGGGCTGGAAACGACAAGGTTTTAAAGACGATAACGGCACAAATTGTATATTTTGAAGGCTTTTTTCCGTTCCGTTTTGCCCCAAAAAATCTTCCCCCATTAAAAAACTTAACCCTTTTCCAAGTCTTTGATTATCCATTGTTTTCTCCTTTCAAACGTTGCAAAACTTCGGCGGCCAGATGAATATAACTTTGGGCGCCAATACTTTTAAAATCATACAGCATCACGGGCTTGCCATGGGAAGGTGCCTCAGGAATCCGCACATTACGGGGAATCACTGTCTTAAAAACCAAATTTCCAAAGAAGGACCGCACATCGTTTTGAACTGATTTGGCCAAATTAAACCGTGCATCATACATAGTTAAAACAACCCCTAAAATTTTTAGATTAAAATTAAAGTTTTTCTTAATCTTTTCAATGGTTTTCATCAAATCTGCTACCCCTTCCAAGGCTAGATATTCACATTGAATGGGGATTAAAATTCGGGTGGCCGCCACTAACGCATTTAAGGTTAAAAGCCCAACAGCGGGCGGACAATCAATAAAAATATAATCAAAATTCTGTGCCTGTTCTAAGGCTTTTTTTAGGTAAAATTGAGGCATTTGTGTCCCCGCTAATTCCAAATCAATCCCCAACAGTTCCTGACTGGCTGGAATCACTGATAAATTGGGAATATTCGTCTTTAAAATAGCCGCTGAAATGGGAGTTTGTCCCGTTAAAACAGAATAAGAACTAGCCCCACCCAAGGCACGTTTCTGCCCAAAACTAACCGTTGCATTGCCTTGCGGATCCAAATCAATCACTAAAATCTTTTTGTTTAAACAAGAAAGAGCTGTGGCCAAATTCACCGCTGTGGTTGTTTTTCCCACGCCTCCTTTTTGATTAGAAATTGCAAAAACTTCAGTTGTCATCACACACCTCCCTTATTTTTAAAATACAACTTTCTTTTGATATAACACTGGGTAAAATTTCTATTTGACAGGGAATAGAACACGCTTGAATTTCTTTTTGGACCTCTTTTCCTTTGGGAAAAAAGCAAATTGTTTCACGTGAAACAATTTTTTGACAAAGCGTAAGTATCTGATTTAATTCAGAAAAAGCACGACACACTAAAATATCAGCCTTTTTATTTTCAACTTTTTCCACCCGTTCATTGAGAACTTCTATCCCTAAATCCAATTGACGATTTACTTCTTTTAAAAAGAGGGATTTTTTTAAATCACTTTCTACTAAAATGATTTTTTGAATGGGAAAACCATTCACTTTATTCAGAATGGCTAAAATAATTCCAGGAAATCCACCACCACTTCCCACATCTATCAATGTTCCAGCAGGCAGGGAAAATAAATAAAAGAGTTGGGCTGAATCCAACACATGGCGAGTCCAAATTTCCCCTATTGTTTTATTGGAAATTAGATTAACATGTTTTTGCCACATTAAAAGAATATCAATATACTTTTTGATTTCTTTTTCTGAATTTTTTATTTTCTTTTCCAATTGTTTCACGTGAAACATTCTCCTTTTTTCGGTTAAAATATATAAGAAAATAAAATGAAAATCAAGTTTTAAAATTTTTTAAATTTCTTGTTTTATATAAAATACAGCCTTTTTATATGAAAATAAAAAAATGTTTCACGTGAAACATTTTCAAAAAACATCAATTTTATTCAATAATTTCAAATACTTATTTAAAATTTTATCTGTGAAACATTTATTCTTTTAACCAAATTGGATTCTTTAAAAGTGATAAAAAATCGTCATGCGCTTTTTTTTCTTCTTCAGAAAGAGGCCATGACCGTTTGGGAAAATGAATTTCTTCTTTAGGGGAATTTTGCACTTTTTGATGAATGGGATTTTCCGGTTTAGACGCAAAAACCAATTCCCGATCAGTAATCAATTCTAAATAAACTTCCGCTAACAACTCACTATCCAATAACGCTCCATGGACAGTTCGTTTGCTAGCATCAATATCAAATCTTTTACACAGAACGTCCAAATTTACCCGTGCCCCAGGAAATTTATTTCGGGCGATTATTAAGGTATCAATCACACGTTCTGAAGAAAGACAAGGTCTATGACATCGTTTTAATTCCATATTCAAAAATTTAATATCAAAGGCAGCGTTATGGATCACAAGAGGCGTATTTTCGCCCACGAACGCCAAAAAATCATCTGCAATTTCTTCAAAAGTAGGCTTGTCAGACAAAAATTCTTCTGTCAAACCGTGTATACGGACAACTTCCTCGTCCATAGAACGCATTGGATTAATATAGACCTGAAAAGTTTTTCCTGTGGGTTGATGATTTTCAAGTTCAACGCACCCAATATCCACAATCCGATCACCGTTATCGGCATCCAAACCTGTTGTTTCTGTATCTAAAACGATTTCACGCATATCCTATCCTTTTGGGGTATTATATCTTTTTTTTGCTTTTTTTTCAACAAAAAGTTATGGGGATAAAAAAGTATAAGTGGGTGCAAAAAAGGACGCAAGAAAAAGTTTTGCCCAAAAGGGAATTATTTATGATTGGCAAAAAAAGTAATTTTTTTGATCGAAACGATTCGCTTAAAGGTATATCCAAGCCCCCATTTAAAACGATTCGTTTTATTTTAAAAAAGTGTGTCAAATAAAATAAGAAAAAGTTATGCTAGTTTTGCTATAAACAATAACTACTATTTTATTTATTATAAATAAGAATAGTCAGAAAGAGAAAATTATTTTTGATCAGGTTCTAAATGTAAAACAATTTCGGCGGTGGGAAAATCCAAATGAATCAGATGTTCCACTTGATCGGCCAACAGATGGGCTTGCTTTAAAGAAAGAGAATTGGTCATGTGCAAAGTCATTTGAATAAAGATTTTATTGCCCGATTGACGGGTCCGCAAATCTGAGATTTTATGAATATCCGATAAAATAAGAACACAATGCGTTATTTTGTGGCGTACTTCAGGGGAAAGTTCTGTGTCCATCAACATTTCAATGGATTGACAAATAATATCATAGCTAACTTTGATCAAATAAAACCCAACCCCTATCCCAAATAGGGCATCCAGCCAACCTGTTTTCATAAAATGAGAGGCGATTAAAGATAAAATAACGCCTGTATTCATCAAAATATCACCCGTGTAGTGGGCTCGATCGGCTTTAATAGAAAGCGAATGCGTACGTTGAATCACATATTGTTGAAACTGAATTAAAATAAAAGTCAAAACTAAAGCAATGACAATGATGAGAATCCCCGCTGATAAATCCGAAGGGGTCTTTTGTTGAAATAAATGCTGACAGGAGGTATAAATCAAAATTCCCCCCGAAATAAGAATAATCATAGATTGCATCAACGAGCCAATTCCTTGGGCTTTTCCATGCCCAAAGCGATGTTTTTTGTCCGCCGGTTGAATGGCGTTTTTAACAGCGACAAAGTTGATAGAGGAGGTCATTAAATCTTGGATCGAATCAAACAAAGTGGAAAGAATTGCGATAGAGCCCGTTAAAAGAAAGCCCCCTATTTTTAAAAAAATCAAGGTCAAAGCAACCCAAATAGAGGCCCAACTGGCACACAGCATTAAATAAGAATGATTTTGTTTCATAAGGTCTATTATAGTTTTTTTTCTTTAAAATGCTATAGATTTTTTATAAAAACTGTCCTATATAATAACGGAGTATGTTTTTAAAGGAGTTCAAAAATGGCAAGTCTTTATGATGTATTAGGGGTGTCTAAAAGTGCAACGGAGGCCGAAATTAAAAAGGCTTATCGGCAAAAGGCTCGTACCTTACACCCTGATGTCAATCCAGATAAAAAAGCCCAAGAGCAATTTCAAAAAATAACAGGGGCCTATGAGATTTTATCAGATAAGGCCAAAAAAGCCCGCTATGACGCAGGGGAAATTGACGAACAGGGGAATCCTACCCCCTTTGGGCGGGGGGGCTATGATGGTGGTTCTGGGCCCTTTGGCGGGGCTAGTGGTTTTCGGGGGCAAACCTACAGAAATGGTTCCACAACCTATACTAACATTAATCCGGAAGATTTGGCGAGTATGTTTGGGGGTATGGGTGCCGGTATGGGGGGGGGCTTTAATTTTGCTGATTTATTTGGGGGATTAGGTGGTATGTCGGGACGGCGGTATCAAAGTGCTCCCCAAGGTCAAGATGTACAATATGGGCTTTCTATCCCCTTTAATTTAGCGGTGACGGGGGGAGAAACAAGCGTGCGGTTGGCTAATGGAAAGCAAGTGAAAGTTAAAGTGCCCGCAGGTGTGGTAGATGATTCTGTCTTGCGTTTAAAAGGTATGGGCGAAATGGGGGGCGATGCGCTCATTAAAATAAAAGTGGAAGAAAGTGCGCTTTATAAGCGGATAGGCGATGATTTGGAAATGACCCTCCCCTTGACTCTGAAAGAGGCGGTGTTAGGGACAAAAGTTGTTCTGCCTACCCCGTCAGGGTCGGTGGCCATGAAAATCCCCCCTTATACCAGCGGTAATGAGGTGTTGCGTTTGAAAGGCAAAGGGGTGGCAGGTCGTGGGGCTTTGCGGGTGAAAATCAGTATTGTTTTGCCCCCGAAAGAGTCCCGTGATTTAACTGAGTTTATTTCTTCATGGAAAGACCCAACGGGAAATCCACGGTCCTTTTAAGGGGCTGTTGGAGGCTGGGCCCCAAAGGGGTGAAAAAAATTTTGCATTTTTATCCAAAAAGCGATATAATAAACATATGTCAGATTTAACAATTTATTCTTTAAAAGATTTTCCCAAACTCAAAAAAGCGGGGCAATTAGCCGCTGAAGTTTTGGATTACATTACTCCTTTTGTCCAAGTGGGCGTTTCCACGGCGGCTTTGGATGATTTAATGGATACTTATATTCTGCAACACGGGGGGCGGTCCGCCTGTCGGGGGTATAATGGCTATCCGAAATGCACCTGTATTTCCCCCAACCATGTGATTTGTCATGGGATTCCCTGCGAATCAAAAATTTTAAAAGAAGGCGATATCATCAACATTGATGTGACCGTGATTTTGGATGGGTGGTACGGGGATACTTCCCGCATGTATTATGTGGGAAAAGTTGGTGTTAAGGCACGACATTTAGTGGAAGCGACCTATCAAACAATGATGGCGGGGATTCAGGCGGCGGGCCCCGACAAAACTACAGGTGATATTGGCGCCGTGATGGAAGAATTGGCCAACAGTAAAGGTTATTCCACTGTTCATGATTATTGTGGTCATGGGATTGGTCGGGTTTTTCACAGTGCGCCAAACATTTTGAACTATGGGCGGCGGGGCAAAGGGGTGAAATTGGTCCCTGGACTCGTCTTTACGGTGGAACCAATGGTCAATACAGGATCTGGTGAGACGCTGACTTTACAAGATGGTTGGACAACGGTGACAAAAGACAAAGGGTTGTCGGCCCAATTTGAACATACTTTGGGGATTACAGAAGACGGCATTGAAATTTTTACATTGTCCCCCAAAGGATATACTTATCCGCCTTATCAGGAGGGCTAAGATGTTGGGGGCCGATGGGCATCGCCAAAGAGTGTTAGAAAAATTTTTAACCTATGGGGGCGAAATTTTTGCCGATTATGAATTGTTGGAATTTATTTTAATGCAATCTATTCCCCGTAAAGATGTCAAGCCTTTGGCAAAAGAATTGTTGGTGTCCTTCGGGTCTTTGGAAAATGTCTTAAATGCCCCGACAGACCAACTGAAACAAATCAAAGGTGTGGGAGAACGCACGATAGGATTGTTTCATCTAATAATGACGGTTAGCCAAAAACTGACAAAAGAGCGGTTGAAAAAAGCCCCTATTCTGTCGGATTGGCAAAGTTTGTTGGATTATGCACAACTGACCTATATGGGGGAAAACATTGAAAAATTTCGTGTCCTTTATTTGAACAGGCATTATCAGTTGATTCATTCGGAAGTGCATCAAACGGGGACAACAAATCATGTGCCAGTGTATCCTCGTGAAATTTTGAAAAGAGCCTTGAATGTTAATGCATCGGCGGTTGTTTTGATTCATAATCACCCGTCAGGGGAGCCCCTGCCCTCCAAAGATGATTTAGAGGTGACCAAAGAAATTGAACGGTTGTTAAGCACCATTCCCATTAAGATGGTGGATCATTTAATTATTGGGGCGAATAAAAAGATCTATTCATTCCGAGCCCATCATTTATAAAACGCCCCTTTGGGGGGATTGAGGGACATCTTAAAAAGCCTCTTTCCCTGAATCAGGGGAATTCAAAAGGTCGTAGATTTGATAAAGGGGCTTTATTTCCTCATAGAATTTTTCAAAAAATTGATTTGTTAAAAGAGATTTTGAATAGGTAAAAAATTCAAACATATCTTTGCCTGTATTAAGGGTGAGGGTTATTTTTTCCTTTTCAATAAGGACATTGAGGATGTCTTTGGGGTACATTTTTTTGATGGACAAAATTTTATTTAAAAAGGCTGGGGTCAGAACTGCCTTGGCTTGAGATTCGTTGGCGGTATAAACGGTAAATACTTTATCAAAATCCCTTTGATTGAGGCGGATTTTTTTGCTTTTTTTCGGGGTGATTTTTCTTTTTGAAAAGAAAGGGAGGTTTTGGAAAATCAAAATTTTACTTTCCCCTTTTATTTTTGTATTGAATTCAAGACTAAATCCTTCAAAAATTTCATTGACATCCCGTCTTTCTTGGTGCCCTAAAGAGAGTTCAAAAACTTGAAACCTCCCCCTTTTTTCTTGAAAACAATCATCAGCGTCAATGACATTTATTTTCTTTGAAATAAATTCTTCTTTTTTCCAATAGGCTATTTTTTGTGAAAGGTGTTTATCAAAGAGGTTTTGGGGGATGTTTGTCCCTTGTGGGCTGAACGACTTTAATTCTTGAGGCTTATTAGAGGACATTTCACACGGGGCTAGTATTTCTTTCAGGCCTAAAAGGTCTAATAAAAGGGGCGTTATTTTCTTTTTAAGGGCCACAGAGCAATTCATTATTTTTCCTATTCCCACCAAAAAAGGAACGAGGCTGAGAAAAACCCCCAGCACGTAAAGATGTTCAAATTGAGTGATGTTCTTTTGTATATCTGTGCCCAAAATAAGTCCAGCGATACACGCTAAAGAGACCAGAGGCAAAAAGAGGCCATATGTTTTCATGTTTTTTTGCCGTTCTTCTTCGTCTTTTTTTAAAAGATGAAAAACATTTCCATGTACTTGGCTTAAAAATTCAGATTTAGGAATCATAACAACCCCCTTTGTTTTTTATAAAGGAAGTATATCAAAAACTTGGGGAGATATCAAGACCTATTCATCACCGATTTTAAGGGCTTGGATAAAGGCATTTTGGGGGATTTCTACTTCCCCAAATTGACGCATGCGCTTTTTCCCTTCCTTTTGTTTTTCCAACAACTTCCGCTTACGGGTAATATCTCCGCCATAACATTTTGCAGTTACATCTTTGCGAAAGGCTGAAATATCTTCACGGGCAATGATTTTTCCCCCGATGCTGGCTTGAATGGGAATCTTGAATTGATGACGGGGAATCAGGTCTTTTAAACGGGCGCAAATCTGACGCCCACGGCGTTCGGCTTGACTCCTGTGGGCCAAAAAGGCCAACGCATCTACTTGTTCGCCATGGACCAAGATATTGACACGAACCAAATCAGAGGGGCGGTAATCATCTACTTCATAATCAAAACTGGCATAGCCTCGTGAAATAGATTTTAACCTGTCGTAAAAATCAAATACGATTTCGTTTAAAGGCAGGCGATACACGGCCATGGCCCGATTGCCGACATAGGTTAAGTCTATTTGTTCGCCCCGTCTTTCGGTGCAAAGTTGTAAAATAGACCCCAAGTATTCATCAGGGGTTAAGATTGTAGCTTTCACCCATGGTTCTTCAATTTTTTCAATCGTTGTGAGGTCGGGCATATCAGCGGGATTGTGCATGACCACCATCGTGTGATTTGTTTTATAGACCTTATAAGCCACTGAAGGCGCTGTGGTAATCAGATTTAAATTAAATTCTCGGGACAACCGTTCTTGAATAATTTCCATGTGAAGCAGCCCCAAAAAGCCACAACGGAACCCCTGCCCCAACGCCATAGATTTGTCAGGGGTAAATTGAAAACTGGCATCATTGAGTTGTAATTTTTCTATTGCTTCTTTTAAGGCTTCATAATCGCTCATATCCACGGGAAATAAAGAGCAAAAGACAACACTTTGGCTGGGTTTGAAGCCTGCTAACGCCTGCGCACACGGGGTCTTTTCATCCGTAATTGTGTCCCCCACTTTCGTTTCCCCGATCGTTTTAACGCCGCAAATAACGAACCCTAACTCCCCTGTGCCGATTTCGTTGGTATCTTGCATTTTCGGGGTGAAGTAGCCCAATCGTTCAATTTTATAGGTCGCCCCTGTGGCCATAAAACGAATCTGTTCATTCTTTTTTAAAACGCCCTCTACAACCCGTACCAAAATCACAATCCCCAAATAGGCATCGTACCATGAATCCACCAACATGGCTTTTAAGGGACGCAGAGGGTCCCCTTTCGGGGCGGGTAATCGGTCAATAATAACCTTTAAAACTTCATCAATTCCGATGCCTGTTTTGGCGGAAATCAAAGGGCAATTTGTGCAATCCAAGCCAATCACATCTTCAATTTGTTTTTTAACACGTTCAGGGTCGGCGGCGGGTAAATCAATTTTGTTGATGACAGGGATAATTTCATGGTTTGCGTCCAACGCTTTATACACATTCGCCAAGGTTTGGGCTTCCACGCCTTGGGTGGCATCTACCACCAACAAAGACCCCTCACACGCATGTAAAGAACGGCTAACTTCATAGCCGAAATCCACATGTCCCGGGGTGTCAATCAGGTTTAAGATATAGTCCCCGTACTTTAACCGAACAGTTTGGGCTTTAATCGTAATCCCCCGTTCCCGTTCAATATCCATGTTATCCAAGATTTGGGCTTTCATTTCACGGTCAGAAACAGCCCCGCATTTTTGAATCAATCGGTCGGCCAAAGTGGATTTGCCGTGGTCAATATGGGCCACAATAGAAAAATTACGAATTTTATTCAGTTCTGTCATGTCCTTTATTATAGCGAAATTTTCATAAATGCGCAAGAAAAAGGTTGATATCTACAAAAGACTCTGTTATGAACAGAAAGGAGACCTGAATGAAAGGAAGAAAAATGGGATTGAAAAAGATATTCGCAATGGCCAGTTTGGCGGTAGGGGCAGCGGTGGCGCCTGTTTCAGAAGCGCAAGCCCAGCCACGCCCTCATAAAAACGCGCCTCGTGTTGAAAATCGTGTTTCAGCGCGTGATATGAAAAAACAACAAAAAAAAGAAGAAAAAAAAGCTTTTTTGGGTGGTTTGATTGGGGGATTTTTATCGGGATTGATGGGCCAACAACAAGTGGTCCCTCCTCCACCACCTCCTCCACCGCCTCAACGAACTGTCGTGGTGAAAAAAACCGTCATAGAAAAAACAGTTGTTCACCCCATTCCGCCCCCTCCTTTTCGGCGGCATCGGGGACGGTAATTTCCCCTTTTAATGGCCTATTTGACATTTTTTTATTTTTCAAGTATAATAAAAAAGTCAGATGATCGGGCAATCGCTGACCGAAAGGTTGGAGGAAAGTCCGGGCTTTTAAAGGACGCAATACCAGATAACATCTGGGCGGGGTGACCCGATGGAAAGTGTCGCAGAAAAGAAACCGCCTGTCTTGGGACGGGTAAGGGTGAAACGGCGGGGTAAGAGCCCACCGCATAGACCGAGAGGTCCTATGGCACGACAAACCCTATTGAAAGCAAGACCAAACACAGACAGCCCTGTGATCGGATAAATTACAGGTTCAAACGAAAGTCCTGATTCGGCTGTCAAAAGGTAGGTCGCTTGAGTAGTTGAGTAATCAACTGACCAGACGAATGATTGTCCAACGACAGAACCCGGCTTATAGATGATCTGACTTTTCCCCTTCCCGAAAAGAAGGGGAATTTTTAATCCCGATGATAGGGGTGGCCGTCCCAAATTGTTTTGGCCCGATACAGTTGTTCTGCCAACACAACACGCATTAAAAAATGAGGGAGGGTCATGCGTCCAAAAGAAAGTATTAAATTGGCCCGCTTGAGGACTTTATTCCCGTGGCCGTTGGCCCCACCAATCATAAAAATAATGTTTTGGGCTTTGTCTTTGGCTTTCTTTAATTCTTGGGCAAATTCCCGTGAAGAAAGGGTTTGTCCGTGTTCGTCCAAAGCCACCACAAAATCCCCCTGCTCTATCCCAGAAAGCAATAAAGTGGCTTCGGCATTTTTTAATTCTAAATCTGTTAAATTTTTCTTTTCCACATACTCGTGAATTTCCACTTTTTCCCGCATCTTTTTTAAATAATCAGCGATTAAAGCGAATTCAGGCGTGTTTGTTTTTAACTTTCCAATGGCACGAATTTGAATCATTTTGTTTTCTTTTGATATTTATGGGGGAGGAGTTTTTCAATAGACATAGGTGTCCAGCCCCGTTTGTTTTGAGCGGGGATTAAAACGGTGGCTTTGGGGCCGTAATCGGCAATATATTCCCGACATTTACCACAGGGAGAAATCACATAACTAGGCTTATCCCGCAGGGCCACAATCGTGTCAATTTTCATGTTTTTTTCGGCGGTGTTTGCTGTCCCAATGGCGATGATTTCCGCACAGGTCGCCACCGAAGGTTGGTTGGTGCCTGCATTGAGCCCCAAATAAACATGCCCTGATTTTGTCAAAAGGGCGGCGGCCACCACTGAATGATGATGTTCTTTATTATAGCGGGCCTCAATTAAATCTTGGGCCATTTCAACCAAATTTTGTGGGGTGATTTTTTTCATTTATAAATCCTCAATTTCAACAATATCTTCCATCATTTCGTCCAATGCTTTGCGGTCGGCTTCTTTATATTCCACTTCGGCTTTTGGCGGACGCTTTTTTTCGGTTTTTGGGGCCTGAGACGGGTGTTTTAAAGTCGGTTGATTGGGCAGAATTTTTTCCACCTTTTGCGCCATTTCCTGAATGTATTTCACCGAAAGGTTTTCTTTGTCCATTTGTTTAATTTGGTCAGGCGTAAAGGCCATTTGTGCTGTGAAAAGCCACACTAAAACAATCAACAACAAAGCCCGTACAATC
The DNA here is from genome assembly GCA_934216505.1 of uncultured Alphaproteobacteria bacterium. Taxonomy (GTDB): domain Bacteria; phylum Pseudomonadota; class Alphaproteobacteria; order CAAHEQ01; family UBA3637; genus UBA3637. The sequence continues at coordinate 48,909 of CAKQBW010000002.1, forward strand.
CCAAAAGCTGTCCCCAAAATACGGTCAAGTCCTGATAATGAACTTTTGCGTAATTTTTGGGTGATGTTGGCATTTAAAATCGTCATGACAACCAAAATGATTAAAGCCGCCGATCCCGATAAAGAAAGGCTCCAAAGATTGACTTTTTCCACTTTTCCCGTTAAAAAAGAAAAAAGCGGATGATAACTGTACAATGCCGCAATCCCTGCCAAAATCCAGCTGCTAATCCCCAATAATTCCCGCAGTAATCCCCGATACAGGGCAAACAAAACGGACACGATAATGGTGATAAAAACCACAAGATCAATGATTCCCATTTAATGTTCTCCTTTATTAAAAAAAGTTAAAAGTGTTTTTAAATTGCCGATTTCTGTTGTTTTAAAAGTTGTTTTTTTATTTTTATTAGGCGGGACTAAGGCTTTGACGAAACCTAACTTCGTGGCCTCTTTTAACCTGAGGTCAGATTGGGGTACATTCCGAATTTCCCCCGATAAACCGATTTCCCCAAAAAAGACCATGTCAGCGGGTAAAGGGTGATTAAAAGCGCAAGATAAAATCGCCATGACCGCCGCTAAATCAACCGCCGGTTCCGTTAAACGCATGCCCCCCGCCACATTTAAGTAAATGTCTTTGTTGGCCATGGAAACGCCACAGCGGGCCTCTAATACCGCTAACAACATATTCAACCGATTGTTATCCCAACCCACGACCGCCCGCCGGGGACTGGTCCCTGTCATGGGGGCGACTAAGGCTTGGATTTCAACTAACATGGGGCGAGTGCCTTCTATGCCCGCAAACACACAACTGCCTGAGACATTGCCTTGCCGATCGGCCAAAAATAAAGCCGAAGGATTGGGAACTTCCGCTAACCCTTTTTCTGTCATTTCAAAAACGCCAATTTCGTCCGTGGCCCCAAAACGATTTTTGACAGACCTTAAAATACGAAAATGATGTCCCCTATCCCCTTCAAAATACAGAACCGTATCCACCATGTGTTCCAACACACGGGGACCCGCTAAAGTGCCTTCTTTGGTGACATGCCCCACCAAAAATAAAACAAATTGCCGCTTTTTGGCCAATCGGATCAGTTCGTGCCCACAGGCCCGTACCTGCCCCACAGTCCCTGGGGCCGATTCCACCGCATCATTATACATTGTTTGAATGGAATCTATTACAACAATATCAGGGGCCTCAGGGGTATCTAATGTCGCCACAATGTCCCGTATATGGGTTTCGCTGGCCAGCTGTACGGGGGCCTCAGCCAATCCCAAACGCAGGGCCCTGAGACGCACTTGATCAACGGATTCTTCGCCCGAAATATAAACGCATTGTGTGGGGTGGCCCGCTTTATTGACGCCTTTGGATAAAGTGGCAACCGCCTGTAATAACAGGGTGGATTTGCCTATCCCTGGGTCGCCACCCACCAAGATGACAGACCCCGGGACAAGGCCGCCCCCACAGACCCTGTCTAATTCCATAATGTTGGATTTTAAACGAAAGAGAATTTCGGGAGCCCCTTGCAAATTTTCAAAACAAAGGAGACGGCCATTTTGTCCGCCTGTGGCGGTGGGGCTGTCGGCTAAGGATACGGCTTCTTCCTGAATTGTATTCCATTGCCCACAGGCCGAACATTGTCCCGCCCATCGGGGAAAAATCGCCCCACAATTTTGACAAACAAAATGCGTTGTTTTTTTCATTCTTTTGCCTTTATTTCCATTTGAATAGGTCCTTTGGCAGAGCCCGCCACAAATTGACGCACATAAGGATTTTTGGTTTGTTCCAATTCTTTAACCGTCCCTGACCAAATAATTTTGCCGTTATAGAGCATGGCAATTTTGTCCGCAATTTTTTTGGCACTTTGCATATCGTGGGTGATGGTTAAAGCTGTTGCCCCCAATTTTTTCACACATCGCACAATTAAATCATTGATGACATCAGACATGATGGGGTCCAATCCCGTGGTGGGTTCGTCAAAAAATAAAGTATCAGGATTGATGGCAATCGCTCGGGCCAATCCAACCCGCTTTTTCATTCCCCCCGATAAATCGGCTGGATAAACATCGGCGATATCGGGCTTTAAGCCCACCTCAGCCAATTTTTGAATGGCTATTTTTTTGGCCTTTTCTCGGGTCATTCCTTTTTGTTGTAAAACAGCAAATGCCACATTTTCCCAAACAGATAGGCTGTCAAATAACGCCGCACTTTGAAACAGCATCCCAATATGTTTGCCATTGAATTGAATCTGTCCTTTATCAGGGGTCAAGAGTCCCAAGATACATTTTAAGGTGACCGATTTTCCTGTGCCCGAGCCCCCAATAATCACGACAGATTCCCCCTGATGAATGGTCAAATCCACGCCGTCCAAGACTTTTTTAGACCCAAAGGCTTTGACGACATTTTTTAGTTCTATTTGTGTTTTTTTCATGTGTTCCTTATACATTGACAAAGGCTTCTGTCAAAAGATAGTTGAAAATTAAAATCAAAATACTGGCCGATACAACGGCGTTGGTGGTGGCTTGCCCTACCCCTTGCGCGCCGCCTTTAGATCTGAACCCGTGATAACATCCCATCAAGGCAATTAAAAAGCCAAAAACACTGGCTTTAACCAGCCCTGAAATAATGTCCATTGCTTTTAAATAATTCCAAGTATTTATCAGGTAGGTTGTGGCGTTGAAGTCCATTTTATAAACCCCGACAAAATAGCCACCATACACCCCCAACACATCGCCAATCAAAACCAACAGGGGCATCATCAAAATCCCCGCCAACACCCGTGGGGCAATTAAGTATTTAAACGGATTGGTATTTAAAGTGGTTAAAGCGTCAATTTGTTCGGTGACCTGCATCGTTCCGATTTCAGCGGCCATCGCAGCCCCTATTCTGCCTGCCACCATCAACGCCGCCATGACGGGGGCTAATTCCCGTGTGACCGCCACCAAAACGACCATAGACACGGCGCCTTGGGCCGAAAATTTAGAGACGGCTTCATAGGTTTGAATGGCAATCACCATACCCGAAAATAAAGTGGTTAAAGCCACCACAGGGAGAGAATAAAATCCAATTTCAATCAAGTGGTGGATAAATTCACGAAAATAAAAAGGTGGCCGAACGCAGGCCCGTAAGGTGCGTCCTGTAAAAAGAATTAAATCCCCTGTGGCTTCAAAAAAGTTCAACATCACGCGCCCTTGTGTGTTGATAAATTTTAAAATGGTTTGCATAAAAACTCCTTTATCCCTTTTAGGGATAATTTTAAACAGACACGAAAAAAAATGCAAGAAAAAAAAGACAGGTTCCGAAAAACCTGTCTTTGAAAAAGTGTTTTTTGTTTAGAAAAAGTATTTTACCTTGAACATTAACGTATCCGAATTTAACTTGGATTTGCTGAATGTCTTTCCGCCTTTTTCATTGAGCCACAAATGGCGATATTCTAAAGCCGTTCCAACGGGCCATTGTTCAAAATTATATTCAACGCCCCCCAAAATTTGTCCCGCGATAGAATTGTTATGATCCCAACGGGCATAACCAAATCCAAAGCCCGCATAAGGTTCCACAACCCAGCCTGTGTTCGGAATAACAGCGGTGGCGTTGGCCATGACGGCCCTTAATTGACGGGTGCGTCCGAAATCAGGTTGGACATCCATGCGCAAAAGCTCCCCTTCCACCCGGACATCGGTCCATTCGGTGGGAATGACCGTTCCCGCAAACAAGGACCACAGAGGAGAGAAAGTTTCCAAATCATATTTAATTCCGTTGGTATAGGCATGGCCACCGTTCCAACTGGCCCCCAAGCCAATGCCCGCATAATTGTCCGCCATTGCATAAGAGGACATCAATAAGCCCGCCGTTAATAAAGTTAAAAATTGAAGTTTCATTTGAGTTTCCCTTTCGTTAAGATTGATGAGGTTAGCATAACCAGATATTTTGAACTTGTCAAGCAAAAAATAAACCTTCCTTGACGGATTTTTAAATAACAAAACACACCCCTTTAAATAAAGGGGGTATGTTTCTTTAACCTTTTTTTAGGCTCTTTTTTTGGGGGTATTTTTAACCACTGTTTTAAGGGCCATTTTCGCAGGTTGTGCTTCTTTTTTAACCGTAGATTTTACCGCTGATTTTTTGGCACAAGTTTTTTTAATTTCAACCTTTTTAGGGGCGAAAAATTGTTCACAAGCCTTCATCCAAAAATATTCGGCAGAACCATCTGGACGACCCGCCTTTTCCCATAGAAAATAGGCCGCTTCACGAATCATATTTTCATTAATTTGTGTCATGATAATACTCCTCTTGTTATATCAACAACATCTCTATCGTAAAACAAAAATAAAATTTTTGCAATACCTTTTTATTGTTTTGGGGCTTTTTTTTGTAAAAAAGTCAAAAGTTGATCTACAGGTAAGGGGCGAGAAAACCAATAGCCCTGTCCCATATCGCACCCATGTTCTTGCAACCATTCCTTTTGTTTAGTGGTTTCAATACCTTCCGCTAAAACAGGAAAACCTAAGTCGTGCCCTAGGCGAATCATAGACGCCACAATCGTTTGATTTTTTTCATGGGTGAAAAGTTCTTGAATAAAATCCATGTCAATTTTTAATTTTTTGATGTTCAAGTTTTTTAAAGCATTAAAGGAAGCATAGCCTGTTCCAAAATCGTCCAAAGAGATAGCAATATTTAATTCTTCCAATTTTTTAAAAGTTTCAGATTCAAATAGGTCCCGATCAAAGTTTTGTCTTTCTGTAATTTCACATTCCAAAAAAGTGGGGTTAATCCGAATACCCTGTAAAGCATCTTGAATTTTTTGGACAATAGAGGGGCTTTTTAATTGAGCTACAGAAAAATTGATGGCCAAATGCAAATCACGATAGCCTGCTTCATGAAGTTTGCGTAAATCAGACAGTGTTTTTTTTAATAACATGTCCGTAAATTCTGTAATCAAGCCACTTTCTTCCAATATAGGAATAAATTCATTGGGGGGGATAATCCCACGGTGGGCATCGTTCCAACGCATCAAGGCTTCTACTCCTAATACCTTTTCTGATTTTAAATCAAATTCAGGTTGATAGTAAAAGACAAATTCGTTGTTTTTCATGGCTTTTTTAAGCCGTTCAGGTGTAATTTTCTTTTGAAATAAGTTGCCAAATAAAGACATTTTATCCTCCTTTTCATTGCTTTTATAAGATACTTATACACATTTTTTTTATAAAAAGCACGCTTTTTTTTCAAAAAGACTACACTTTTTGATTTTTTATGAGTATAATACGGGTATTTAAAAAAGAAAGGATATAAAATGACAAGACAAAAACCTGTAATGTTATGTATTTTGGACGGTTGGGGGTATCGCGCCGAAAAGGAAAATAATGCGATTGAAATGGGGCGGACGCCTATTTGGCATCAGTTGGTGGCCAATTATCCGCACACGATGTTAGCCACCTCAGGGTTAGAGGTTGGCTTACCTGATGGGCAAATGGGAAATTCCGAAGTGGGACATACCAATTTGGGGGCAGGGCGTGTGGTGATGCAAGACCTTCCCCGCATTGATCAAGCCATTCAAAATCATACTTTGGATACGAATCCTGTGTTGGTGGAATTGGAAAAGACCCTGAAAGCCAATGGCGGTGTTTGTCATTTAATGGGGCTGTTAGGGCCAGGGGGCGTGCATGCCCAACAACGGCATATTGTGGCGTTGGCGGGGTTGTTGAATCAAGCGGGGGTGCCTGTGGTGATTCATGGCTTTTTAGATGGACGGGATACGCCGCCGGCATCGGGGCGGGGCTTTGTGCAAGAGTTGGTGAAATCTATTCATGACATGCCTTTGGTCAAAATTGGTACTTTGGGCGGACGGTATTATGGTATGGATCGGGATAACCGTTGGGAACGGGTTTCTTTGGCCTATGAAGCCCTTGTCAATGCCCAAGGAAAACATTTTGATTCGGCCGACCAAGCCATTGAAAAATCCTATCAAGAAAATGTATTTGATGAATTTGTGGTCCCTGTGGTGATTGGGGATTATCAAGGTATGAAAGATGGTGATGCGGTGATGATGGCGAACTATCGGTCCGACAGAGCCCGTGAAATCAATCGTATGTTGTTGCAGCCTGATTTTGATTTGTGTCCCCGTTCTCGGGTGGTGCATTTTTCAGATGCCGTGATGATGACCGAATATTCTTCAGAACATAAAAAATGGATGAAGACTTTGTTCCCCCCCGAAGAACTCAAGCACATTTTTGGGGAAGAAGTTGCTCGGGCAGGGTTAAAGCAACTGCGTATTGCGGAGACGGAAAAATATGCCCATGTCACCTTTTTCTTTAACGGGGGATTGGAATCTGTTTTCCCCAACGAAGAACGTATTTTAGTGCCCAGTCCCAAAGTGGCGACCTATGATTTAAAACCAGAAATGAGTGCGGTGGAAGTGACGGACAAGTTGGTAGAGGCAATTCAACAGGACAAATTTGATGTTATTATTGTGAATTACGCCAACGGCGATATGGTGGGGCATACGGGATCTCTTCCTGCGGCCATTCAAGCGGTGGAAACCGTGGATACTTGTTTGGGGCGTGTGTTGGCGGCCTTAAAGGAAAAAGACGGCTGTGCTTTTGTGGTGGCGGACCATGGGAATTGTGAAGACATGGTTGATGAAAATGGCAAGCCCAAGACCAGTCATACGAATACGCCGGTTCAGGCGGTGCTCTATAATGCCCACGGGGTCAAGGGGTTAAAGCACGGGCGGTTAGCCGATGTGGCCCCCACTTTATTAAACTTGTTGGAATTGCCTCAACCCAAAGAAATGACAGGGGTCAATTTAATAGAAAAGGAATAAGGGCGTGAAGGCGTTTGTTGTTTTTGTGGGGTTGATGATTATCGGGGAAAGCGGGTGGGCTGTTCCTGCGGCGACCTTTGACGATTTAAAGGCCGTGGAAAATCAACTGAAACAAGAACAACAAGCGCAAAAAAAATCTCAACAAAAAGTGGCGGTTTTAACCCGTGAAGTGAAAGAGGTGCAGGGGGATTTAATTTCTACCGCCAAAAAAATTCAACGCAAAGAAAATGAATTGTCCGCTTTGGAACAACAAAAAAAAGAATACTTACAAAAGCAAGAAATTTTGGAAGACAAGTTGGATCTAACAGATAAGCAATTATATCGGGTGATGAAAGGATTACAGACTTTGTCTTTGCGGCCCACAGAATTATTGGTGGTCCAAAAAAAAACGCCCGTTCAAACTTTAAGAAGTAAGATGTTGATGAATTACAGTGTGCCGATGATGGGGCAGATTAAACAAGAGACTTTATCGGATTTACAGGAATTGATGAAGGTGCGCCAACAACTGGGGGACAGGGTTGTACGCATTCAACAAGTGCATTTTGATTTAACTGAGCAAAATAAAAAGATGAATCAGTTATTAGCAGAAAAGAAAAAAATGCAACAACGTTATACGTCGGATTATATGCAATCAAAAAAGAAAGCCCAGATGTTGGCCACCAAAGCGCAAGATTTAAAAGATTTGTTGAAAAAATTAGAAGAAGAACAGGCCCGAAAACAGCAAGCATTGCGTCCCGTGGGCGCAGGGCGCTTTGAACGCTCGTATGGTCGTTTATCTTGGCCAGCGGGGGGGCAACTCATGCAACATTTTGGGGAAAAGACAGGGGCTGGGGCGCACACCAAAGGGGTGATTTTAAGGACGCATGCCAACGGGCGATTGACGGCGCCGTTTGATGGCGTGGTGTTATTTGCGGGGCCTTTCCAAAATTACGGGCAATTATTGATTATAGACCATGGGGATAATTACATGACGGTGTTGGCGGGGATGAAGCAAATTGATGTCATGGTGGGGCAAGAATTATTGGCGGGCGAACCTATTGGCGCGATGGGGAAAAGTTATACGGATTTATATTTAGAAATGCGACATCAGGGACAGGCGATAGATCCTGAACCTTGGTTTATCAAAGGGAGAATAGCATGAAAAAAACACTGTTTCTTTTAATGGCGGGGATTTGTTTAAGTTCTGGGGCGTGGGCCAAAGCAGAAAAGGCCGATCATTTACAAGATGACCCCTATTTGTTGATGGATTTATTGGGGGCGACTTTTGAACAAATTCAAAAAGATTCGGTGGAACCCGTCAGTTATCGTCAGTTGGTGGAAAAATCCATCAATGGTGTTTTGACTTCTTTGGATCCACATTCGGGCTTTTTGGATTTAGAAGAAACCGAAGAAATGCAAACGCAAACAACGGGCGAATTTGGGGGGCTTGGATTAGAGGTTTCTTCGGACAAAGATTTGGTGCGTATTACCACGCCGATTGATGACACGCCTGCGGCCAAAGCAGGCTTACAAACAGGTGATTATATCAGCCATATTGATGGTGTGTCGGTGGTGGGGATGAGTTTGAATGAAGCCGTGAAAAAAATGCGTGGCAAGCCCAAAACAAAAGTTAAATTGGGAATTTATCGGAAAAATAAAAAACCCTTTACGGTGACTTTGACCCGTGAAATCATTAAGGTGCAACCTGTGAAATTTGAAGCCAAAGGCGAAGTTGGCTATATTCGGCTTTCTACTTTCAGCGAAGGGGCAGGGGAAAAGGTTAAAGAGGCCCTTCAAAAACTCAACAAAGAAATCGGGGCCGATAAAATCAAAGGATTTGTGTTGGATTTAAGAAATAACCCTGGGGGCTTGTTGGAAGAAGCGGTGGCCGTTTCTGATTTGTTTTTAAATCAAGGGGAAATTGTTTCCACGCGTTCCCGCACGCCGGAAGACACTTTGAGGTTTTCGGCCAAACAAGGGGACGAGGCCAACGGCTTGCCTGTGGTTGTTTTAATCAATGAAGGGTCAGCCAGTGCCAGCGAAATTGTGGCCGGCGCTTTACAGGATCATAAACGGGCGGTGATAGTGGGCCTGAAATCCTTTGGAAAAGGCTCTGTCCAAAGTGTGCGTCAAATCCCAGGTTTTGGGGCGATTAAAATTACAACAGCCCGATACTATACGCCTTCGGGCAATTCTATTCAAACCAAAGGAATTGAACCGGATGTGAAAATCCCTCGGGGTAAGTTAGAGGTCTATCCTGTTTTAACGGGCTATAGCGAGGAAAATCTGACAGGGGCGTTGGATTTGGATCATGTTCCTGAAGCCAAAAATCCTTTTGAAGAAGAAAAAAAGGACACCCCAAAGGAAGACAAGTCTGATTATCAATTGGATCGGGCGTTGGATTTAGTCCAAGGAATTTGGGTCGCCAATCAGAAAGAAGGTTAAATGTCAAATTATCGTGAGGCAGTCGGGCTAATGATTTTAAATCAGGACAAAAAAGTGTTTTTGGCCTATCGGGCTTGGACACAACAATCCAAGTATCATTGGCAAATGCCTCAAGGCGGTATTGATAAAGGGGAAACACCTGAACAGGCGGCGTGGCGGGAAATGCACGAAGAAACAGGTTTGACCCCCGCCAACACGCAGCTCATCAAAGTTTCCGAAAATTGGTACTCCTATGATTTGCCCGATAAAACAAATCGCAGCATTGACGGGGAAAAGCAAAAATGGTTTTTAATGTTATTCCATGGGGGCAAAAAAGACATCAATTTAAAGGTGCAAAGACACCCTGAATTTATCCGTTATCGGTGGGCGGATCCACGCAAGGCCCCGCACCTGATTATTCCTTTTAAAAAGAAAGTGTATGATCAGGTTTTGGCGGAGTTTATGCCCGTCGTTGAAAGTTTGGAAATAAAATAAGACCTTATTGTTGGACGGGTTCTTTGGACACAATCACCATGGCTTCCCGCAGGACTCGGTCCTGTAAAAGGTAGCCCGTTTGGAGTTGTTCTATAATCGTGCCGTTGGGTTTGGTGGGGTCTTCCACTTGCTGAATGACTTGATGACGGTCGGGGTCAAAGACCGTTCCCACATCTTGCATTTGTTTGACATGGTGCTTTTCCAAGGCCCCTAACAACAATTTGTGGGTCATTTCAATTCCTTGGAAAAAGCCCGTAAAAAATGGGGGAAGTTGTTCGTTGAGCTTACCCATTTCCACACGGGCGTGTTTCAGGGCACTTTCTAAATTATCCACCACGGGCAACACATCTTTGGCAAAATCTTTCAGGGCATACTTGGTGTTATTTTGCATATCCAAAGCGCACCTTTTGCGTAGGTTTTCCATTTCGGCCGCTGTCCGCAACGCCAAATCTTTCCAATGCAAAACTTCGGCGGTCAGTTTTTCCACTTGCTCTTGGGCCACAGGCGCCGGTGCTGTGTTTTTTTCTTTTTGTTCTGGCATCGGTGTTGGCTTGGGCGTTTGTTGAGCGGCTTTGTTGTTTTTATTCATATCATATCCTTTCGTTTGATTATCCTTATATGTAGTCTTTTGCGTTCCAAAAATCAAGAGGAAAGGGGAAAACTTGCATTTTTTTGCAAAAAAGAGTACAATTTTACCCATAACAAAAGGAGTTTGAAAATGACAAGACATTCGGGACGAAATGATAATGAAATGCGACCTTTGACTTTGCAATCTCATGTGAATAAACATGCAGAAGGATCGTGTTTGGTCAAGTGTGGGGATACCCATGTGTTATGCACGGCCAGTGTGGAATTTAAGGTGCCAAATTGGATGAAAGGCCAACACAGCGGGTGGATTACCGCCGAATATGGGATGTTGCCCCGTGCCAATGCAACCCGTATTGATCGGGAAGCCATTAAGGGCAAACAAGATGGACGGACCCATGAAATTCAACGATTGATTGGGCGGGCAATTCGGTCTGTGGTGGATTTACATCAAATGCAAGGCATGACCATTAAAATTGATTGTGATGTGTTGCAAGCGGACGGGGGAACACGGACAGCGTCTATCACAGGGGCTTGGGTAGCGGTGCGTCAGGCGTTGAATAAATTGTTGGCCGAAGGGAAGTTGGATAAAGACCCGATGCAAGGGCAAGTGGCGGCGATTTCCTGTGGGGTCGTTCAGGGTAATCAAGTGTTGGATTTGGATTATTTGGAAGATTCTAATGCAGGGACAGATGCGAATTTCGTGATGAATGAAAAGGGACAATTATTGGAAGTGCAAGGAACTGCCGAAGGGGCCCCTTTTACCACCCAAGAATTGATGGGGTTGTTGTCTATGGCGGCTGAAGTGATGCCCGAGATTATGAAAAAACAATTACAGGCGGTGGCTTAAATTTGGACTTTTTCCAAACAGAGATGGGGGTCTATTTGATGGGCCACTTGGGTGTAGCGGGGGCTGTCTTGTGTCAGGCAAAATCGGCGTGTTTTGTGATGTGATAGGTGGGTTTCAATTTCGGGGTGGCGGGCCAGATAGGTCTTTAATTTTTCCCCCATAAAATCATTTTGGGCAATTAAATGCGTGTGAGGGAGATGCTTTTGAATCAGGTCTTTGATAATCGGATAGTGGGTGCAACCCAAAATCAAAGTCGGATAGTTTTTTAAGAGAGGGGCATATTTTTGAATCACTTGATCGGCTTGATGAAAGTCGGCGTGTTCTATTGCAGGGACCAATTCAGGGGTGGCCAAAGAAAAAATAGGGGTATGTGGTAAAAGTTTTTGTAATTCGGTTTTATAGATATCCGAACGAATGGTGGCTTTGGTGGCGATGACAGCGATTTTAGATGGCGCCGATTGAATGGCTTCTTCCAAGGTGGGAATAATAACCCCTAACACTTTTGTTGTGGGACTTTCCAAAGGGCAAAATCGCTTTTGTAAATAACGCAACGAAACCGCTGTGGCGGTATTACAGGCAATAATAATCAATCCACATTCTTGATGAATGAGATATTTGATCGCCCGCAAGGTATAATTCAACACCTGACTTGATGTTTTTTCCCCATAGGGTAGATGTTGCGTATCCCCCAAATAAACATAATCATAGTCAGGCAAAGCCTCTATTAAGGCTTTGGCGATCACAACGCCCCCTAAGCCAGAATCAAAAACACCGATTTTCATAAAGGAAAGTTTAGCCGATTTTTTCCCGCTTGTCTACTTGCTTTTTTTGAAAAAGAAAGATACACTTATGTTCATGCGTCAAAACTTTAAACATTTTATGCGGCGACGGCGGGAACGAGAAGTCCCCGATGAAAAGCCTGTCTTTGTGGTGGGAGTGTGGCAAAATGGCCAAGTGGTCCCCGCGGATAAGAAAAATAAAAAGACCTTTTATGTACGTCATGTACCCCCTTCGGTTAAATTAAAAGAAGGCGACATTGTGGAAATTCAAGTACCCCGTTTTGTGCGGGCAGATACGGCGGGGGAATTTCAACGGCGCTTGGGAAATATGAAAGACGCCTATGCCCCCACTTTGTTGGCGATGGCTCAGGCGCATTTGCCCCTTTCTTTTTCTGAAGAAGCCGAAAAAGAAGGTCGCCAAGCCGTTGTTCCCCCTTTGGAAAAACGCATGGATTTAAGGCTGGTTCCTTTTATGACGATTGACGGGGCAGACGCACGGGACTTTGATGATGCGGTGTGGGCTGAAAAAACGCCCAAAGGGTATCATATTCGGGTGGCTATTGCCGATGTATCGTGGTATGTGTTGCCTGAAAGTGCTTTGGATAGAGAGGCCCAAAAGCGGGGAAATTCCACCTATTTTCCTGACCGTGTGGTGCCGATGTTGCCTTTTTCGTTGTCCAATGGGGTGTGTTCTTTAAATCCTCATGAAGACCGTGGGGCAATGGTTTGTGATATCTACTTAAATAAAAAAGGTCAAAAAATATCCCATCAATTTTATCGGGCGTTGATTCAATCTCAGGCCCGCTTGACCTATGATGAAGTGCAGGACTTTATGATGTCAGGAGAGGGCTTGGCGGTCGTGAAGGCCCCACTGGAAGCATTGATTGAAGCCTATCATCATCTCAGGCAGTTGCGTCAAAAACGGGGGGTGTTGGAATTAGAGGTCCCCGAACGCAAAATTACTTTGAATGAACAAGGTCAGGTGGTGCATGTGTCGCAACGCTTGCAAACGGACAGTATGCAGTTGATTGAAGAAATGATGATTTTGGCCAATGTGGCAGCGGCCGAAACTTTGGAAAAAGCCGCTGTGCCCACCATGTATCGGGTGCATGATAGACCCAGTGAAGAAAAAATCACCCGCTTTAACGATTTTTTAAAGTCCTTGGGTTTTCAAAAAAGATTGCCTGAAGTGTCGGGAACGGCCTTTAATGATATTTTAAATCGGGTGGCGGGAAAAAAGTTGGGTTATGCCTTGAATACCTTTGTACTTCGGACCCAAGCGCAAGCCCAATACAGTCCCGAAAATATCGGCCATTTTGGGTTGGCTTTGGCCCGCTATGCGCACTTTACTTCCCCCATTCGGCGGTATGCTGATTTGATGGTGCATCGGGCTTTGGTGCGGGCGTTTAAGTTGGGGAGAGGGGGGCTGACCGCCGATGAAGAAAAAAACTTTGCCCAAATTGCGGAACATATTTCCTTTACCGAAAGAAACAGTGCTAGTGCTGAACAAGACGCTGTGGATAAGTATTTGGCGGGCTATATGCGGGAAAAAATCGGCCAACTTTTTTATGGGCGTATTTCTTCATTGACAGCATTTGGGGTCTTTTTAACGATGAACGATACAGGCGCCGATGGCTTTGTGCCTTTCCGCACGATGCGGGGTGATTATTATCGTTTAGATGAAAAAGGGGCGCGTTTGGTGGGACGCCATACGGGACAAGTTTATAAGATGGGCGATGAAGTTCCCGTGATTTTACGGGAATGCGATCCCATTACAGGGGGAATGATTTTTTCCTTTGCCCGTCCGAAAGATTTAGATATGGTCTGTCGGTAAAAGTTCGCCCCCCAAGATATGGGCGTGTAAGTGAGGGACTTCTTGCCCCGCATTTTTACCTGTGTTCATGACCAAGCGATAGCCATCTTGCTTTAATCCCAACAAATTCGCGACATGTAAAATGGCCCGGAAAAAGTCCGTAATTTCTTTGTTGGACGAATGTTCTACAAAATCTTGAAAATTGACATACATGCCTTTGGTGATCACCAACGCATGAATTTTCGCTTTGGGATTGATGTCGTAAAAAGCCAAGACATTTTCATCTTCATAGATTTTTTTACAGGGAATTTCCCCCCGCAAAATTTTGGCAAAAACATTATTTGCATCGTAGTTCATTTTTTTCTCCTTTATGGGTTGCGTTTTATCCTATTTTTGTGATAAAATACAACGAAATAGAAAAAAGGGCAACAAAAAAAATGAAATTTATCTTTTTCTTTTTAACTTTTGGGGTGCTGTCTTTCCCCTTTGGGGGGTGGGCGGATTTTTATCAAGTTCCAGAAATTGCTGTTCAAGCCACGGCTTTATCGGCAAAAGAGGCAAAATCGCAGGCCCTAGAGCAAGCACAGAAACAGGCGTTTCAAATTTTAATGCGCCGTTTGGTGGGGGAACAAAATCCCTTTGTGGAAAAATTACCCGACCCCAATGATTTGGTGGTGATGGTGCAAGATTTGTCTTTAAAAAATGAAAAAAACACCCCGACAGACTATTGGGCACAGGTAGATGTTCAATTTAAAAAACAAGCCGTTATGGATTTTTTATCGGCCCAAAAAATTCCTTTTTTAAGGCAAGACCCGCCCGTTTTGATGGTGGTGCCTGTTTTTAAAGTCAGGGATACTTGGGTGGGGTTAGAAGAAACAAATCCTCTTTTTCGGTTTTTGAATGAACAAAATCGTCTGTCTGATTTTTATGAATTGAAACTTTTAAGTGGGGATTTGGACGAAATTGTGGCGGTAAATCGTTCTTTGAAAAAGGGGGATATTTCTGAATTAAATATTTTCTTACCCCGTTATGAAGCGCAAGGGATTTTGTTGGTGAAAGCCGAACAGGTGGGGGAAAATAATTGGCGTTTGACGGGGGAAGTTTATACGAACGGGGCCGTCCAACAGCAACAAGTCGCTTTTGATTGGTATCAGGGGTATTCTTTGGAAACAGGGTGGGCGCAATTATTAAAGCAAATGGAAAAAGAAACACGGGCCCAACAGGCCGCTTTGTCCGATAACCGCCATACCTATTATGCTCGATTAAATGAACCTTCGTTAAGGGGGTGGGTCCAAGATAAAAATCGTTTAGAATCATTAAAGTTTATCAAGGATTTTATGTTGCAAGGTGTCTTTAATCATCAAATGTTAGTTTCTTTTTCCTATACGGGAACACCCGAAGAATTGTCGGAAAAATGGCGGCAGGCGGGATGGCAATGGGTGCCTGATTTTATGGGGACCAGTGGGACTTTAGTCAAAGGAGTTGTCTATGAATAAAAAATGGATTATTGGGGGAATTGTCGTTGCTCTTTTGGGGGGCTTTTTGTGGGCGATAGAGGGTATTTTGTTGCCGTTTGTGTTGGCCTTTGTGTTGGCGTATTTGCTCAATCCATTGGTCAAACATTTATCCCACTTTTGTGGGCGGGGTATTGCAACGGCGTTGGTGGTTGTCAGTGTCTTGGTTATCTTGGCATTTGGATTGTTTTTATTGATTCCTGTTTTACAAACCCAAATCACGGGCTTTATTGGGCGCATTCCTTTGATTGCGGAAAAATTATGGTCCTATTTAAAAAGTTTGATTTTATGGGGGCGGCCCGAAATTTCCTATCAAGAAATGTATCGTTTATCGGATACCACCACTCAAATGACCCGAGGCGTCTTGAATGCGTTTGGGGCGGGATTGAATCAGTTGATTTCAGGGGGCTTGGCCGTCATGAACATCTTGATGCTTTTGTTTATCAGCCCGATTGTGTTATTCTATGTGTTAAAGGATTTGCCGATGCTTCAAAAAAAATGTGAAGAGGTGATTCCCCATCGCTATCGTGAAAAAATAAAGCAGATGGCGGGGGAATTGGACAGGACATTGTCTGCTTTTTTACGGGGGCAGATGTTTTTAAGTTTTCTTTTGATGGTCTATTACAGTGTGGCTTTGGGCCTGACTCAGTTGGATTTGGGTGTGGTGATTGGGTTGATGACGGGGTTGATTAGTTTCATTCCCTATGTGGGCTTTTTTACGGGCTTGATTGTGGCGATGATTATGGTTTTAATCCAAGGCGGTGGCTGGTCTTTGTTTGGCTGGGTCATGGGGGTCTTTTGTGTGGGCAGCGTTTTGGAAAGTTATATCCTCACCCCGTATTTGGTGGGCAGACGCGTGGGGCTTTCTCCTTTTTGGGTGTTGTTTGCGTTGTTGGCCTGTGGGTCGCTGTTCGGCTTTTTGGGGGTCTTGGTGGCGGTGCCTTTGGCGGCCGTTGTGGGGACCTTT
Source organism: uncultured Alphaproteobacteria bacterium (assembly GCA_934216505.1). Classification (GTDB taxonomy): domain Bacteria; phylum Pseudomonadota; class Alphaproteobacteria; order CAAHEQ01; family UBA3637; genus UBA3637. The sequence continues at coordinate 65,129 of CAKQBW010000002.1, forward strand.
ATCCGATGGGGGTATCAATGGTACCAAACAACTTCGTTTTTTAAAGGAAAGTAAATGACAGAGCAACTCACCCTTTCTTTACCCTACAGAACCGTTTATGGGCGTGAGGCTTTTTGGGTTTCCCAATGTAATGAAGAAGCCATTGCGTGGATTGATAAATATCCCGATTGGCCCCAACATGCGGTGTGGATTATTGGGCCACAAGGGTCGGGAAAGACGCATTTAGTGAATTTGTTTTCAGATACGGTGATTGAAGCCAAAAATTTAACAGGGTATTTTCGGCCTCCTTTTCAAAAAAAGATGGTGGTGGAAAATCTGCAGGATTTACCCGATGAAGAAGCCCTGTTGCACTTGTTTAACTTTGTGCGAGAATTGGGGGGAGATTTGTTATTGACTTCCCGTTATGTGCCCGATTTTACTTTGCCTGATTTGGTGTCCCGCTTGAATATGATTCCCAAGGCGGAAATTACTTTGCCCGATGAAATGTTGATGCGTCAGGTGGCCAAAAAAGCCTTTAAAGATCGGCATATTTTGGTGGAAGAAAGTGTCTTGGATTATTTAAGTTTGCATCTGACGCGGTCGTTTCCTTTGTTGCAACGGGTGGTGGCTCAGGCGGACAAATTAGCTTTGGAAAGTGGGCGCAAAATTACGATTCCCGTGATTCGGCAAGTGATTCAGGAAGAGCAAAAGGGGGACTTATGACCAAAGAAAAAAGCAGGGCTGTCAAATTTATTTTTTGGATTTTCATGGCTTTGTTTTTGGCGGTCTGTCTGGGGGGATATTTCCCGCAAGATGGGGCGTGGAATACCGCTAATAATCCCGCGGAAACAAAAAATTATTTAGGGAGTGTGGGGGCTTGGACAGCGGATATTTTATTACAATTATTGGGGCTGGGGGCCTTTTTTATACCGATTTTTATTTTAGCTTTCGTGGCGTTTTCTTGGGGGCATCAACGGTGGTTGAAGTGTCGGTTATGGGCAGGAATCATCGGGGGCCTGTTGGGGCTTTACTTGATGGCGTTTATTCCCATGGAAACAGAATGGTTTAAGGCGGGGTTGGGTGGCTTTGTGGGGGGGTACCTGAAAGCATGGGGATCTGGGCTGGCTAAATGGGGATTTGTTTTGTTGGCTGTGGTGGATTTGTTTTTGTTGGCGTGGGCTTTTCACTTGCCTGTCGTCTTTTTGTTAAAGGCTGTGGGGCGTACAGGGGCGTTTTTATTAGCCCGATTACCTTGGGGTATCTCGCAAAAAATCAAGGCCTTATGGACAAAAATTCATTGGCATCGTCAGGTGGAAAAGATTAAAAAGAGTGCGCCTAAAGCAAAAGTGCGGACGGTTAAAAGTGCGTCCCAAACTTTGCAACCAAAATCGTTGCCCAGTTTGGCCTTACCGTCCAGCGATTTGTTGGCCCCTGTGAAAAATGGCGGTGGGTCTAAGTTTAGTAAAGAACAGATGAATCAGATTTCTCGTTCTTTGGAAAATGTGTTGGCGCAATTTGGCGTCCAAGGGCATGTTGTGGGGGCGCATCCTGGACCGGTGGTGACTTTGTACGAATTTGAACCCGCTAGCGGGGTCAAAACTTCCCGTGTGATTGCTTTGGCCGATGATGTGGCCCGTGAAATGCGGGCGGTGTCTGTGCGTATGGCGGTGGTCCCAGGCAGCAATGTGATTGGGATTGAAATGCCCAACCCCAGTCGTGAAACCGTCTATATTCGGGAAATGGTGGAAGATGAAGGCTTTAAAGAACACAAAGGGGCTTTGCCGATTATTTTGGGGAAAAATATCGGGGGGACGCCTGTGTTTGCTGATTTGGCCAAGATGCCTCATTTGTTGGTGGCGGGGACGACAGGGTCAGGAAAATCTGTAGGAATCAACACGATGATTTTGTCCCTTTTATATCGCTTTACCCCCGAACAGTGTCGGCTGATTTTAGTGGATCCTAAGATGGTGGAATTATCGGTGTATAATGGGATTCCCCATTTATTGACACCAGTGGTGACGGAACCGTCTAAATCGTTGATGGCGTTGAAATGGGCGGTGCATGAAATGGAAGATCGCTATCGGTCTATGAGCCAAGTGGGGGTGCGAAACATAGAAGGCTTTAATGCCAAATTACGGGAAGCGAAAGAGAAAAATTTAACCCTGAAACGACGTGTTCAAACGGGCTTTGATCCAGCGACAGGCGAGGCGATTATGGAAGATCAGGCCTTTGATCTAACTCCTTTGCCGTATATTGTCTTTATCATTGATGAAATGGCGGATTTAATGGGCCAATGTGGCAAAGAAGCCGATCCATTGATTCAACGGTTGGCGCAAATGGCGCGGGCCGTGGGAATCCATTTGATTTTGGCCACGCAACGGCCTTCAGTGGATGTGGTGACAGGGACGATTAAATCTAACTTCCCGTCCCGTATTTCCTTCCAAGTGCGCAATAAAATTGATTCACGCACGATTTTGGACGAACAAGGGGCGGAACAATTATTGGGTAAAGGGGATATGCTGTATATGCCCGCTGGGAACAAACCAATGCGGGTGCATGGGCCTTTTGTGTCTGATGAAGATGTGGGGGCGGTGGTGAAACATTGGGCAAGTCAAGGCGAACCCAAGTATGTAGATGCGGTGGTTTCTGAATCGGCGGAAATTGCCGCAGGAGGAAGTGGTGCAACGGCCAGTGGCGATGAATTGTATGACAAGGCGGTGGCGATTGTTTTGCGGGATAAAAAGCCAACCACCAGTTATATTCAACGGCGGTTGTCTATTGGCTATAATAAAGCGGCCAGTTTGATTGAAAAAATGGAACAAAATGGGGTGATATCCGCCCCGAATATCGCTGGGAAACGTGAGATTTTGACAGGAGGCGGTGAATGAAAAAATGGGTGTTTTTTTTATTGTTTTGGGCTTGGATGTGTCCTGTATGGGCAGTGGTGGAAAAGGAAATTGATACGCCCCGTCATCGGGAGATTTTAAATCAGGTAGAAAAAGCCTATAACAAAATGCGGACGCTGACGGCTCAATTTGCGCAATTTAATTCCAAAATGAAAGATGATTTACAAACGGGAACGATTTACCTATCTAAACCCGGTCAGATGCGCTTGAAATACGAAAAAGGATCGCCCTTGGAATTTGTGGCGACAGGGGGCGTTTTTATCTATCACGACAAAGATTTGGAACAGGTCAATTATTTTGATTTAAATTCAACGCCGGTGGAATGGATTTTACGGGATAAGTTGGTGTTTGATGATGAAGGCTTTGTGGTGACAGATGTCCAAGATGTGTTGGACGAATACACGATTACGGCCCATAAAAAAGGGGCTAAAGAGTTAGGAGAACTGACTTTGGTGATTGATAAAGAAAGTTTGGCTTTAAAGCAATGGGATGTGGTTGATGTGCGGGGAATTAAATCTACGGTTTCTCTTTTTGATATAAAACAAAATATTCCTATTGACAAAAAGATTTTTTTATTTCATAATCCATATAAAGACGAATAAAAAAAGGGGGCGTTTATGAAAAAACTTTTATTAGGATGCGTGTGTGCGGCTTGTTTGATAGGGGGAACTGTAGAGGCGGCCCCGATGGATTGCGCCTATACGCCTTTACAAACATTGATTCGTAATGCCCGTGATGCCAATCAAATTAAAAAGTTGATGGGGCAAGGGGTTGTTTTTGTGGATCCCCAAATTCGGTGTGGCGGGTCATTGATTCAGTTGGCGATTTTGCGGGGTAATCATGAGGTATTGCGGGCGTTGTTGGAACAAGACATTAAACAAGCCAATCAACGGGTCAGTTTGTCGGGCTTTTCCATTGCGGGGGCCCCAAAAGAAATCCCCGTTTTATTGTTTGCGGCCTATTATGCCCCCAATGAAAACATTATGAATTTGATGGTTCAAGCCATTGAAGCGTTAGGGCTGACTTTGAATCAAACGGACGACAATGGACGCAATTTATTGTGGTATTTGGAAAAAAATCCTGTTTTACGGGATACGGTTTTGGCGGATAGTTTAACTGAAAAAATGTTAAGTGGATTGAGCTCACGCAATGGCGGATTGACGAGTTTGCCTGCTTCGGGCGCAACAGGGGGAGGAAACGTCCAACCTGTTCAACGGGAAATCCAATTCCAAGGTTTGTCGGGGACGACAGGAGGTATTCAGGCGGAAAAACCGCTACCCAAGACATTGCCTGCTATTGGGCAAGAAAAACCTGCTGCGGGTGAAAATATTGTGGAGCCTGTGGCCCGTTCAAAATAGTTGATATTTCGTTTTATTTAGGCGAATCAGTTTATTTTTTCCCACTTTGTGATTTAAAGCATATAAGTGCGTAGAGAAAGTGTGTGTGTTGATGTTTTCGTTATAGTGCCACACTTGCGATAAGATTTGTTCTTTGGTGGCTTGGTGGTGGGGTTGATTTTGTAAATAGTCAATCAGTTCGGCTTCTTTTTGGGTCAGTGTATAGGCCTTTTTGTTTTTTTTATCCGTTAAAGTTTTTAGATGAGAAGTCCAATAAAAATGTGTGAGTTCAATGGGTTTTTGGGTGGCCTTTGTCAGGGCTTGTTCTAAATCCGCCAAAGAAAAAGGAAAAGACAAATCTCCTTTTTCCCCCAAATAAAGAACGGGGATAGAGGGGCTTTTTTCATGGGGATTGTCTGTCAAAAGGATTTCAAAGGGGATTCCTTTTTGATAAGGTCTTATTTTTCCCGCATATAAACGGCATAAATTTTGCTCTAACAAGATGTTTTTTGTCTTTATCCCAATCATGTCTTGCCTTTTGTTTAAAAAAAAGATATGCTAATGACAAAATTATTTTAACAGAAAGTTCAATAAAATGATACTTTTATTTTTGTATCAGCTACTTTTTATCTTGATAATGCCCCTGTGGTTGGTGATTTTTGGATTTCGCTTAATGAAGGGGAAAGAGGACAAAAAGCGTTTTAAGGAACGGTTCGGATTTGCAGGGCGGATGCGTCCCAAAGGAGACTTGATTTGGATGCATGGCGCCAGTGTGGGCGAATGTTTGTCTATGTTGAGTTTGATTCAAAAGTTGTTGGAAAATAATCCCCACCTGTCTATTATGGTGACCAGTGGGACCACGACTTCGGCGGCGTTGATGCAAAGAAGACTTCCCGAACGGGCCTTTCATCATTATTTGCCGCTAGATGCCCCAGGCTTCACACGGCGGTTGATTCGCTTTTTTAAACCGAAAGCCGTTTTGTGGTTTGAATCAGAATTTTGGCCCACCACTTTGGCGGCGTTTCAACAGGAAAAAGTCCCCCTTGTTTTGTTAAATGGGCGGGTGTCAGATAGGTCTTTTGTCCGATGGCAAAAACACCCCTTCATTATTCGTCAGATGTTGTCGTGCTTTAGTGCGGTTTTGGGGCAATCAGAAGAAGATCGGCGGCGTTTGGAAGTGTTAGGGGGAGCGGCGCCTGCTTGTGTGGGGAATCTGAAATGTGCCGCTACAGCCAGTCCTTTTGACGCCAAAGAATTAACAAGTCTCCTTGTCCAAATCGGGGTGCGGCCCGCTTGGGTGATGGCCTCTACCCATGGGCCCGAGGAAGAAATGATGGTGCAAACGATGACGCAATTACGGGAAAAGTTTCCCCAGATGATAACCATTTGTGCGCCCCGCCACCCTCAACGGGCCACAGAGTTAGTGAAAATGTTTTCGGCCAAAGGATTTCAGGTCGCGCGCCGTTCTTTGGGGCAAGAAATTCACCCTGAAACAGAGGTCTATTTGGCGGATACTTTGGGGGAAATGGGATTGATTTACCAACTGGCGCCTGTTGTGTTTGTAGGGGGGAGTTTGATTCCCTTTGGGGGGCAAAATATGTTGGAGCCGATGTATTGGTCCCGTGTGGTGTTAGTGGGGCCTCATACGCAAAACTTCCGTGCTTTTATGAAAAAGGGTAAAGAAAATCAGACGGTAATTGAGGTGCCCGATGCCACGGCTTTGGCACAACAAATTGCTTTTTATTGGACGCATGAAGCCGAACAACAGGCGATGCGTCAGCGGGCCCATGAAATGGCTGTTTCAGAAATGGCGGTGTTGGACCGTGTCGTTCATTATTTAAAAGAAAGGGGGATTGAATAATGCGTGCCCCAAAATTTTGGCAAGATAAAAATTCAAAGTTAGCGTTGATGTTAAATCCTTTGGGGCTAATTTATGCTTATTTTTCTGCCCGAAGATTGAAAAAAAATCATCCCTATCAATCAAAAATGCCTGTCTTGTGTGTCGGAAATTTATCCGTGGGGGGCGTGGGGAAAACGCCTGTTTGTTTAGCGTTGGGGGCTTTTTTACGCCAACAAGGAAAGAGATTTTATTATTTGAATCATGGGTATAAAGCCCGCCAACAAAGTGTGTTGGTGGATATGGCGGTTCATACAGCGTTAGAAGTGGGCGATGAAGCGTTGTTGTTGGCCCAAAAAGCCCCCACAATTGTGGATAGTGCCCGAGCCCGAGGGGCGCAGTTGGCCGAAAATTTAGGGGCGGATTGTTTAATTATGGACGATGGTTTTCAAAATCCCAGTTTAGTAAAGACCTTTTCGTTTGTGGTGGTTGATGGGCGTTTGGGATTTGGGAATGAACGGGTTTTACCTGCGGGACCTTTGCGTGAGCCTGTTTTAAGGGGATTAAAGCGGGCGGATGCGCTTATTTTGGTGGGGCAAGATACTTGGGGCGTTCGGGATTATTTGAAAGAAAACAAAGTGGATTTACCGCTTTTAACGGGGGCTTTTTATCCTGATCAAGCCTCGTTAAAGGTCTTTGAAAAAGCCCCTCGTATTGGGGCTTTTGCGGGCATTGGACACCCCGAAAAATTTTTCCAGATGTTGAAAAACAGCGGGCTTTTGTTGCGGGTGGAAAAATCTTTTCCAGACCATTATTTTTATACGTGCTTTGATATTGATTCTTTGAAAAAAGAATATCCAGATTATGTTTGGGCGACAACCTGTAAAGATTGGGTGAAACTCCCCCCTGAATCCTGTCATCAAATTCATGCGGTATCGGGGGAATTTCGGTTTGATGAGCCCGAAAAATTACGACACTTATTGGGGGAAATTTTGTGATGAAAAAGATAGCCCAAGGCGAACATACTTTTGCACAGCGATGGCTGATAGATCCTGTCGTGGGCCTTTTGGTGGGAAGCGTGTTGTTTTTGTTTTGGATGATGCCTTTACCAATGGCCCGCTGTGTGGGGCGTTTTTTGGGGAAAATTGTGGGAAAATTAAATCCCAAACGCAATGGGTGGGCGTTGTTTAATTTGCATATTGCTTTTCCAAAAAATACGCAAGCACAAAATCAAAAAATTTTGACCCAAATGTGGGCGCATTTTGGGCAAGTGGCGGCCGAATTACCCCATTTAAAAAGGGTCTTACGGGAATCAAAGTGTCATCATATTGGCTATTTAAAGCAGGCCTATCAAGCGGGGCGAGGGGGCTTTGTTTGTTCGGCGCACTTTGGAAATTGGGAGGTCCCCTTTGGACGCCAAGTGGCTCCTGACTTTGTGTTGAATCCTGTGTTCAGAAAAGCAAATAATGTGTTTTTAAATTGGTTGTTATTTCATCATCGTCAAGGGGTGAAGATTCCCAAAGGTCCCAGCGGGGCTCGAACAATGATTGATTTATTAAAAAAGGGAAAGTTTATTTCTATTTTATGCGACCAAAAGTTTCGGGAAGGAATGACGGTGCCTTTCTATGGAATGCCGGCGCAAACAGCGACCGCTATGACGAAGTTAGCTTTGAAAATGAATCTGCCGATTTTAATGGCCAAATGCGTTTTTCAAAAAGACCATTATGAAATTGAAATTTTTAAGCCGTTGGTGTTGCCTCAAGCGTCTTCCCGTGAGGAGGCCGAATATCAGTTGATGTTAAAAATCAACCAAATTTATGAGCAATGGTTTCGTCAAAATCCCGAACAAGTGCTCTGGGTTCATCGGCGGTATAATAAGCATATTTACCCCAAATCCTAAGGGGTTGTGGGGGCCTTAGGGGGAACTTTTGGTTGAGGTTGAGGCAGGACCACCACGGGAACGGGCTTGCGGCCCATCAATTTGTTGTGGTGTTTAAACGCATTCATTTGTTGAGTATAAGGGCAGCGAGGAGGCTTTTGATGCAGGCGGGCCATACGGGTGGCGCACCCAAAAATAATCAAGGTAATGACCACCCCTGATAAAAATGAAATGCAGGCAGTACATAAAAATTCTTTTGTTTCTTTTTGCATGGCGATTCCTTTCGTTAGACAATTTTCAAATAAGAGAAAAAAATTAAAAATCAAGTATGAATTGCCTTTTCTATTCTTTTTTGCTATAATATAAATTATGAAAATAATAACTTTTGGTTGCCGCATGAATACTTTTGAAAGTGCCTTAATGGCCCGATTGGGGGCGGATTTAGGGGACAACACCATTGTGGTGAATACCTGTGCGGTGACGGGGGAAGCCGAAAGGCAGTGTCGTCAAACTATTCGCCGATTAAGGCGGGAAAATCCAACGGCTCAAATTGTCGTGGTGGGGTGTGCGGTGCAATTAAATCCGGCACTATATGCCTCTATGCCTGAGGTGGATCGGGTCTTGGGGAATCACGAAAAGTTAAATCCCCAACTGTTGCATGAAAAAAGTAAATGCGTAGTGGGCCCGATTGACGCCCCTTTTCAATTACCGATTGTCCATGAATTTGAAGGGCGCAATAAAGCTTTTTTACAAATTCAACAAGGCTGTGATCACCATTGTACTTTTTGTGTGGTGCGCTTGTCCCGTGGGCCGAACAAAGGGTTGCCCCCTGATCAGGTGGTTGAACAGGCCAAAGCCTTTGTGCGGGCGGGCTTTTTGGAAATTGTTTTGACGGGAGCCGATGTAGTGTCTTATCCTTATGGATTTGTGGCCATCAGCGAACGTTTATTAAGGGAAGTTCCTGAAATCAAGCGGTTGCGCTTTGGGTCGTTGGATCCCGCCGGATTAAAAGAAGATTTTATTGAACTGGTCAAAAACTATCCGCAAGTGATGCCGCATTTCCATTTTTCTATTCAATCTGGGGACGATGATATTTTGCGTAAGATGGCCCGCCGTCATCGCCGTCAAGAGGTTTTGAATTTAATCAAGCGTTTGCGGGCGGTACGGCCACAGGCTGTTTTTGGGGCGGATTTTATTACCGGATTTCCCACGGAAACAGAAGCGCAATTTTTAAACACGATGGATTTAGTCCAGCGGGGAAATATCACGCATCTGCATGTTTTTCCTTATTCTGAAAGACCCGAAACGCCTGCCATAAAAATGATGCAGGTTGAAAAAAGTATTCGCAAAGAGCGGGCCAAGCAATTACGGGCCTTGGGGCAACGGCTTTATCAAGACCTTTTGCAAAAAACGCTTGGGCAGGAAGTTTCTGTTTTGGTGGAATCTGATCAAGCAGGATGGACGGAAAATTATTTGCATGTTTTGTTGAAACAACCTTATCACGCGGGGGAAGTGGTAAAAGTTAAAATTTCAGGAGTCAAAGAAAATGAGTTGGTTGAATAAGTTAAAGCAAGGTCTTCAAAAAACAGCGGGGTTTTTTTCGGCGGCTTCTGTGGCTGAGGAAGAAGCATTAGAGGAGGCTTTGATCCGTTCGGATATGGGGATTCAAACAACAACAGAAATTTTAAAAAAAGTGCATGAAAAAAAAGGTCAGACAGCGACCGAAATTCGGGCCTGTGTGCGGGATCTTTTAATCCAAAAAATGATCCCTGTGGCGCAGGCACTTCCTGTGCCCAAACACCCCCCCATGATTTTTTTAATTGTGGGCGTGAATGGGGCAGGAAAAACAACCACGATTGGAAAAATGGCGCATGCTTTTCGGGATCAGACAAAAGCCTTGGTTGCGGGGGATACTTTTCGGGCGGGGGCCGTGGAACAATTAAAACAATGGGCGGATAAAACAGGTTCTGATTTTTATGCGGGGGCCGAAGGGTGTGATGCAGCGGGATTGATTTTTGATGCCCTGAAACAATGTCAAAAAAAGAAAACAGACCTTGTTTTTATTGACACAGCGGGCCGATTGCAAAACCGTGTGGATTTGATGAATGAATTGAAAAAAATTCATCGGGTGATTCAAAAGGTAGATCCGTCTTTCCCGCATGAAACGATTTTGGTTTTGGATGCCACCGTGGGGCAAAATGCGCTCTCTCAGGTGAAAATTTTTAATGAGGTTTGTCCTTTAACGGGCTTGGTGATGACGAAGTTAGATGGAACCGCCAAAGGGGGAATTTTGGTGGCCTTGGCGGATAAATTTTCGTTGCCTATTTATGCGATAGGTGTGGGGGAAGGGGTGGAAGATTTTAATTCTTTTACGGCCGAAGAGTATGTGGATTCTTTGTTGGGGGAATAAAGGGATGCTCATTCAAACCAAACGATTAATGAAACGATTAAATAAACTCAAAGTAAGAGAGTGGCGGATTTTGTCTTTGTTGATGTTGGGGGCTTTTTTTCAAGGGCTCTTTTTTGTGTATTTACAAATCCCCACTGTTGAGATTTTTTTACAAAAAAAGGGTCTGTTTGATATTGGTTTTGACTTTTTGTTGGTGGGGATTATTTTGTCTTTTGTGGGGCGTATCACGGTCAAGTTGGATCGCCGTTTTGGCTATGGGGGTGTCCCGTTGTGTGGGGTCTTGTTCTGTGTGTTGGTGGGGCTTTTGTGGGCCACGAAAAGTTCAGATGGAAATGTGTGGTTGGTGAATGCGTTATTTATTTATTTATACACGGCCCCGATTTTGATTCAAAAATCTTTTTTTATGATTGCTCGCCGTTTTATTCCTTTAAGGTTAGATTCTTATAAATTTTTGGGGGTGCTTGGGTGCTTATTTTTGGGATTGATTTATGGGGCGGGTCAAATTTCCTCTATTCAAGGTAGGCATCAAACTTTGTTTTTAATGGCGTTGATGAGTTTGGGGGCGTTGTTTGTTTTGATGAAGATTTTGGTTTTGTTGTTGCCGGTGCCCAGTGAAAGTTTTGTGAAAAAGTCAGGAGGTGTTCAAGATCCTGCCGAGTTGAATTTAGTGGCTTGTCTGTTGATTCTTTCCTTTTTGTTCATGTTCTGTTTTGGGGGCTTGGATTATTTATTTTATCGTGATTTAACACTTTCTAAAATGCGGACAACTTTAACGCAAATTTGGTTCTATCGGGGGATTTTAGGGTTAGGGTGTTTGGCATTATTGTATCGGTTTAATTACATTTATAACATGATTTCTGGGGTGGCTTTATTGGGGGCGTTGTTTGTCATTTCAGGATTGAGTTTTTATGGGGATTGGTCGGCTGGGGTGAGATTAGGGGTTGTGGGTGTTTGGGTCTTGGGCTATTTATATTGGGGGATGTTTTTGCAAACGCTTCCCCGTCTGTTGGTTTTGGGGCAAGGGGTTCGGATTCGGTGGCATCGTGATGTGGTGTGTGTGCCTTTGGCGTGGCTTTTTTTAGGCAGTATTATTTTGAATTTTTCCCCCACGCAAGGGGCTTTGATGTTGGCCGTTGGGGGCTGTCTTTTCTTACTTTTTTTATTTTTGGCGTTAGTGTTTTACGATCGTTTTTTCATCAAGATGTGTCAGATGCGCCGTTGGTGTGCAGGGGCCTTGATGGCATTATCGCAAAAAACAAAGCAAATGTTAAGGCAAGGGGTGCGGTCAAAGGATTTAGATGAAGTATTGTATTTTTTCCGATTGATGATTCAAACGGGTTTTCCTGGATTAAGAAAAGAACTTGCCCATGGTTTAATGCACCCGAATATTCAGGTGCGCTTGTTTTGCGTGGATCGGTTGGATTTATACGGATTGACTCCCACGACTTATCGGCAACTCAATTATGCATTTCATCACGATCAAGAAGAAAAAGTGAAGACGCGTATTTTGGCGGCTTTGATTCATCGGGAGGGCGAAGAAAATCCCACGAAAGTGTTCCATAAATTTGGGGCTTACTTGGATGATAAAAAATTAAAATCAGGGGCGATTTTGGGTTTTTTAAAGACTGGGGGCGAATGTGCTTTGTTGGCGATGGACGGGTTGCAACACTTGGCGCAAAGTGCCCGAAAAGAGGATATTTTTCAGGCGTTGGATATTATTGACCAAGTCCCTCAAACGGGGTTGATTCGGTTGGTTTTACCTTTGCTCAAGCACGCCGATAAAGAAGTGGTGTGTCGGGCGTTATTGACGGCAGGGGTGATTGGACATACGCAAAGTTTAAGTTTCGTTTTATCGGCTTTAGACGAAGTAGATTTACAAGAATCGGCTTTGTTGGCGTTGAAAAATTATGGGAAGTTAGCTTTACCTCCGATTGAAAAAATGATCGGGAATGTGCATGTGCCTTTGGCCCGTCGCAAAAAGTTGGTGCTTTTTTTGGCGCAACTTTCTAGCGGTGAGGGCAAACAAATTTTGTTGCGTTCTTTAAATGTTGCTGACCAAAAATTACGTAAGGATATTTTAAAGGCTTTATGGGATTCCAAAATTGTCTGGGTCAGGAATCAACGTCAAAAGATTTTATTACCTACTTTAAAACGGGATATTCAACGGTGGTATTGGTTGTGGGAAAATGTCCAAAAATGTGGGCAATCCCCTGATCCTGTTTTGGCGGATTCTTTTGGGTTTTTAATACGTTCATTTAAAGACAGTTTGAATGATTTGCGCTTGATTCTTTTGTATCAATTATTACTTTTGTATCCCAATGATTTGGTTTTATATGCCATTCAGATGATTTTAAAAAAGCAAATTTCGGCTCAGATGAATGGTGTGGAATTATTACAAGATTTAATCCCCCATAAATTATATGTTTCGTTGAGGCCCATTTTGATGGCGCCCATAGAAGAACAAGAAAAAAATGGGACCATCTCTTTGGGGAAAACACAGGCTTATCATTTTTTAAAAAAGTTGATTTTGAATCCTGATTTTGAATTAGACAGGTGGGCGGTGGCGGCGGCTTTATATGGTTTAAAACATGTGGGGAGTTTTGATGATTTGGCGGTTTTGAAAAAGGCGTTTGCCAGCTCCTTTCCTGTGGTGTGGGAGGCGGGTTTAGATGCTTTAAGATATTGGGGGGACAAGCCCCGCCAAAAGGCTTTTTTAAAAACTTTTGTTGAAGAAAATCCCCATCTTTCTTTTACCCATTTTTTGAAACATCAGGAGGACATATGATGACCTATGAAAAAGTTTTGTTGCTTAAAAATGTGCCTTTGTTTGATAAAGCGTCAGAGTTGGCTTTGTCAGATTTAATTTCTGTCGGAAAGGAAAAAACCTTGAAAGAAGGGGAAGTGTTATTAGAGCCCACCCAAGAAAATACGCATTTATTTTTAATTTTATCGGGACAATTAAAGGTGGAAAAATCGGGGGCGGAGAGTGTGGAATTGGAACCCCGTCAGATGGTGGGGGAAACAACGGTGTTCAATCCTTCCCCGTTGGGGGTCAAAGTGGTGGCGCAAAAAAAGACCACTCTTTTAAAATGGGATTCGGATCAACTTTACACGATTATGTCGTTGCACCCCAGTTTGGCACGGGCTTTTTTGGGGACGCTTTCTTATCGGTTAAAAATGTTAGAAAAAAATGAAAAGGAGACTTGATTTTTCTGGGATTTCTTTTATACTAGGATTATGTCTTTAACAGGGAGAGGAGAAAAAAATGAAATTAAAGAAAAAAAATACAGCCGTGAAAAAGTCCCCGATGCGTCCGATTAGTCGGGAAAAATCTATGGTGGTTCACCCCGTTCAATTACCCATGGCGCCTGAGGTCAAAAAATCCCCGAAACGCCGGATTCTTTTAACCTTGGTGATGATGGTTTTGACGGCCTTTATTTGGGGGTGGTTGGTTTATGAGGCGTTGATGATTTTTTATCCGCCCCGTGCTTGTCCGTTGAAGCAGATACCTGTTTTGCCTGAAACAGTTCAGGGGACGGTGCCTGCGGTGCCCCAGTATGCCGAAAATGTGGTGGCTGTCGTGGGGGAGGAACCTATTACCATTGATCAAATCAAGGATTTTGTCAAGCAAGTTCCTCAATTGTCCGAGGTGCCTTTTCAACAAATTTATCCCAAAATGTTGGATTTGTACATCAACAACAAAGTGATTCAAATGGGGGCTGCTGAAATGCGGTTACCTCAAGAAGCAAAGATTCAACAAATGATTCAAATGGCGAAAGACCAGATTATCACCCAGGCTTATTTGACCCGTGTGTTGGATCAGGCTTTGACAGAACAAGATTTAAAGGATTTTTATCAAGAACAGGTCCGAGCTTTTCAATCACAGCCTGAGGTGCATGCCCGCCACATTTTAGTGGATACGCAAGCACAAGCCAAAGATGTGTTGATTCAATTAAAAGCGGGGGCCGATTTTGCCACTTTGGCCAATCAGAAGTCTTTGGACAAAAATGCCCAAAATGGGGATTTGGGGTATTTCACCCGTGAAATGATGATTCCTGAATTTGCCAAGGCTGCCTTTAATATGCAAAAAGGGGAATTGTCTAATCCCGTACGGACCGCCTATGGGTGGCATGTGATTCAAGTTTTGGATAAACGCATGACGCAACCCCCCAAATTTGAAGAGGTGAAAGACCAGTTGCGTCAAGCCGTGATGGAAAGGAAAGTTCCTGAAATTTTACAGCAAGAACGCACCAAAAGAAATGTCCAAATCCTGCGTCCCACTATGGAATAAAGGAAGGAAAAAGGCAAAGAAACGGGTCCTTTTCGGGGCCCGTTTTTGTTTTCCTTGACTTTTGGGGCCGTATAGCGTATAATAAACCCCAATTTTAAAGGAGAAGAACAATGCCTATTACTTATTCTGAATTGCGTCATTTATGGTTGGATTTTTTTAAATCAAAGGGACATGCGGTCATTCCTTCGGCGTCTTTGTTTCCTGAAAATGATGCTACGGTTTTATTTACCACAGCGGGTATGCACCCCTTGGTGCCTTATTTGATGGGGCAAAAACACCCCGCAGGTCGCCGTTTAACTGATATTCAAAAGTGTGTGCGTACCAACGATATTGATTCGGTCGGGGATGTCAGTCATCTGACCTTCTTTGAAATGATGGGAAATTGGTCTTTGGGCGATTATTTTAAAAAAGAAATGATTGCGTGGAGTTATGAATTTTTAACAACCCAGTTGGGATTTAAGCCAGAACAGTTGGCGATAACTGCCTTTGCGGGGGATGCCAATGCGCCCCGTGATGAAGAGACGGCTGCTTTGTGGAAAGAACAAGGATTAAAGGATTCTCAAATCTTTTTCTATGGGGCCGAAGATAATTGGTGGGGGTTGGCCGATGGGGGACCGTGTGGTCCTGATACAGAAATGTTTATTGATAATGGACAAGCCCCGTGTGGTCCCGATTGTGGTCCCAGTTGTTCTTGTGGTAAATACACCGAAATTTGGAACGATGTGTTTATGCAATATGAAAAGAAAAAAGACGGGTCTTTGGTGCCTTTGGTTCAAAAAAATGTGGATACAGGTATGGGGTTAGAACGGGTGTTGTCTTTTATGAATGGGACAAATGATGTTTTTACCACCGAGTTGTTCCGTGAAATGCGGTTAAAGTTAGAGGAAATTTCCCACAAAAAATATGCCGATAACTTGGTACCTTTCCGCAAGATTTTGGACCATGTACGGACTTCTGTTTTTATTATGGGGGACGATAAGCATTTGGTGCCGTCTAATACGGATCAAGGCTATGTGTTGCGTCGTTTGATTCGGGTGGCTATTCGGAATTTGAAAAAAATTGGCATCACAGATTTTGTGTTGCCTCAGTTGGCCAAATGTGTGTTGAATCAATATCAGGCCTATTATCCTGAATTGGAACGCAATCGGGCCTTTATTATGGCGGAGTTGGATAAGGAAGAACAACTGTTTAATCGCACGATTGTGGCGGGATTAAAGGAAATGGACAAGGTGCGGGCTCGTTTGGTGGGGCATCAAATTGATGGTCCCACGGCTTTCCATTTATATGATACCTATGGTTTTCCTTTGGAATTTACGCAAGAAGAGGCTAAGGAGCATCATTTAACGGTAGATGTGGCGGGCTTTAATAAATGCTTTGAAGCGCACCAAGAACTTTCCCGCAAAGGGGCTGAGCAAAAATTTAAAGGGGGGTTAGCCGATACTTCGGAAAAGTCGGCTCACTATCATACGGCCACGCATATTGTTCAGGCGATTTTGCGTCAAATGTTTGGGCCAACTGTGGAACAACGGGGATCTAATATCACCCCTGAACGCATGCGGTTTGATTTTTCGTTTGAACGGAAGATGACCCCTGAAGAAGTAAAGTATTTGCAGGATAAAGTCAATGAAGTGATTCAAAGAAAGATTCCTGTCGTTTGCACGCAAACGACTTTGGCACAGGCCGAAGCCGAAGGGGCTATGTGTTTGTTTAAGGACAAGTATGACGCCCAAAATGTGAAAGTTTATACGATTGAAGGGGTGTCTAAAGAAGTTTGTGGGGGACCTCATGCCCAAAATACAGGGGATTTAGGGCATTTCCGTATCCTGAAAGAAGAATCATCTTCGGCAGGCGTACGGCGGATTAAAGCAGTATTGGAGTAATATGTTTAAAAAAATATCAAAGAAAAAGGAAAGGCCTCTCCCGAAAGAGGCGGCATGTTTGTTGCCTTGTGTGGCAGATTTATATCATAAGAAAAAAGATACTTGGACTCGTGAAGGCTTAAGTCCTCAGCAACAGATAAAAACGGCACAATTTATTGAAGGTGTTCTTTGGTCAATTCGCTATGCCCTGATGAAAGGGCGGTATAAGACACGCTATTATAATGAATTGGGGGAAGTTTTAGATAAGTACGCCCATCGTTTCTTTCATGCGCCAGCGGATCGGATTCGTGTTTTTGGGGCAGTGGAACATCTTTTAAATCAAGGTGATGAAGGGTTGCAAAAGATTGCTTGGTGGTATCAGGCTTATCCCGAAGTTTATGAGGCAAAACTTGCCTTGAATAAATCGGGGCTGAAGTTGGACAAAATTAAGCGTTTCTTTAATAAAGATAGCCTACCTCGGTATAGTTTTATTTCTTTTGCAAAAGGGGAAAATCCCGCATTTTCTTATTACCCTCAACTGTGGGATAAGATTTTGGTGGCTCAAAATTTTAAATGCCCGAAGGAAAACAACCCTTATGATAAGTGGTTGTTGCAATCCAAAGAAGGGCAAACGTATGCCTATGGCAAGATGGTTTATAAAAATGTCTTGAGGGATTTGTTGCTTCAAGCGCATGATTACTTGAACGTGGAAGAAAAAGTCAAAAAGGTCAAAAGTTCAGGCAGGTAATCTGAAAATGAAATTTTGTCAAGGGGGAGGCTTTTCCCCCTTGATTTTTTATTCAAAAAACATATATACATAGATATGTTTTAATGAAGGAGTTTATCTATGGAACAAAAATCAGAAAAAATTGCTTTTCAGGCCCAAGTGGCCAAAGTATTGGATATTGTAATTCATTCGCTGTATTCCAACAAAGAAATCTTTTTGCGGGAATTGATTTCCAATGGGGCGGATGCGTGTGAAAAATTGCGCTATGCCCTTTTGACACACCCTGAGTTGGCACAAAAAAATCAGGCCTTTCGTTTGACAATTACCCCCGATAAAAAAGCTAACACTTTGACCATTACAGATAATGGGATTGGTATGAATCGGGAAGATTTAATCAATCATTTGGGGACGATTGCTCGTTCGGGATCGGCGGAGTTTTTTAAGTCTTTGTCAGGGGATAAGCAAAAAGACATGGCGTTGATCGGTCAATTTGGGGTGGGCTTTTACGCCAGTTTTATGGTCGCCGATAAAGTCCAAGTGCGCACGAAAAAAGCGGGGGAAAAGTCGGGCTGGTTATGGGAAAGTTCGGGCAGTGGTGATTTCACAATTACCCCTGATGATCAGGCGGCCTATGGGACTTCTATCACTTTGTTTTTGAAAAAAGAAGATGCCGAATATGCGGATTCTTTCCGTTTGCGCCATTTGATTAAACAATATAGCGATTTTATTGCGTTTCCTATTTACCTGTCTGATGGGAAAGAAGAATCCAAGGTTAATGCGGGGACAGCCCTGTGGATGCGTCCGAAGTCTGAAATCAATCAAGAACAGTATAAGGAATTTTATCAGACGATTTCGGGGGCGTTTGATACGCCGTGGGAAACTTTGCATACCCATGTGGAAGGGGTGATTGATTATACGGCCCTTTTGTTTATTCCCACAAAGCCGCCTGTATCGTTGTTTCAACCTGATCAACCCAGCAAGTTGAGCCTGTATGTGAATCAAGTATTTATTTCCAATGATATGCCTGATTTAATGCCCTATTGGTTGCGCTTTTTAGCTGGGGTTGTTGATACAAAAGACCTCCCCCTCAATGTCAGTCGGGAGATGTTGCAACAAACGCCTGTGTTGGCGAAAATCAAACAAGGATTGACTAAAAAGGTCTTGGCTGTTTTGAAAAAGCGGGCGGAAAAACCCGAAGAATATCGGGCCTTTTGGGAAAACTTTGGCGTTGTTTTAAAAGAGGGCTTGTACGAACCGTCTGACGTACGGGAGGAAGTGGCGGATTTATGCCGCTTTTATACCTCAGCCAATGAGGAGTTAAATTCGTTGGCGGACTATGTAAAAAGAATGAAGCCTCATCAAGATAAAATCTACTTTATGACAGGCGCCGATCTTCGGGTGTTGCGTCATCACCCTCAATTGGAAAACCTGACAGCACGGGGGGTGGAAGTGTTGTTGCTGACAGACCCTGTTGATGAATTTTGGACGAATACTTTTGGGGAATATCAAGGCAAAAAGTTTTGCGCTGTTCAACAGGCGGGGGCGGAATTGGATCAAATTGCGCCTGTGCCAAATAAAGGGTCTGCCTTGGATAAAAAGAAATTAGATGCTTTGATGACGAAAGTGCAGGAAGTGTTGAAAAATCAAATTCAAAAGGTAGAGGTCGGTTCTCATTTAACCGAATCGCCGATGGCTTTGACAACAGGTTTAGGGGAGATGAGTTTGCACATGGAACGGTTGATGAAAATGCATGGGCAACAAACGGCTTTTGCCAGCACCCGCATTTTACAATTAAACCCCTATCACCCCTTGATTCACAAGTTGGCGGATATGGCGCATCCTGAAGATTACATCAAGTTGCTGTATGACCAAACTTTGGTGGCGGAAGGCGAACCGTTGCCTGATGCGGCGGATTTTGTGAAGCGTCTGACTGCTTTGATGATGAAATAGGGATTTTATTAAAGGGTCTTTTTGCTGGTTATTTCCGCCCCTGTGTCCTTCCCCCAGAGGCGGAAATTTTTTTGGGGGCACCAAAAAAGGTTGGGGAAAACCCAACCTTTTAAAGTCCAACGACAGAAGCTCCCCCTATTTCGCCACACAGGAACAAACGCCATTACCACCACATTGGATGGTGCTATCTTTATCACAGACAGTGCATTCAATGTCGCCACATTTTACATTCTGTGTTTTAGAATTATAACAGGTACATGCGTTCTCAGTACAAAAAACATCAGGGGTATCACTATTCTTTTCACAGGTTTTACAGGTATAGCGACTACAGTTTATATTTTGTGTTTTAGGGTTATAACAGCCCATCCCAGCGTACTCTACATAGGGCGTTTCAGGTTTTGAACACTTGAGACAAGTCACTGATCCCAAAACATCACCACACTTTGCGTTTTCTGTTTTAGGGTTATAGCATTCTGCAACCAACACATAATAGCCGGAATCTAAAATTTCGTCCCCCATTTCACATTCCATACATTGGCTTTCGTCAATACAATACTTGCATTTTCCGTCTTCGGTGCGGGTTGTTCCTGAAGGACAGGAGGTGGGGGCGACTTCACAGTTAGAGCCTGTATAGCGCCCTGGACAACCACAGGTCTTGGTTGCTTCGTCCCAAGCCCCGCCCGCACTTTCGCAACTTGTGGAATCCTTATTGTCCGTTATGAAAGTCGTTGCAGTTAAATCGTTATTATAGGTAATCGTGGTGCAACCGTCATCAATCTCTCGGATAATCCCATTTTCTCCTATCATGGCTTTCATTTGGGTACAAATATCTTCATTTACCCCTGTCAAAGTCAAACTAAAGCGTTTGTCGGTGTCTTTATTCCAATCGGCTAAACCTGTAAAAGTGGCGCCACCAACCGCATTGTCTGCGTCTGTAAATTCGCCCAGTGTCGGTGCCGCAGAGCCTCTTTGAATTTGCGTGGAAACCACAATGGCCCGCACTGACGCCCCATTTAAAATCTTATTCGCCCGATGTTTGTTCATAGCGGTCGTATAGCCCGCTATACCGCCCACACTCAACACGCCAATAATCGCCAGAACGCCCAGCATTTCAACCATACTGCGCCCTGATTCCCCTTGCCGATAACCGCTTTTGGATTCTTTGTTCCGTTGAATGAGCGAGGAAAAAATAGAACCTCCCAAAAAGGGAACATGTCCCCGCATGACACGCCCCAAGGCGCACTTTGGTTGATTTTTTAATTGTTTCATTTCTTATCCCCTTGTAAAAAAGTTTAAAAAAACCCACTAATAAAGTGGGCGGATGTTAAGAAACTATACAAGATAATAGCTCAGCCTATTGGGCTAGCGCCTTATTTGGCTGACATCCGTCCCGATGACGAATGTCAACGTTATTTTAAGAGTTGTTGCCAACTCTATCTTGCAAGGGTTTCTTACGCCCATGTTCTTTTGTTGAAAGAACAAAATCATTTTAACGCATCAATTTTAAAATTGCAACATAAAAAAACACCCTATCGCTGGGATAGAGTGTTTTTCTTTTATACAGACGAGATTATTTAATAATCTTGGAAACTGTACCAGCACCCACTGTATGTCCGCCTTCACGAATAGCGAAGCGTAATCCTTCAGACATAGCAACAGGCACAATCAACTTCACTTTCATTGTGATGTTGTCGCCAGGCATGACCATTTCTGTCCCTTCGGGCAATTCAACAGTCCCTGTCACATCCGTTGTACGGAAGTAGAATTGAGGACGGTAGTTTCCAAAGAATGGGGTATGACGTCCCCCTTCTTCTTTTGTCAATACATAACATTGACATTCAAATTCTGTATGGGGTGTGATTGTCCCAGGAACAGCCAATACTTGACCACGTTCCACTTCTTCACGCTTTGTCCCACGCAATAAGACACCAATGTTATCGCCGGCTTCCCCTTGATCTAACAACTTACGGAACATTTCAATCCCTGTAACAGTTGTTTTTTGAGTTGGGCGCAAACCAACGATTTCAACTTCATCACCCACTTTGACGATACCTTGTTCCACACGGCCTGTTACCACAGTCCCACGGCCAGAGATGGAGAACACGTCTTCAATAGGCATCAAGAAAGGCTTATCCACAGGACGAGCAGGTTGAGGAATGTAAGAATCAACCGCATCCATCAAAGCCATAATGGCGTCATGACCCAATTTGGGATCGCCGCCTTCCAAAGCCACTTTCGCAGACCCTTTGATGATAGGAATTTCATCACCAGGGAATTGGTAAGAGGTCAACAAATCACGGATTTCCATTTCAACCAATTCCAACAATTCAGGGTCATCAACCATATCCATTTTGTTCATGAAAACAACGATGGCAGGCACACCCACTTGGCGGGCCAACAAAATGTGTTCACGTGTTTGAGGCATTGGACCATCAGCCGCAGAAACCACCAAAATGGCTCCGTCCATTTGCGCTGCCCCTGTAATCATGTTTTTCACATAGTCAGCGTGTCCCGGACAATCAACGTGCGCATAGTGGCGTTTGGCTGTTTCATATTCCACGTGGGAAGTGTTAATTGTAATACCACGAGCCCGTTCTTCTGGGGCTTTATCAATGTTGGCATAATCCACAAAAGAAGCCCCACCGTTTTCGGCCAATACTTTTGTAATAGCAGCGGTCAAAGTTGTTTTACCATGATCCACGTGTCCGATTGTACCGATATTACAGTGTGGTTTTGTTCTGTTAAATTTTTCTTTACTCATTATCTATTTCCTTAACTGATCAGTTAATAAAATGAAGCCTTATTCAGACTTCGGTTCCTTTGTTTGGTGTGGGTGTTTTCTCACCCCGCAAAACGAATCAAATGGAAATTGACACTTTTGCGAATTGGAGCGGGTGATGGGAATCGGACCCACGTATTCAGCTTGGAAGGCTGCTGCACTACCATTGTGCTACACCCGCATCATCTTTTGCCGATGGTAAAAGAGTGTATCCATTTTACAAAAGTTTTTCCTTAATGTCAAGAAGAATTTCATGCTTTTTATTTTTTCGCCCAAGGCAACCAAAAGGGCCTTAAAAAGGGGGCGGGCTTGTTTGGCGATAAAAAAAGCCTCGCTTGAGGGGAGGCGGGCTTTGTTTTGGTGCGTCCGGCGAGATTCGAACTCACGACCCTTGCCTTCGGAGGGCAATACTCTATCCAGCTGAGCTACGGACGCAAACCGTTCTTATTATACAAAATTTGTTTGAAATAATCAAGTCCTAAAAATAAAAGGGTGAAAAACAAATCTTTTTGTAAGGAAAATTTTCTTGACTTTTGGGGGCGGATAGATTAAAATTCCCTTGGTATTGCCCAGGTGGCGAAATTGGTAGACGCGCCAGCTTCAGGTGCTGGTCCTGTCAAAGGGGTGAAAGTTCGAGTCTTTTCCTGGGCACCAACTTTTCAGGACGAATACATATCCCCTCCTTAGTACTTAAGGGGGAGTTTTTTTGTCTTGATTTTTAAATGAAAAAGGTGTAGGGTGGGCCTAAATTACTAAAAAAGGGGGGATAAAATGAAAAAAATCTTATTAGTGTTTGTTTTTGCGGGTGTGTGCTTTGCGGGGGGGTATTCCCTGCGGTATATGCAAAGTCCTGTGGTGCCTCAAATGCAGAGGGGAGCCCTGGCCTATGTGCCCGCAGGAAAGGCTCAAGCGCAGCCATTGAATGAAGCCACACGCTATATTGCTTTGGTCCGTCCGTTAAATGCGGTTGATGTGCGGCCGCAAGTTGTGGGGGAAGTGGAAGAAGTTTTATTTGAAGACGGTCAGGTTGTCCAAGAAGGCGATGTGTTGTTTCGGATTGATTCGGACAAGTATCGGGCGGCTTTAGCGGTGGCGAAGGCGACTTTGGCGAAGGCAGAGGCGGATTTAAAGCAAATTCAAAACGATTATAAGCGTCAAGAGGAATTATATAAAGACAAATTTGTTTCCACGGCAGATTTGGAAAAGTCGGAAAGTAAGCGGTTGCAAGCGGAGGCCGCCGTAGAACAGGCCAAAGCGAATTTGACTTTGGCGGAAATTGATATGAAGCACACCGAAGTGAAAGCCCCGATTTCAGGGCAAATGGGGGAAGCCCTCAAAACCAAGGGAAATTATGTGTCCAGCGGGGAATCTTTGGCCCGTTTGGTGCAAACAACCCCTGTGAAAATTGGCTTTTCTTTGACGGACAAAGAGTATTTGTTCATGAAAAAGTTTTTTCAACAAAATGGAGATTTGTCGGGCCAACGCTTTCGGGTGGAATTGTCCGATGGGACGATGTTAGAATTGCCCATGGATAAGATTTTTGTGGATAATGAAATGGACCGCCAAACGGCCACGGTGTCGTTGTATGCCGAATTGGATAACGATCAAGGGCTTTTGTTGCCCAATAACTATGTGACTATTTTGTTGGATGGAGCGGAAAAAGGACAAGCCTTAACTCTTCCCCAAAATGCCGTCTATAATGATGCTCAAGGCAGTTATGTGATGGTGGTGAATTCCGATCAAACGGTTCAACAAAAGTATGTCCGTTTAGGGGATTTAGTGGGCGGTCGTGTCTTTATTTTAGACGGATTAAATCCCGATGAAATAGTTGTTTTGTCGGGCGGACAAAAGTTGCGTAATGGACAAAAGATTCAACCTTTAACAACGGAGGTTCAATAATGTTTTCACAATTTTTTATCAACCGACCCCGATTTGCGGCGGTGTTGTCGTTATTGCTATCGTTGGCGGGATTGATTTGTTTGTTTCAATTGCCCGTGGATTTGTATCCTTCGGTAACGCCCCCCGAAGTGCGGGTGCGGGCCACTTACCCAGGGGCCAGTGCGGATACGGTGGCCAAGACCATCGGGATTCCTTTGGAAGACGGTATCAATGGGGTAGATGACATGATTTATATGTCCTCTACCAGTATGGACGGTGCCTATATGCTGACGATCACTTTCAAATCAGACACAGACCCTGATATGGCCACGGTGAAGGTCCAAAATCGGGTTCAGCAAGTACAAAGTTTGTTGCCGACTGAAGTGCAACGGCAAGGCTTGAAAGTGATGAAATCGTCCTCCAGTATATTGGCCTTTATCGCCTTTTATTCCAAAGACAACAAAATGGATGCTAAGCAAATCAATGATTACCTGCAAAATAGTGTTATTAAGCCTTTAAGTAAAGTGGATGGCGTTGGGGAAATCAATGTCTATGGGGCCAAAAAAAGTATGCGCATTTGGTTGGATTCGGATAAGTTGGCGTCTTTGAATTTATCGGTGGATAAAATTCGGTCGGCTATTGCGGGGCAAAACTATCAACCTTCTTTGGGAAAGTTGGGGGTGCGGCCTAATGATGATTCCGAGGGAATGGTATATGCTTTGCAAACCACAGGGCGGTTATCTACTCCTGAAGAATTTTCCCAAATTGTGATTCGGACGAATGAAGAAGGGGGCTTGTTGCGTTTGTCTGATGTGGCCCGCATTGAAATTGGGTCAGAGGATTACTCCCATGAAGCCTTTTATGGAAAAAATTCGGCGGTTGTGATGTTGTTGAATCTGTCTTCGGGGGCAAATGCACTTTCTACGATGCAGGGGGTCCGCAAAGAATTAGATCGGTTGCAGCCCTTTTTCCCTGAAGGATTGGAATATAACATCAATATGGATTCCACAGATTACATTAGTGCGTCCGTTGAAGAAGTAGCTTGGACTTTGATTGCGACTTTCTTGTTGGTGATTTTGGTGGTGTATTTGTTCTTGCAAGATTGGCGGACAACCTTGGTACCGACTTTGACGATTCCTGTGTCTTTGTTGTCGGCCTTTATTGTGATGGCTGCGTTGGGCTATAGCATCAATATGTTTACTTTATTCGGATTGCTGTTGGCCATCGGGGTGGTGGTTGATGATGCGATTTGTGTGACAGAACGGGCCTCTTTTTTGGTGAATGAAGGAATGACGCCTCGGGCGGCCGCCGAACAAACAATGCGTGAAATTTCGGGGGCGTTGATTGCGACCACTTTGGTGTTGTTGGCGATTTTTGTGCCGATTGCCTTTTTAGGGGGGATTACGGGAAAAATTTATCAACAATTTGCTATCACCATTAGTGTAGCGGTGTGTTTTTCTACTTTCTGTGCTCTGACTTTGGCACCCGCTTTGGCTTCTCGGTTTTTCAGAAAGACGACCGAAACCACTTTTAAACCGTTGGTGTGGTTTAATAAAGTCATGGCCCGTTGTACTCAAGGCAGTAGCAATATTGTGGCCCGATTGGCCCGTAAAATGGTTTTTGTGGCGCTTGTCTTTATTTTATTTACGGCGGGTTCTGTGTTGTTGTTTAAACATTTACAAACCTCCTTTTTACCCGAAGAAGATCAAGGTATGATTTTGGTGAATGTCAGTTTGCCCGAAGGGGCCAGTATGGGACGCACCGATGAGGTTGTTAAAAAAATGATGCCGATTATTGAATCCGAAGAAGGAGTCAAAAATTTGGTCATAGTGGAAGGTGTCTCCATGACTTTGGGCAACGGCGAAAATGTGGCGATGGGGGTTATTGGCCTTAAGCCTTGGGACCAACGTACTCGGAAGGATTTGTATTCTACGGCGATTTTAAATAAGTTGCGTCAAAAGTTTGCCAAAATTCCCGAAGCCGAATTTCAATTATTTGAAATGCCGGCGATTCCTGGGTTGGGATTGTCAGGGGGATTGGATTTTAAAATCCAATCTTTGGACGATTTGGATTATAATGCTTTGGATGGAAATGCCAATTCTGTGATAGAGACTGTGATGACGAATCCTGATTTTATGTATGGGTATTCTTCTTTTACCTCAAAAACGCCGAATCTGTATTTGGATATAGACCGCATGAAAGCCGAAAGCATGAATGTGCCGATGGCAAATATCTTTTCGGCGTTGGAAAGTTATTTAGGGTCGGGCTATGTCAATGATGTGAATTTTGGGACGCAGGTCAATAAGGTGATTATTCAGTCGGATTGGAAGTATCGTCGCAATTTAAAGAGTTTGGATAAATTGTATGTCCCGAACGCTTACGGGAAAATGGTTCCTTTGAAAGCATTGGTGTCGGTCAAACAAATTTTATCCCCCCGCCAAATTACCCGATATAACCAATATCCTGCGGCGGGATTGACCGTGATGCAGTCGGGGGAAGTCAGTTCTGGTGAGGCGATGAATCAGTTAGAGGCTCTGGCCAAACAAGTCCTCCCCAAAAATTATGCCTATGAATGGTCGGGCATGAGTTATCAAGAAAAACAAAACCAAGGTCAAATTTCATGGGTGATTGGGTTGGCGGTATTGTTTGCCTATCTGTTTTTGGTGGCCCAATATGAAAGTTGGATTGTGCCTATTTCTGTGTTGATGAGTGTGATATTTGCGATTGCAGGGGGCTTACTGGGATTGTGGATTACTGGGTTGCCGTTGTCTATTTACGCTCAGTTGGGGTTGGTGTTGTTGATTGGATTGTCCGCCAAAAGCTGTATTTTGATTGTGGAATTTGCCAAAGACGAATACAATCAAGGCACAGATGCGATAACGGCATCGTTGCACGGTTTGACCCAACGGTTTCGGGCGGTGTTGATGACAGCCTTTACCTTTGTGTTAGGGGTGATGCCGATGATTTGGGCCACGGGGGCTGCCTCGGGGTCTCGGCGGTCTTTGGGGACCCCTGTGTTTTGGGGCATGATGGTGGGGACGGTTTTGGCTTTGGCCTTCACGCCGTTGTTCTATGTGCTGATTCAGCGTTTGGTGGAAAAATTTTATCCCCACGCTCTAGAGCCACCGAAAAAATAAGTTGCTTGATTTTTCCCCGCCAGCAAGGGCGGGGTTTTTATTAGGCTTCTTGATGTTGGAAAATATCGTTGTTTTTCAGGGGGATAGTCTTTGTTGTTGCGATAAGGGAAAAACGGGGGGCGTCAAGCGAAAGCGGGTAGTAATTACTTTGTTATTACATAATAAAGAGGTTGGAATTACAATGTAATTACAAAAAAGAAGCGCCCAAAGACCGCCCCTTTCGGGGAATTAGACGGGGGGTGAACTCAGGGAAAAAAGAATTATTTTTGAAACAAATCGCCCTGTAAAACCTCAGGGGGGTTAGGCTTGTTTCCTTTTTTATTCAAAGGGATAACGGCCATTGTTCCATCAAAAAAGACAAGATCTAATTTATTTTGTTGGCGGGCTATCTGGCTTGAGGTCATGACTTTGCCTTGATCGGATTGCACCAAAGTAAAGCCCCGCCTTAAAACGCCTTGATAGGAATAAGAGTCCAACAACCGTCCGAACGCTTTAAATTTTTCTGCTTTTAAAGTCAGCGTGTTTTGAATGGCTTGCGTCAGGCGTCCTGTTTTGTCGTCCAACCGCTGGGTAAATTGAAAAATCATTTCCTGAAGATTGGGCAAAAGGCGCACGGTTGATTTTAACTGGAGGTCTTTTTCCGTTAGGGTACGGGTCAAGGCATGGGAAAGGCGGGTGGAAAGAGTATCCATTTGCCCCAATAATTCCAAGCGCAAAGGCACGGCTTTTTCGGCTGCCCCTGTGGGGGTGGGGGCCCTTAGGTCCGCCACATAGTCAATTAAAGTGGTGTCCGTTTCATGTCCCACGGCAGAAATCAGGGGGATCTGGCTTTCAAAGGCCGCTCGCACTACTTCTTCTTCATTAAATCCCCACAGGTCTTCCAAAGACCCGCCCCCTCGTGCCACAATCAAAACATCGGGCTTGGGAAAGGCGGGGGGGAGGTGATTGAATCCCCGAATAGCGGCCGCCACCTGAGGCGCACATTCTTGTCCTTGAACAGCCACAGGCCACACCAACACCGTCCGGGGAAAGCGGTCCGTTAAACGATGGATAATATCCCGAATGACGGCCCCCGTGGGGCTGGTAATAACCCCGATGGTGTCGGGCAGAAAAGGAAGAGGCTTTTTGTGGCGGGGGTCAAACAGACCTTCTTTTTCCAACTTTTCTTTGCGTTCATTTAATAATTTTAAAAGGGCACCCACCCCCGCCGGTTCAGCGGATTCCACAATCATTTGGTAATTGGATCGGCCGGGGTAAGTGGAAAGTTTCCCCGAACAAATGATTTCTAAACCCACTTGAATGGCTTGATTTGTAGAGGCAGTTCTGCCCCGCCAACACACAGCGGATAACACGGCGTCTTTGTCCTTAAGTGTAAAATACACATGCCCCGAAGTGGCCCGCTTGACATCGCTGACTTCCCCTTTGACATGGACATGGCCAAAAATCTGTTCCACACAGGCTTTGAGCGATTGAGAAATTTCACTGACCGATAAAATGGGTTGTTCTTTCATGCGGTTTATTATAGCGAATCGTTTCCCAAAGCGCAAGATTTATTATTGACAAAGGGCGACGGATTTGCTAGGCTTTCTTAAAAAAGGAGACGAATATGGAAAAAGCACAATCAGGACGCAGTTTATTGGAAATGTTGATGACTTTGGTGGTCATGGGGATTTTGACGGTGGGGTCTGTGGCGGGATATAAAGCCATCAGCGTGCGCTTTCAAAAACGCACGGTGGCCGAAACGATTTCCCGTTTGGTATTGCAACGTCAGCATGAGGCTTTGACACGCAAAGGATTGGAAACGCACAGTCAAAATGTGGCGGGACCGCATGGGGTGAGTTTTGATGTTGCCAACGATACCGTCAATCATTTTATTACGATTAAGGTCAAAGGGCCCAACGCAGAATTGATTCAAGCCTTGGCCAAGGAAAAGTTTTTAATGAGTATGGCCGAAAGTATCACGACGCCTGAGGTGGTGGGCGAAGAAGCATCGGTCATTATGATTTTTAATCAATTTCAATCTTCGAATTTGTCATCCCATACAGCGGTCAGTTGCGCCGTTGGGACAATCGCAGGAAAGGGAGAAGCCTCTGTTTTGGCCAGCGATGGTCATACGCAATGTTATTGTGATTTGGGTGAAATGTATGAGGGGGAAAAATGTCAGAGAGATCAATGTTTTGGGATTACCCTTAATTCCTGTCAAACTTCATGTGATAAATGGACGGGGGATATCGCCACAAAGGCGGATAATACGGTTTGTGATTTTTCCGCCACAGGAAACAACGGTTTCTGTCAAACGGGTGAATGTAAGGAAAACAAATGTTTTGGGATTATCCTTAATTCCTGTCAAACTTCATGTGATAAATGGACGGGGAACATTACCACAAAAGCGGATGACACGGTTTGTGATTTTTCCGCCACAGGAAATGATGGTTTCTGTCAAGCGGGTGAATGTGTCCCAAATGATTCATGTAATAATAGCCCCTGTCAAACCTGTTCTATAGATGCCAGTGGAAATAAAACGCAAGCATTTGTTGCAAATGGGACCGCATGTGTTCAATCGGGGTTAAATGGAAAATGTAATTCCGTGGGACAATGTATTCCTTCAGAAGGAACTTCCTGTAGTTCTGTATCGGGTTGTCCTGCGGGTTATTTTTGTAATTACGGGGGAACATATGGTAATTATGGGGGCGGTTATACCCCCAATAAATGTGAAAAAGTGAATCCGATGACAGTGGAAATTTCGGGGGTTACCTATTACTATAATTCTCAAACTGATTTGAAATCTTGGTGTCGTCCCGCCGATAGGGGGTATAATTGCACTTGGGGATATTTGTCCAGATATGGGGCTGAAAGTTGGTGTAAAAGTCTTGGGAAACGTCTTTTGACCCGTGATGAATTTAATAGTGTTTTATCTGAATTAAAGGCCGTTTTACCCCGAGGGGCGACAATGGCGACTTATTGGGCGCAAGGGGGAAGTTTTTACGGAGAAGATTTTTTTACGTGGACTAATTGGACGGGCCGTCCTGATGGTTATGCGAACGCTGGAGGCGTTGTCTGTCGGTAGGGGGCATGTTTTGTCCTCTAGAAAATCCAAGGACGTTCGTGGATTCTCGCATGCGCAAGAATGACACGAAAATGAGAGACAGAATGACAGACGGGTTCTTAAGTCTTTTGATAGGTCAAAGTTTCGTTATGGACATATTCCAATTGAATGCCCGCTTGTAAAAGCATCGCCTCGGCTTCGCTGCCCGCTTGATACTTGTATTCGGCCACGATTCGTTTAATCCCACAGGCAATCAACAACATGGCGCAAGTCCGGCACGGGGCCAATTTACAATACAAAGTCGCCCCCGCCAAAGACACGCCCCGTTTGGCGGCCTGACAAATAGCGTTTTGTTCGGCGTGAATCGTGCGCATACAATGTTCCCGAATTGTCCCGTCTTCATCAACAACCTTTTTCATTAAATGGCCCACTTCATCACAATGGGGCAGGCCTGGGGGCGACCCCACATAGCCCGATACAACGATTTGATTGTCTTTGACAATGACGCAGGCGGTGCGTCCCCGATCACAGGTGGCGCGTTTGGCCAAGGCATGCATGACATCTAAAAAGTATTCGTCCCAACTGGGGCGGTGATAGGTTTCCATGATAGACCTCCTGAAATTTATTTTAGGGAAAATTCCCCAATTGTCAATCTTTTATTTTGGCAAAGTGGTGCTGTTCTTTTTTAACCACCTTTTGGCCATCAAGGTATGGGGCGTGAGGGTGGCCACTGTTTTCCAAAATAACGGCCCGTGATTCATGTGCTTCAGGTGGCTGACTTCATGCGCCACTAAATAATCCAACACGGGGGCAGGCGCCAAAGCAATGCGCCAACAAAAACTTAAGTTTCCTTGGCTGGAACAACTGCCCCATCGGCTGGAGGTATCTTTGATACTGATGCGCCGATAGGGTGTTCCCAACTGGGTGGCTTTTTCTTGGACCTTTTTTTGCAAAAGGGGCAGCAGCATTTTTTTAATAAAGTCTTTGGTGCGCCGATGCACAAAAGCCGTTTCACCTGAAATATACAAGGTCTTGCCTTGGATAAAACTGGTTCGGTTGGGGCTGGGGGTCAGACAGACCTCTTGGCTCAGCAATAAAAACTTTTGGCCAAATGCGAATTTTTGGGGGGTGAAGGCATGCTTTTGAATCCACCCTACCTGCGATTCGGCCCACTGTAAAGCACGGCGTTTGGCAGACAGCGTGGGAAAACTTAAAACAGGTTGGCCGTCTTTGTTGATGGTCAGCCGAAAACTTTTGGTCCGTGGATTGGGACGCAAAAAAAGATCAATGCCCTTGAGTATTTCTTTTTGCATTTAGGGATGGTTTAACATGCCTGCTTTTTTCAAACACGCCTGAACAAATCCTACAAACAGGGGGTGTGGCGCAAAAGGTTTGGAACTAAATTCGGGGTGCGCCATTGTGGCCACATAAAAGGGGTGGTCTGGCATTTCCAAAAATTCAGGCAAAAGGCCGTCTTGGCAAGTTCCTGTGATTTTGAGGCCTTTTTCCTCTAACACGGGGACAAAGGCGTTGTTCATCTCATAGCGGTTGTGATGGCGTTCGGCCACCGTGGTGGTGCCGTACAGGCGTGCGACCAATGAATCAGGCGTTAAATGACAGGTGAAGTTTCCTAACCTTTTTTGCGAATGAGTGCCATTGACATCAGGCTCGACCATCTGAATGCCGTCTTTTTGGGTAATCATCATGCGGTCAATCACGGGCACGCAATCAGGCGTAAATTCAGTGGAATTAGCGTTGGTTTCCCCGTACAGGTGGCGAATCGCCTCTATTACCGCTAATTCAAAGCCCAAGCAAATCCCAAGGTAGGGGGTCTTTTTTTCTCGGGCATAGCGAATCGCTTTTAAAAGTCCCTCTATACCTTCGGGACCCCATCCACCTGGGACTAAAAGACCATGATAAGGAGCCAATTTAGCGTCCAAGTCCGATTCGGATAAAGGCTCCAAGTCGGTGGCATCTAGCCAATCAATGTCTATTTTGGCTTCTTGATGAATTCCCGCATGTGTCAAGGCCTCTTTGAGGGATTTATAGGCGTCCTCTAAATGACAATACTTTCCGACCACGGCGATTTTGGTGCGATACTTAAAGTTTTTCATGGTGGCCACGATTCGTTCCCACGGGCTTAGGTCTATATTAGAATGAATCCCAAAATAATTGAGGACGCAGGTATCCAGACCTTGTTCGTGATAGGACAAAGGCAGTTCGTAAATGTTGCGGACATCTAAGGCCGAAATCACATTATCAGGGGCCACATTACAAAAGAGAGCCAACTTTTTGCGTTCTTCGGGGCCCAGCGGCATTTTGGACCGACACAACAGAACATTGGCTTGAATGCCGGCCTCTAATAACTTTTTAACCGCTTGTTGGGTGGGCTTTGTTTTCAATTCGCCCGCTGTTTCAATAAAGGGAAGCAAAGTTAAATAAACCACACAACAATTTTGCCGCCCTTTTTCATTCATGAATTGGCGGACGGCCTCTAAAAATAAAGTGCCCTCAATATCGCCAACGGTCCCGCCGACTTCGTATAACACAAAGTCTTCGTCCATTAAATCGTTATCCATAAACAATTTTAATTCATTACTGACATGGGGAATCATCTGAACGGTGGCCCCACGATATTCGCCTCGTTGTTCTCGGGACAGTACATTATAATAGATACGCCCACCGGACACACTGTCCGTTTTGTGACAGTTGATACCGGCGAATCGTTCGTAATGGCCTAAATCTAAATCGGTACAGGCCCCGTCTTGGGTGATAAAAGTTTCCCCATGTTGATAGGGATTCAAGGCCCCTGGGTCCATGTTTAAATAAGGATCCATTTTGCGCAAACGCACTTTATACCCACGGGCCCGCAAAAGCCCTCCTAAGGTTGCTGAAGCAATCCCTTTGCCCAAACTGGACACCACACCGCCCATTGTAAAAACATATTTTGTCATGATACCCTCCTTCCTTTTTTTTATAGCACATATTCCTATATAGCACAAGAAAAATGTGCTTTTTTTCTTTTTTTTAAAAAAAGTGAATTTTCTTTATCTTATTGATTTTAATAAAAAAATTTACTTTTAAATTGGAAAAAAATAAAGTTTTTGATAAAAAATGAAAAATTTTTCAAAAAAGTGCTTGACATTATTTTTTGTTTATAGTATAATTCCCCTCGTTCGCTAAACGAAATGTCGTGAGGTGAAAGGTTGTTAGAAAGAGTGAATATGGATGAAAAGAAACGGATGCACGGATAGCTGTTGATCGCTTAAGATTTATGGGCTGTTGTGCATCGGAAACTATAAAACGAAAAGTGTATACAAGTTATGTACTGGTAAAGTTTTGTAGGGTTTCTGTTAATAACTTTTTATTGAAAGTAATTAAGTGATGCACAGGACAGCTACTCAATTTATTTATAAATATGAGAGTTTGATCCTGGCTCAGAACGAACGCTGGCGGCAGGCTTAAAACATGCAAGTTGAACGGCCATAGCAATATGGCAGTAGCGCACGGGTGAGTAATATATGGGAACATGTCTTTTGGTGGGGAATATTCTTTGGAAACGAAGAGCAATACCGCATAAGCCCTACGGGGGAAAGATTTATCGCCGATTGAGTGGCCCATATTGGATTAGCTAGTTGGTTGGGTAATGGCTGACCAAGGCGACGATCCATAGCTGATTTGAGAGGATGATCAGCCACACTGGGACTGAGACACGGCCCAGACTCCTACGGGAGGCAGCAGTTAGGAATATTGGACAATGGGGGCAACCCTGATCCAGCCATGCCGCGTGAGTGTTAAGGCCTTCGGGTTGTAAAGCTCTTTTGTATGGGAAAATGATGATGGTACCATAAGAATAAGCACCGGCTAACTTCGTGCCAGCAGCCGCGGTAATACGAAGGGTGCAAGCGTTGTTCGGAATTACTGGGCGTAAA
>CAKQBW010000003.1 GCA_934216505.1 uncultured Alphaproteobacteria bacterium
GATGATGCAATCGGCGGCGCCACCTTTGAAAGTGTCGTTAAAAACACAGCGGGCACAGATGATTGGAACAAAGCCACCGATAAGCGTTTTAGTTTGGCTTTAACAGGGCTAGATGAAAAGGTCTGCACTCAAATGAAAACCATGCTGGATCAAAACAGCATTATCCGAAACATCGCCGATGATTGCACCACGATTACCTATAACAACGATTTAACTGCAACGACTTTCATAACGGACAATAAGGATTCCTCAAGTTGCGAAAGTGCGGGCGGGGCTTGGGACGAAGCAACCCAGACCTGTGGGTGTCCAGGGCGTTATACAGGCTCTAATTGTGAAATCGCCCCCACCTCTTGCCCCTCGGGGACTACCCTCACCGGAGATGGAAGGTGTCAGAGGTGTTCTAATAATGGAAACTGTGTTGTCTGTGAGATGGAAGAAGAAGGAAAGTGTGCTTATGCTGCATGTACCTGTTATAACCCCAAGACACAGAATGCAGAATGTAGCGACTATAACTGTGAAGCCTGTGAAATAAAGAGTGATACCCCTGATATTATTTGTTCTTCATACGGTGGTTGTATCTGTTATAATAAGAACACACAGAATATAAAATGTAACGGCACCCTCTGTAAAGCTTGTGATAAAGATAGCGCTACCCCTGATATTATTTGTGGTGGGTATGATTGTATCTGTTATAACTCTAAAAAGCAGAATGTAGAATGTAACGGTTCTGCCTGTGCTGTCTGTGATAAAGATAGTACTACCCCTGACGCTATTTGTTCTAGTGGCTATGGCAATTGTATCTGTTATAACTCTAAAAAGCAGAATGTAAAATGTAACTATAGCAACTGTCAGGCATGTAATAAAGATAGCACTACCCCTATCGCACGATGTGAAGATGAGGATTATGGCGAGTGTTCCTGTGTGGCGGAGTAGAGGAGGCTCTGTCGTTGGACTTTAAAAGGTTGGGTTTTCCCCAACCTTTTTTGGTGCCCCAACAGAGGCCCGATCAGGTCGGGTATGACCCTCCCCTTTTTGTCATTTCTGTGCATGCGAGAATCCCCCCCCAAAAAAACCATCACCTGAAAGAATAAGTTTTCTGAAAGTTCATCGGGACAAATTGAGGATTTTGGGGAAAGCGCCCGAACAAAGGGTATTGTTGAAATAAAAAAGGTCGCCCTTTTGGACGACTCTTTAAACTGGTGGAGGAGGTCTTGCCCCGCACGGACTGAAAAAGACAAAAAAATAACCTCTACCATCACATAAGTAGAGGCTAAAATTGAAATGAGATTTTTTTATTTTCTTTGAGCTTTTAACTCTTTTAATTTTTTCTGTCTTGCCATGCGTTCGACTTTCCTTTCTGCTTTTTCCTGTTCTGTTTTTGGGAAAACCTCTCTGTATTCTCTAACCGTATGTTTTTTGTTTCCTTTGCTACTTACACTATCCAGAAACTCTGTCAATCCTTTCCTATCTCTGATGGTCTTGCCTTTAGTGCGAACACCTTTATCTATTACCTTTTCATTCTGATCATATCCAACAAAATGTCCATCAGGTACCCAATCTGTTCTGGTTGAATCCTCAAAATGTGGATCATACGAAGTTGTGGTATATCCTGTAATTTCTTTTTCTTTTGTTCCGTCTGGTCTATAAAAGTAGGTTGTTTCTCCATGACCAGCTACCCATTTTTTTGTAAGTCTTCCTTCCCTATCATAGGATACATGGGACACTAATAAATCCTTCTTATGCACTGCCCTACCAGAAATACTCCCATCTCTTCTATAGAAAATAGATTCTCCATCTTTTTTACCGTTTTTATCAAGAACCATAGTATCTTCAATCTGTCCTTTTCCCAAAAGAACATCCCAAAAGCTTCTAGGGTGATAATAATATGTCACTTGTGTATGACCATCTTTTAACTTTTTTATAACTTTTTCACGCATTTTCTTTTCCTTTCAGATGAATCGATTTATATTCTCATTAGGGCAAAAATCCAGTATAAAGTCAACAGGTTTTTGAATTAAAATTTCTGGGAGAAATTTTAGTCATCCCAAGGGGTGGATATTGTATTTAAAGGATTTTTCTGATTGAGAAGTCCGTGTGGGTTGAATTTTTTATGATTTTTATACACTCGCACACGGACTCACACAAGCGCTTGGAAACAAAAGAAAAAAGCGTCCTTTTCGGACGCTATCCAAGAACTGGTGGAGAGGGGTGGATTCGAACCACCGAACTCATAAGAGGGCAGATTTACAGTCTGCTGCCATTAACCACTCGGCCACCTCTCCATCAAAATGTATTTCCCATTATGCCCGATTTTTTTATTCTTGTCAAGAAAAAAATAACCTCTTTCCCAATAATTCTGTTTTCATCTTGATTTATTTGACGATTTGGGCTATACTTTCGCTATGAGTCAAATTAAAACAGTTTTTATAGATTGCGATGGGGTCCTGTATGACAAGGCCCTTTTAACTTATGAAGAAATGATGACGGCGTGCCAACAAGCGGGCGTGGATTTGGGAATTGATTGGGCGGATGTCCAAAAGGTGCGTGAAGCTTTAAGGGCTCAAGGATGGCGCGGATGGTACAATGTGGCGTTAGAGGTCTGTCGCCACGCAGATGTCGGGTTTCATCAATTGGCGAAAAAAATGGTGGAATATGTGGATTATACCCGCCTGCCCTTTGATCCAGAACTTTTGACTTTATTGCAACAGGTGGCCTCTCAAAAAAATTTGTTTATTTTAACAAACAACACACGCCCCCATTTGGAAAAGATCTTTCAACACCTGTTTCATAAAAATATTTTTCAAACAGGGCTGAAAGTTTTTACCGTGGAAGATACGCTATGGGGAAAGTATTTTTATGTCAAAGCCCACCCTGAAGCCTTTACAAAGTGGTGTCAAAAACTGCATCTAAAACCCCAAGAAACTTTGATGATTGATGACACAGAAGATGTGGTCAAGTCTGCCCAAAATCAAGGCTTACAGACGGCTTTCATTCCTCAGTCAGAGGACACGAAAAAAGTTTTGAAAGGATTATTATGAAAAGCAATAACTCTAAAGAGGTCCTTATTTACGGACGCCATCCTGTGGAATTAGCGTTGCAAAATCCCCAGCGCCAAATCAAAGCCCTGTATGCCATCAAAGGAGCCACCGACGGGTTGAAGATTCCCCCCTCTTTAAAAGTGCACCCCGCTGACCATCGGTCTTTGGAAAATATGGTGGGTCGTGAGACCGTTCATCAAGGGTTGGTGGCCGTTTGTGCGCCTTTGCCAAATGCTGATTTAAATCAAGTGTTGCGTTCCTTAAAGGATCAAGAAAGAGCCCTGTTGATTGTATTGGATCAAGTGTCAGACCCCCGTAATATCGGGGCTATTTTGCGGTCCGCTGTGGCCTTCCATGCCTCCGCCGTGATTATTCCTGAGGCTGGCTCCCCTCACGAATCAGGGGCTTTAGCCAAAACCTCCAGCGGGGCCCTAGAGTTGATTCCTTTAATCAAGGTCGCCAATTTGGCCCGCACCCTAGACACTTTGAAAAAAAATGATTTTTGGTGTGTGGGCTTAGATGGCTATGCCACCCAAATGATTACAGATAGTCGCTTACCGAAACGGTGCGTCTTGGTGATGGGGGCAGAAGACGGCATGCGTCGTTTGACCATGGAAAATTGTGATATGGTCGTCAAACTGCCCATGAATTCCGCCATTGAATCATTGAATGTATCCATTGCGGCCGCTGTCGCTATGTACGAATGGAATCGGGGTTAAATTACAGAGCTATTTTTTGTGCCTGAGATTGAATGCTCTTACGGATTTTTTCCATCGCCTTTGTTTCAATTTGGCGCACCCGTTCCCGAGAAATATGGAAAGCCGTTCCCAAATCTTCCAAAGTTTCCGCCTGTTCCGACAAATACCTTTTACAGATAATCGCCTGTTCCCGTTCGGAAAGTTCGCTCAACGCCTGACGCAACATCTTTTTCTTGAGGTTTAATTCTTGCGTTTGGCTGATTTTTTGTTCTATTGTGTCTTCAGAATCCGCCAACATTTCTTGGAAATTTGTGTTGGAATCGTGAGACAAAGGCGTATTCAAGGAAGAATCCCCCGACAATCTTTGTTCCATTTCCAAAACATCTTTTTTGGAAACATTCAATACTTTAGAAATATATTCCGCATTTTCTTCGGACAAGCCCGCTTCCCCATACAAGCCCAAGCGCGCTTTTAATTTATGCAAATTATAGAAAAGCCGTTTTTGAGTCGCCACGGTCCCGATTTTCACCAAAGACCACGATTTCAAAATAAATTCGGACACCGCCGCCTTAATCCACCAAATGGCATAGGTTGCCAAACGAAAGCCTTTATCTGGGTCAAATTTTTTAATCGCTTGCATCAAGCCGATGTTCGCTTCACTGATTAAATCCGCCAACGCCAAACCATAATGACGGAAAGAAATCGCCACCTTTGCCGCCAAGCGCAAATGGGAAGTTGTCAATTCATGGGCGGCATTTAAATCCCCCGTTTCATGATAACGTTTGGCCAACATATACTCTTTGTCAGCATCTAACATAGGAAATTTGTTAATTTCACTTAAATAACGGGGAAGTCCCCCATTGGTTGCCAATAATGATAAAGCAGAAGTTTGAGTCATTTTTATATCCTTTTTGTAAGCAATATAAACGAGTTTTCCCTTATTTTAAGCAGAATCCCCGACCTATCCCTTTGGATTAAGCCCTTTCATTGTAGCGAAAAGTTTATCCCCTGTCAAGAAAAATTTTTATTTTTTTTCATCTCATAAAAGACTATGTCTTCAAAGACAAACAAAAAAGACCCCGTCCAACGAACAGGATCCTTTGAGTGGCAGGGGCAGAAGGGCTTGAACCCTCAACCTTCGGTTTTGGAGACCGACGCTCTACCAATTGAGCTATACCCCTTTCAACTGTCTTTTAATCTAGCCAAATTTTTCCCAAAAGTCAAGTCTTTTTTGTGGTCCCCTGCCGCCTTTCCTTTCTTCTTTTGGACATAGAGCCCCCTCTTAGGCTTTATCCCCAACATAAAAACATATTGACAAATGGTCCAAAAATCTTCATACTGAAAAACGCATCAATTTCAAATGAAAGGAAAAAAATGATTACTTTAATAATTTTAGCCGTTGTCGTGATTTATGCGATTGCTGTTTATAACGGCTTGGTCCGTAATCGCCAACAAGTCAAGGAAGCATGGAGCACAATTGACACGCAATTAAAACGGCGTTATGATTTAATCCCCAACTTGGTGGAATCGGTCAAAGGATATGCCGCCCATGAATCAGGCACTTTGGAAAAAGTGATTCAAGCCCGTCAATCGGCCATGACTTTGACAGGGGCCAAAAATAAAGGGGAAGCCGAAAAAACTTTATCGGCGGCTTTAAAGTCTGTTTTTGCGTTGTCCGAAAGTTATCCTGATTTAAAGGCCAACACCAACTTTTTGGCTTTACAACAGGAATTAGCGGATACCGAAACAAAAATTCAAGCCTCACGCCAATTTTATAACACCGTGGTGATGAGTTTAAACAGCAAAGTGGAAATGTTCCCCAGCAATTTATTTGCCAAGATGTTCCATTTTGAAAAAGCTGATTTTTTTGAAATGTCCGCTGAAGAAGCCCAAGCCGCCCAAAAGGCCCCTCAGGTGAAGTTCTAATGTTTCAAAAACCCGCAAACATCTATGAACATATCGCCGCCAATAACACCAAAATTTGGGCGTTGGTGGCGTTGTTTCCTGTGGCTTTGTGCACTTTCATCTATGCGTGGTTTTGGTTGTATAGTCTGACAATCAATGACCCCATAGACCGAACCGAATTCATGGCATTGTTTTCCTATACCGTCCCATGGATTTTTGGGTTGTGCTTGGTTTTAACTTTGCTTTCTTTGTGGGGGGGCGACAAGATGATGATGAACTTTGCGGGGGCCAAGCCTTGTCCTCAAACTGGGGAATATCGCAAAGTGTATCAGGCCGTGGAAAATGTGGCATTGGCGGCGGGGTTGCCGACCCCAAAAGTCTATCTGATTTCGGACGATTCCTTAAACGCTTTTGCCACAGGCTATGCGCCTAAATCGGCCTCTATTGCTTTAACCACAGGGATTATCAACAAACTCACCCCTTTGGAATTGGACGGTGTGATTGCCCATGAAATGGCCCACATCAAAAATCGGGATATTCGGTTAAATATGTATATTATCACGGGAATTGGTGTCATTGCGATGATCGGGGATATTTTAATTCGTTTCAGCCATGGCGGGCGCAGTCGGAACGATAAAAACAATGCGGCGGTTTTCTTTTTGTTGTTGGGATTTGCTTTGATTTTGTTTCGCTTTTTTGTGGCACCATTTATCCACATGGCGATTTCCAGAAAACAAGAGTTTCAAGCCGATGCGACAGGGGCGTATTTCACCCGTAATCCGCAGGCGTTGGCTTCGGCCTTAAAGAAAATTGCCCAAGACCCGCAAGTGGAAAGTTTGGATGGGGCACAACAAATGGCCGCTGCCTGTATTTACAATCCTTTAAAACAGGTTTCAGGCTTGTTGGATACGCACCCACCTGTGGCGCAACGCATTCAACGATTAAACAATATGTAAGGTCTTTTCATGAAATTTTCTTTTTCTTTTAACCCTCACGAAGATCCAAACGATTGGAAAGCCATGCTGAGGAAAGGGTGCCTGATTCAAGGTATTGCTTTGGTGATGCTTGTTGTTTCGTGCATTATTTTTATGACAAGAACAGAAAATAAAATTGTTTGCGACAAAGAAGCAGGGATTTGTTTCAGGATTGAAACCAATCTTTTTACTTCAAAATCCACTGTTTTGGAAAAAGTACGGTTATCTGATATTAGTCGGGCCGAAATGATTTCCTATGAAAAAACGATTTCAAATTCAGGGAAAGAAGAAACTTATCAGATGTACCGTCTTTCCTTAAAGATGAAAAATGCCCCCGATTACCTTTTTGGAAATGCCACCAGTAATCGGGAAGAAATTGAAAGCCATATGAGCCAGTTAAATTATTTTATTCATTCTGAGACACCTCAACTGATTCTGCCCGAAGGTCAGATACGGCGGGGTGGTTGGCGGACCTTGGTGGCGTCTGAACAAAAACTTGTCCTCATGGAAGGGGGAAATCTCCCTTCGTTCTTTCCTTTGTTGTTTGCGGGGCCCGCCCTTCTTTTTTCTGGGGTGGCGATTTTTATGATTAAAAAAGCCTTGGCAATTAAAAAACAATCCGTGCCCTGTAAAAGGGGATAATCCGAAGGCAATAAAAAACCGCCCCGATGGTGGGGCGGTTTTGGGATAGGGCCTTTTTATCTATACTTATCCCAACAATTATTGGGAAGTTTTCCACAATCTGTTCCGTTTTTATTGCAATCTTTTCCGCAGCTATCCCAATAATTTTCTGTATAAGAACAATTAATCCTATCAGAGCCATTAGGATAACAATAAATACGATAATTGGGATGCTTACACCCGTACATCCAACCTTCACGACCCTGTACCATGACCCAATTCCAT
Source organism: uncultured Alphaproteobacteria bacterium (assembly GCA_934216505.1). Taxonomy (GTDB): domain Bacteria; phylum Pseudomonadota; class Alphaproteobacteria; order CAAHEQ01; family UBA3637; genus UBA3637. The sequence continues at coordinate 7,522 of CAKQBW010000003.1, forward strand.
TTTTGGCCCATTACATCATCGCATTCGGATTTCAAGCAATACCCATAGGAACAGTTAGAGCCATCGGATTGACACCCTAATCCACAAATTTGACGCCCATAACGGCAAGTATAAGTGTCGCCTGTTTTTACGCATTGGATTTTCTTTTCCGCCGCTTTGGGGACCGCGACTTTAGCGGCCGGTGCAGAAGCGTCTTGCCATTTCACCTCAGGTTGCGCCGCCTCAGCGGAACCCACGCCGCCCGAGACAGAAGCCTTTCCGGCTGTTGTCGCTTTAGTGGCAGCGGCTTTTTTTACCGTCGTTGTTGCTTTCTTTTGACTCACAGACGCCTTTTGTTCCGTGGGCCACGCCACACTTTGACTTTGTTTATAATAAGTGTCATCAATGGGTTGTTTGCCGTGATAATTCCCACAGGCCGCCAAACACAGGCAAGCCACACCGATTCCTAATACTTTCTTCATTACATTTTCCCCCGAATACGTGTTGTTCCATCAATGGTGACCAAAACGACATTATCACCTGGCTTTAAGTTCAATTCATTTGTTTGAACAACGGAAATCACATTATTTGAACTTCCTTTTTGGACCAAGAATTCATAGGCTGTATCACTGGTGGCCGCTTGTTGTGCTGCCCCCCCAACGGCACCGCCCGCTAAAGCGCCCACGACGCCGCCCGCTAAAGCCATTAAATCTGAGCCTTTACCGCCGCCCAAAGTGGAACCCGCTATACCGCCAGCAACACCGCCAACGCCAGCCCCCACCAAGGTACCGCCTGCGCTTTCGCCTTCAATCTCAATTTGCATCATAGAAATAATACGCCCTGTTTCGGTCCGCCCTTGACGCCCGATTTGAGAACGATTATAGGTGGTATTGGTATCCCCGATACCGCACCCCGTCAATAATCCCGCCAACAACAGCGGTACAAACAATTTTTTCATTTGCTTTTTCCTTTCAAATTTAATAGAATAAACGACATATCAATGAATGCCATAAAATTAAAAAAAGGTCAAGATGAAAAAGTGGTGGAATCAACAAATACGCAGACTTTATGATTGGGCGATGCGAGTGGTCGCCAGTCCCAAAGCTATTATCACCCTGTGTTTGGTATCGTTTATGGAAAGTTCTTTTTTCCCGATTCCCCCTGATGTTTTATTGATTCCTTTGGTCCTGAAGCAACGGGAAAAGGCCTTTCGGATTGCCACCTATTGTATGATTGCTTCGGTGTTTGGGGGGGCATTTGGGTACGCTATCGGACATTTTGCCTATGGCACGATTGAACCCTTTTTATCCCAAGGATTTATTGAAAAAATGCATTGGTTTTCGGGGAAATATAATGAATATGGCTCGTGGATTGTATTTGGGGCAGGCATTACGCCTTTCCCCTATAAAATTATCACGATTGCCAGCGGGGTCACAGGATTAAACTTTGTCGTCTTTATGGTGGCCAGCCTGTTGGCCCGTGGCTTGCGCTTTTTCCTGATTGCCTTTTTATTGTGGAAATGGGGAAAGCCCATGCAAGAATTTATTGAAAAACACTTAGGCATACTCAGTATTTTGTTCTTCATCCTTTTAATCGGCAGTTTCTATCTGATTAAATACTTATGATTTTTTTGAAGAAAGAATTTTTTTCTTTCCCGCTTTTTGTACAGGGATTTGATGGACAATCGTTTGTACTTTGGGGCGCACCAACTCTATTGTCAAAAGCCCATTATCCAACTTGGCCGCCGCAATCTTCATGCCATCTGCCAAAATAAAGGATTTAACAAAACTGCGCATGGCAATCCCCCGATGCAAAAAACGCCGGTTGGGATCGTTTTCTTGATGCCCCCGCACAACCAGTTGGTTGCCTTCATGGGTCACTTCTAAATCCGAATCGTCATAGCCCGCCACCGCCAAAGTAATTTGCAACTTGACATCGTCCAATAATTCCACATTGTAAGGCGGAAAAGAATCTGCCCCTTTAGCCACTTGAAAGAGCATTTCCTCCAAGCCTTCAAACCCTAACAAAAAAGGATTTTGAAAAGGCGACATCATTTCAATCCCTTTAACCTTTCAATAATAATTTCTTTGTCGGTCCGTAATTGTTTGTCCCGCAACAACAAATTATCAATCGTTTCCACCGCATGCTTGATGGTGGTATTTTCCCGTTCAAAAAACAACGCAATATCCGGCATTGCCATCGGGGTCATTTGGCGCACCAAATACATCGCCATTTGACGGGGACGCACAATGGCCCTATCCCGCCGAGAAGACCGTAAATCTTTTAAAGTCAGACCGTAATAATCGGCCACCGCTTGTTGAATTTCAGGCGCCCGCACCTGACGGTCTGTCGTATGCAAAATATCCTTGAGGTTTTGGCGGGCACTTTCCAAAGTAATTTCTGCCCCCAACAATTGCCGCCGAGCAATCAATCGCTTTAAAGCCCCCTCTAATTCCCGCACATTAGAAGTAATGTTTTTGGCCAAAAACGCCAACACATTTTCGTCCATTGTCGTTCCCATGCGGACCAACTTTTCCCGTAAAATCCCCAAACGCAAATCATAATCAGCGGGCTTTATTTCAATCACGAGCCCCTGAGATAAACGGTTTTTCAACCCTTCACAAATCCCTTTTAATTCAGCGGGCACACAATGCGCCGACAAAATCACTTTCTTTCCACGGGCCGTTAAAGCATTAAAAATTTGGGAAAACTCTTCTTGCGTCCGCGTCTTACTGGCAATAAATTGAATGTCGTCCAACAACAAAACATCCGCATGACGAAAAATTTCTTTGAATGGTTCTGTATTTTTGGATTGCATGCCCTGTACAAAATGTTGGAAAAACTGTTCAGCCGATAAATAAATCACATTCTTTTCAGGACACCGTTCTTTCATGCGCCATGCCATCGCATGCATCAAATGCGTCTTACCCAATCCTACATCGGCATAAAAATACAACGGATTAAAGGAGACATTTTCTTCGTTGGCAATTTGTTCAGCCGCCGCATACGCAAACCGATTCGCTTTTCCCACCACAAAAGTATCAAAGGTATGAGACTTATCCAAACACTCCATAAAGGTATCTTCCTTCACGACAGAAGGTGGATTTGGCCTGATATCAGGGACAGGCACATGCTTGGCCACTAATGGCTTTTGCACCGTCTCAGGAATTCCCCCCAGCGAATTGGCTTTCTTTAATTGAAGTTGCACCACCGCATTGGGATTCTTCTTATGCCACAAAGAACGAATCGCTTCGGCATAACGTTGTTCAATCAATTCACAGATACAAGCACTTGGAGCCCACAGGTTCAATCCATTTTCAGGGGTCAGTTCAGGAATCACTCGTCCCAACCAACGCATCACTGATGTATCCTTCAGCTGTTCTTCCAACTGTTGGCACATTTCCATCCACTCTGATTGAAATGTGTTCAGATCTTGCATTTTTTCCCCTTCTTTTCTTTTTAAAAATTGAACCAAAAATATCTGATGTAATCTTAAAAAATTTTGATTAAAATTTCAACCCATCTTTTAGGTAAAAAACAATTTATTTTTAAAAAACACAAAATGTAGATAGCATAACACTATATGTTGTGGTTTTTTAAAAATTTTTCTTATAACAAGTGATTTCCCATAAAAGCATGGCACAGGGCAATCGCCAACGCATCAGAGGCGTCAGGTGGTATGCCTTCTGGCACTGTTTTTAAAAGGGTGCGCACCATCATATCTACCTGTTTTTTTTCGGCATGTCCCACCCCAGTAATGGTTTTTTTAATTTGATTCGGGGTATATTCCCCCACAGGAAGATGCAACAAGGCAGGTGTCATCAAAACAATCCCCCGTGCCTGCCCCAATTTTAAAGTAGAAGACGGATTTTTATTCACAAAAGTTTCTTCCACCGCACACGAATCGGGTTTCCATTGTTGAATCACTTGTTTTAACGAATCGTGCAACTCAGCCAATCGGTCGGCCAAAGGCAAGGTGGTATCAGGGTTGATGACCCCCGCCGCCAAAAAATCAAAATGCGAGCCAATTTGTTCAATCAGGCCCCAGCCTGTATGTCGTAATCCAGGGTCTAATCCCAAAATCCGCATTCTTCCCCCAATTAAAATTTATGCCAACTTGTCCAAGATATCCTCACTGATATCAGCGTTGGTAATCACCCGTTGCACATCATCATCTTCATTTAAATCTTCAATAAAAGCCATTAATTTTTGGGCGGTTTCCAAATCTGTAATAGCGGTTTCCACAGTTGGCTTCCAATCAAAACGAGCCACATTTGGGGTGCCAAACTTTTTTTCCAAAGCCTCACGCACCGTTGCCAATTCTTCAGGCTTACAGGTAATTTCATGGGCCGATTCTGTTGTCTGAACATCATCAGCACCCGCCTCTAATGCCGCCTCAAACATCGCATCTGCACTGGCCACATTCAAACCAAATTCAATATAGCCCACATGTTCAAAGTTAAATAAAACCGTATCCCCGAACGATCCGCCTTTTTTCGTAAAAAGAGAACGCAAGTTCGGTGCTGTTCTGGCCCGATTATCTGTCAAAGCCTCCACAATCACAGCGACCCGACCGGGACCATACCCTTCATAACGGACTTCTTCATAATTGGTGGTATCTGTACCCTGTGATCCCTTTTGAATGGCCCGCGCAATGTTATCCTTGGGCATATTTTCACTGCGGGCACTTTGAATCGCCAAACGCAACCGAGGATTGCCGTCAGGGTCGGCCCCGCCTGTTTTGACCGCCACAGTAATTTCACGGGCTAACTTGGAAAAAATACGGGCACGAGCTTTGTCTTGCGCCCCTTTGCGATTCATAATGTTTTTAAATTGTGAATGTCCTGACATACTTAACTCCTTTTATTTGAGATTTTCAAAATTATAGCATAGTTATAGATTTTTTTCAAGGGTATCCCCCAAAATTAAAGGACGAATCGCTGTGGCTTGTTTTTTTTCTGGATCAATCTCCACTAACACAGCGCATAAAGTTGCACTGTTCGTGGCTGGTTCCCACCGCATGCGTTCTGTCCCCAAACCAAAATGGGAAAAAGCCGTTTCCCGTGTCATACCAATTACTGAAGTATAATCGCCACACATCCCCACATCGGTAATATAGGCTGTTCCTTTGGGGAGAATATGGGCATCGTTTGTGGGAATATGGGTATGCGTCCCCGCCACCAAAATGGCTTGGCCTTCCATTAAATAGCCCATCGCCACTTTTTCCGCGGTGGTTTCTGCATGAAAATCAATCATCAATAAATCATATTCAGAAGCATGCGTTTGGATAAAATTTTGCATACATTGAAAAGGGTCAGATAACTCTAACTTTGTTCCCATATAGCCACGTCCCAACACCTGCACCACACACAACCTTTTTCCCAAAACAGGCAAGATATGATAGCCTTTTCCCGCAGTTTTATCGGGGTAATTTAACGGACGCACCAAGACATTGTCTTGCAACCAAATCTGCACAACATCAGGTTTATCAAAAGTATGATTGCCCATAGTAATCACATCTGCCCCTAAACGGCGTAATTCTTGATAAATCTTTGGGGTAAGGCCCAATCCATGTGCTGCATTTTCCCCATTCACAATCACCACATCAGGCGCATATTTTTTTTTGATTTCAGGCAAATAAGTGCGGATCGCCAAGCGCCCCATTTTGCCCATCACATCGCCACAAAAAAGTAATTTCATTCTTGACCCTGTAAAGTATCCGCCAACACCCCGACTTTCAAGGCGATATTTTGAATACTTTGGGCAATTTGTTCCGAAGTTTTATCCAAAATTTCAGCGTTCGTTTCTTTTTCCAAATGGTGTTTTTCCTCCGCCAACAGCAGGCACATCATCGCCAACATCTGACCTTCCTGCATAAAGCCAATAGAACGGGTCAGACTTTCGGCCTTTTTATTTAATTCTTCCCCCAACTCCTTCATGTGGAGTTCTTGTCCGTCATTACAGGAAAACTTATAAAACCTTCCCCCAATGTTTAAGGAGACAACTGCCATTATCCTTCTCCTTTCTTATAGGTATCCAACGCCTTATCCAATCGGTCGTAAGTCCGACGAAGGACCTGTTTCAATTCTGAAATTTTTTCCATAGATTGCGTATGTTCTTTTTTGCTGAGATGAACAACCGTTTCCAATTTTAAAACAGCCTGTTCCAATTGTGTAATTGCTGATTTAATTTGTTCCATCAAAAATTCTCCGTTTTCTTTCACAGCAGTATAACCGATTTTTTATAAAAGGTCTAGTCTTTTTTTCAAAGATCACGGCGAGATTTTAACGCCATTTGCAAAGTCCCATCGTCCAAATAGTCCAATTCGCCCCCAATCGGCACCCCACGCGCCAAAGAAGTCATTTTTACCGAAAAATCCCCCAACTTATCCGCCACATAATGGGCCGTTGTTTGTCCTTCAACCGTGGCAGGCAACGCCAAAATGATTTCTTCCACAGAGCCATCTTGGATTCTTTTTTCCAAAGCCGTGATATTTAAATCTTCGGGCCCAATCCCGTCTATGGCCGACAAAACGCCCCCCAACACATGGTACAGACCATGAAAAGAATTAGCCCTTTCTAAAGCCCATAAATCCGCTATATCCCGCACCACGCAAATTTGCTTTTTTTCCCGCTTGGGATTCGTACAAATACCGCATGGCACCTGTGTATCATAGTTGCCACAAATTGGGCACGCATAGATATGGTCTTTGACATTTTGAAGCGACTCAATCAAGGGCCCCATTTTTAAATCAGGATTTTTCAACAACGACAAAACAGCCCGTCTGGCCGACCGCGGTCCCATTGTCGGCAAACGGGCAAATAACCCAATTAAATGTTCTATTTCATTAGACGGCATATTTCATCAGAAAGGCAATTTAAACCCAGGAGGTAATCCCAAATTCTTTTGCATTTTTTCCATTTCAGTGGTTAAATAAGTTTCGGCTTTTGTACGGGCATCTGTGATAGCCACCGTCATCAAATCTTCCAAAGTTTCTTTGTCGGCTAAGGCTTTTTCATCAATTTGCGTTTTTACCCCATAGCCCCGTCCCGTCAAAACCACTTTCACCAAGCCGTTTCCAGCCACGCCTTCAAATTCCAATTCTTCCATTTTGGATTGTAAGATTGTCATTTGAGATTGTACCTGATGCGCTTTTGCCATCAATTCACCAATGTTTTTCATTTCAAGTCCTTTCTAAAAAAATTACATTTTGTAAGTTAGCGGATTTTTTAAAAAAAAGCAACGGCTTTTTAACCCAATAAATACTTTTCTGCCCCCAAAGCCGCTAAAGCCCCAGAAGCCGCCGCAATAATCGCTTGGCGATGGCCCTTTTCTTGCACATCACCACAGGCGAAAACCCCCGCAACAGAAGTTTCCATGGTGCGCTTATCTGTAATAATAAAGCCTGCCTCATCCCTCTCTACTTGTCCATGAAAAATAGTGGCATTTGGGGTTTGTCCAATGGCTTCAAAAACACCATCTACCAACACTTCACGCTCTTGATTTTCTGTTTTCAACACAACGGATGACAACCTATTTTTTCCTTTAAAGCACACTGCTTGCGTATTCCATAAAATTTCAATTTTGGGATTGTTTTTAATTTGTTCGGCCAACTTATATTCTGCCCGCAGGGTATCCCGCCGATGTACTAAATAAACTTTCTTGGCAATATGACTTAAATACAACGCTTCATACGCCGCCGTGTTGCCTCCCCCAATTACCATAACGGTTTTATCCTTATAAAAAAAGCCATCACAGACAGCGCAAATGGAAATGCCGTGTCCTTTAAAAGTGGCTTCCCCAGGCAGATTCAACCACTTTGGGGACGCCCCTGTGGCCACAATCAATGAATCACATTGATATTCTTCATCGGCATCAGATTTCACCACGAAAGGGTGTTTTTTGACCGAAACACTCACCGCATTTTGAGAAATCAATTCCACCCCAGATTGAACCGCTTGTTGGGTCAGATTTTCCACCAACTCTGTCCCCGAAATTTTCAAAAACCCAGGGAAGTTTTCAATTTGATGTGTCAAAAGGAGTTGCCCCCCTTGTGCTGACCCCGTCAGTACCACAGCCTTCAACCCCGCTCGGGTGGCGTAAATCCCCGCCATTAACCCCGCAGGACCTGCCCCTAAAATCAATACCTGAGTCTTCATCATCACGCCCCTTATTTAAAAAATCAGATGAACTCCACATTTAAAATTTCATAAGACTTGACGCTTTTAGGCGTCGTGACATCAATCAAATCACCTTTGTTTTTTCCAATCAAGGCCTTGGCCAAAGGAGAAATAAAGGAAATTAATCCTTTTTCTAAATTCGCCTCATGCTGACCCACAATTTGATAAGATTGTTTGGTGTCCGTATCTAAATCTTGCACCTGAACCGTTGCCCCAAATAAAACCGTATCCCCCGATAATGTTTGTGGGTCAATTACTTGCGCATGGGAAATAGCGGCCTCCAAATCTTGGATACGCCCTTCAATGAAACTTTGTTTTTCACGGGCGGTTTGATATTCGGCATTTTCGGACAAATCCCCATGGGCACGAGCTTCTTCAATCGCCGCCACAATTTCGGGACGTTCCACAAACTTTAAATGTTTTAATTCTTCATTTATTTTGTCAAATCCGACCTTGGTCATTGGAATCTTATCTGCCATTATAAACCTCCTTAAAAAATTGAAAAAGAAATACCCCAGTCTTTTCCTGCTGTGGCATGATTTTCTATATAGCACAAAAAAAAGAAAAAATCAAGTTTTAATCTACTTCCCCTTTAATGAGGGAAAAATAACTCTTTTTCTTTCGGATTCAGAAGATTACCATAAAACGAGCCAATCCACAGCAAGAACTTTTGTCTTCATCATACGGGTTAAAATGACCTCTCTACCTTGCGTACCTAACTTTTTATTGTACAGGCCCACAAACTCACGATAAAGCGAAATTTGTATTATATAAGCAAATTACTTTTTAAATGTTTCCAAAGAAACAGGAATTAAATCCCCTCGTTTGATTTCAAATACCCAATTTTCTTGAGTATCAATAATACATAAATTTCCGCACACGGTTTCAGTAAATTTTCGGATTTGTTCTATCTTTTTTTCTACCTCAGCCCGTGAGTTCCCCATAGCCGTATTAACATAGGGCATAAAATGATAAGTGGAAGTCCATTCTAAATTTAATTTTGCTTTCTTTAACCCCTGAACAAAATCTTGCATATAAGGACATGTTATATTTTCCATTTCGGGTATGTAAACAAACAGCCGTTTGGACTCTTGAGGATAGTTTTTCCTTACGAATTGAAGCATATCCCCCGTCAGATATTTGACTTTTACGCCTGTATCTCCGTAAATAACCTCTTGGTAGGAGGGTTGCTTTGATTTGACATAATAAGAAACCATCAACAAAATAACCAAAACAATAACAACACCCATTAAAATTTTTACTATTGTATTTACCAATGTATCTTTTTTATTTTTTAAAGATAGATTTTGTTGAGGCATCCCCTCCGTCAAACTATTTGAAGTACTTAATGAATCCAGAACGGGGGCTTGAAAATTCAAAGAATCATTCGCAGCAAAATTTTCTTCTTCTGTATTGACAAACGAATCCAATCCATCATAACCATTTTCAGGGGGGAGCGCATCTAAATCTTCTTCTGACTTGAAATTTTTTTCTAACAAAAGCCCCCGAACTAAAATATAACTTAAAAAAACGATAATTCCATATATAACATATAGCAAAAAATTTCCTTTTTCTAACATGGGGATACCTTGCACTAATTCAGGTCTTATCAACATGAGTAAAGGAATTATTTTTTCACTTAAAGACAAAAACATTTGTATACAAACAGAAATCCCCATTAGTGGTAAAAGAATAAGACTTATTTGAGTATGTGCCTTGGCAATTTCTTTCACAAACCACAACCAAATCATCATAATAATAGCAATCAAACAACAAGCCCCAGATACAATTAAAAGATATTTAGCCATTTGAATTCTATATTCATAACCGCCAACAACTGTTAAAAATCCAGTTGCTTGAGCTTCTATTAAATCCTTCACTTCTACAGAATATTTTTTCAATAGAGCCCCACCCACAAACACAAACAATCCCATCAACAATGTTAATGTTATTTTCAGGCTTATTCTTTCCAATGGAATAATTTTGTTTTTTATAAATAAAGGTTGGGGATTGCCTCGCTTTTGATGGAAAAATAATCCAACGATAACAAAGCATATGACAACGCCATAATAAATATAAGAGCTATGCCATTTAAATAACGTTGGCAAAGTTAAATTTGACCCCATGGAAATCTTAAGAGGATCTATTGCAAGCATCCAAAAAGGGGCCGTCAAATGAATAATGTCTAATAACCATAAACCATTCGTAAAAAAACGACTTAGTAATTTATGAATCAAAGAAACGCTAAATATCAAACCTATACCACAAAATAGAAAAAGTATCCCCAAATTAGGAATTGTATTGAAAAACCATGAAATGCGCATTCCTATTAAAAATACAGGAAATAAAAAAACAAATGCCCCTGTTAAAAGCCATAAAGAAATGTTATCCATCAGGGAATATTTGTTTTTACCAGAAACCTTCCAAGTACAAAAATAAAAGAGGCCTATTTCTACTAACATTAAAACAAAGCCCCAAAAATTTATTTTAATGACCTGAAATGGAAAAAAATTCCACGTTAATACTCCAAACATCAATCCCGCTAAAAGCGTCAGAAAAATTTTCCCACTTTTTGACATAATTTTCCACTTTCATTTTTGATTCATAGAAATATGATTTCACAATTTATAGTAAATGTCAATAGAAATCAAGAGGCTTTACATGATTCGTTCTTAGGAAAGAACGTCATACAAAATGATACTTTTTAAAGCAATAAAGATTATCACAAAAGCCCTTGATAGGGGGTGGTTCGGGGAAAAATTTTTGTCTTGCAATTTATTCTGATTTGTGCTATAAAAACACTACTTATTTTAACAAAAGGAACAAATATGTCAAAACTCAATCAAACTTTAAAAATCAAAATCAAAGCTGATACTTTTGCGCAAAAAATGACCGATCGGTTAGAAAATCTTCGTAAAGAAGCCAAAATCCAAGGGTTTCGCCCTGGTCAAGCTCCTTTGGCGATGATTCGCAAAAAATATGAAAATGCCGTCAAAGGCGAAGTGTTGGACGATTTAATCAATCAGGAAGTGGCCAAAGCCATTAAAGAAAAAGGCGTGCGCCCTGCGATGCGGCCTGCGGTCAAAATGGATAAGTTTGAAGATGGAAAAGACATTGAATTGACTGTGGATTTTGAGGCTTTACCTGAAATCAAAGTCAAAAAATTTGATGACATTAAAATTGAAAAAATGGTGGCCAAGGCGACGGATAAAGAAATTCAAGAATCTTTGGATAAGTTGGCCAATGCTCACAAAACAAGTGAGGCTGTCAAAGCCGAACGTCCCACCCAAAAAGGCGATGTGATTGTGATTGACTTTACAGGGTCTGTTGATGGCAAAGAATTTAAAGGCGGGGCCAGTAAAGGGGCTTATTTGGAATTAGGATCTCATACTTTTATCCCTGGATTTGAAGATCAATTGACGGGGCATAAAGTGGGGGACAAAGTAGATGTGAATGTGGTCTTCCCTGAAGATTATCATGCCAAGGAATTAGCGGGTAAAAAAGCCCTATTTAAAACAGAAATCAAGGAAATGCGTCAATGGAAATTGCCCGCCTTTGACGATTCCTTTGCCAAAAAGTTTGGCGTAGAAAACATGGATAAATTAAAGGAAATGATTCAAACCGAGTTGGAAAAAGAATACGCCCGTGTGGCGCGTTTGCATGAAAAGCGGGCGTTATTGGATGCTTTGGATGCACAATACGATTTTGACATTCCTGAAGGCATGGTCAAGGCAGAAATGGACAGCATTTGGGCCCAATATGAACAAGCCAAAAAGAACAATCAATTAGATGACGAAGAAAAGAAAAAGTCTGAATCTGATTTGAAAAAAGAATACGAAAAGATTGCAGAACGTCGTGTGCGTTTAGGCTTATTGTTGGCTAAAATTGCTGATGAAAATAAACTTTCTGTTTCTCAGGAAGATTTGACGAAGGCGATTATGGCCGAAGCCCGCCGCTACCCTGGACAAGAAAAGAAAGTTTTTGAATACTATACTAAAAATCCGCAAGCCTTAGAGGCCGTGCGTGCCCCTGTGTTTGAAGAAAAAATCGTTGATTTTCTTTTGACAAAAGTGACGGTGGCGGATAAGGCTGTCTCTGTGACGGATTTGTATGCTTTTGACCCAGATGTTAAGGCCAAAAAATAAAGGTGAAAAATGGCAAAAGAACTTTCCATCCAAACGATGGCCTTTAAAAAGTTATTAAAGATGGCTATGGAGGGTTCTTTTGACCTTTATACGACAATGGGTGAAAAAAACGAAAAAAAAGTTTGGCCCGTGTGTTGTTTGGACCCGTTGGAAAGGTTGGTGCGACGTTCGCAAAAAATGACCCGACAAGAGGCATTGAATGAAACTTTAATGAACTTACCTTTGGGGGATCTTCCCAAAAGCAAGGCACAAATGGAAAGAGAACGAAAGGTGATTCAATTGACGCTTTGGGCAGGGGCAGATCCGAATTGTTCCAATCGTTATGGAAATGCGTTCAATGAGTTTTGGGAGAATCGCAAGTTTTATGGAGCGTTGGAATTGGCCAAAGATATCCGCTTTACTCTTCCACCAAATTTAGAGGCATTATATCAGGAGTTGGAAAAAAATCTGACTTTAAGGGGGGAAACCCGTATTGGGGCTTCAGCGATGGCGCAAAGACAGTCTTTAATATATCAAAAGGAATTACTGACCACTTTGCTTCAAAAACAGATGTTTCCTTGTGATAAACAAGTTTTAAAAAAATTATCCCAAATTGTGTTGGAAGAAGGCTCATCTTCTGTAGGAAGGAAAACAGGGGCTTTTCCTTTGAGACGCCCCCAAACACTGAGATCTTTATGTCGGATTGTTCAGATAAAAAGAAAGGAGAAAAATTGATGCAAATAAGGGATACTTTAGTGCCGACCGTGATTGAAACAACGGGACGTGGGGAAAGAGCTTTTGATATTTATTCACGGCTCTTAAAGGAAAGAATCGTCTTTTTGACGGGAGAAGTCAATGATGAAGTGGCGAGTTTGATTTGTGCGCAACTTTTGTTTTTAGAGGCCGAAAATCCCGATAAAGAAATTTCCTTTTACATTAACTCTCCTGGGGGTGTTGTCACATCGGGACTGGCGATTTTGGATACAATGAACTATATTAAATGTCCGGTTTCAACGGTGTGTATGGGGCAAGCGTGCAGTATGGGGTCTTTGCTTTTAACCTGCGGGGAAAAGGGGAGGCGTTTTGCATTGCCGAATGCACGAGTGATGATTCATCAACCCAGTGGTGGTTTCCAAGGGCAAGCCACTGATATGGAAATTCATGTCAAAGAAATCTTGGCCATTAAAAAGCGGTTAAATCAAATTTATGTTCAACAAACGGGAAAGCCTTTAAAGGAAATTGAAGCGGCAATGGAACGGGACAATTTTATGACCGCTGAAGAAGCCAAAGCCTTTGGCTTGATTGATGCAGTGATTGAAAAAAAGTAAGGACAGAAAATGGAAAATAGGATATGTTCCTTTTGCGGTAAGACCCAAAAAGAAGTAAAAAAACTGATTGCGGGGAAAATGGAAAAATCATCTGATGGTCAGGTAAAGACCGTTTATATCTGTGATGAATGTGTGGGATTGTGCCAAGATGTGTTGAAAGAGGAAGTTCAAAAAAATCCTCAATTAGAGTTGGAAGGATTAGGGGGAGAAAAGCCCTTGAAAAAACCCGCTGAACTCAAGGCCTTTTTGGACGAATATGTGATTGGGCAGGAAGCCGCCAAAAAAGTCCTGTCGGTAGCCGTATATAACCATTACAAGCGGTTAAAAAATTTGGAAAAAGTAGATGGAGTGGAATTGGATAAATCCAATATCCTTTTACTGGGGGCCACAGGGTGTGGGAAAACTTTGTTGGCTCGGACTTTGGCCAAAGTATTAGAAGTTCCCTTTGCTATCGCCGATGCGACCACTTTGACCGAAGCAGGCTATGTGGGGGAAGATGTAGAAAATGTGGTATTGAAACTTTTACAGGCCGCCAATTATGATGTCGCCGCCGCTGAAAAAGGGATTATTTATATTGATGAAATTGATAAAATTGCCCGTAAGTCTGATGGCCCCTCTATCACACGTGATGTGTCGGGCGAAGGGGTGCAACAGGCTCTTTTGAAAATGATCGAAGGAACCGAAGCAAGTTTGCCCCCGCAAGGCGGCCGCAAACACCCCAACCAAGAATACATTAAAGTCAATACACGCCATATTTTGTTTATTTGTGGTGGGGCTTTTGATGGCTTGGATAAAGTGATTGCACAACGTCAGGCAGAATACTCGATTGGGTTTGGTAGCCAGATTAAAAATAAAGAACATTTGAATACCAACGAATTGTTAAAGGATTTGGAACCTAATGACCTTCTGAAGTATGGGTTGATTCCCGAATTTATTGGACGCTTACCTGTCCATGTGGCCTTACAAGAATTGGATGAAAAAGCACTTGTTCAAATTTTAAAAGAACCCAAAAATGCGCTTGTCAAACAATATCAGGCTTTGTTCAAAATGGAAAATGTGCAACTGACTTTGACGGAAGAAGCCTGCCATGAGATTGCCAAACAAGCCCTCAAGCGGAAAACGGGGGCCCGTGGGTTGCGTTCTATTATGGAAAATTTGTTGATGGATTTGATGTATTCTATCCCAAGCCAAAAGAATGTCAAAGAAATTATTATTGACGCAGATGTTGTTTTGGGCAAAAAGAAACCTAAAATAAAATAGGAGGAATATGCAAAAATACGCCTTTCTTTTTCCAGGTCAAGGAAGCCAATTTATTGGAATGGGGGCGGATTTAGCCCAAGAGTTTCCTGTGGCCCGAATGGTTTTTCAAGAGGTAGATGACGCATTGCACCAATCCTTGTCGTCTTTGATGTTTTCGGGCGATAAAGACGATTTAATCCAAACACAAAATGCCCAACCAGCAATTATGGCGGTATCGGTGGCCATCTTTAAGATTTTAGAAACAGAGGGAAGTGCTATTGAAGAAATGGCCTCTATGATGGCGGGGCATTCTTTGGGGGAATATAGTGCTTTGTGTGTGTCGGGGGCCCTGAGTTTGTCGCAAACGGCCCGCCTGTTAAAGGTCAGAGGACAGGCGATGGCAGAGGCTTCCCGTACAAATAAAGGGGGCATGTTGGCTTTACTGGGGGCGACGTTGGAACAGGCCCAAGAAATTGCCACGAAAACAGATTCTTTTATTGCCAATGATAACTGCGTGGGGCAAATTGTTTTAAGTGGGGTGGTTTCTTCTCTGGCTTCGGCACAAATTTTGTCAGGCCAAATGAAATTAAGGGCAATTCCTTTGGCGGTATCGGGGGGCTTTCATTGTCCGTTGATGCAACCTGCGGCGGAATGTTTAGCGCAAGAACTTCGGCAAATCCAATTTAATACCCCCAAGGTCCCCATTTACTTTAATGTGTTGGCGCAACCAGAACAAAATCCCGCCTTATTTTCGGATTTGTTGATTCAACAACTGACGCATCCCGTGCGTTGGCGTGAAACGATTTTAAATATGCCTGAAACTCACTTTGTGGAATGTGGGCCTGGGACCGTTTTATCAGGGCTGATGCGGCGTATAGGAAAAGAACAAACAACCCTGAATGGGTGTTCGGTTGCACAAGTCAAAGACTTGATAGAAAAACTTTCAATAAAATAAAAAAAGTGCTTGCAATTTTAAAATAAATTTGCTAATATAGGGGCATTCTCGTGAATGCGGGGTTGTAGCTCAGCTGGTTTAGAGCGTCTGCCTGTCACGCAGAAGGTCGAGGGTTCGAGCCCCTTCAATCCCGCCAGTTTTCTTAAGCCATGCCTTTCGTTTGAAAGGTTATTTTTTTACCGAATTTTGGATATCTATGCCTTCGGCAACTAACAATCGCCGGATAGTCGTTCGGCTGACTTTGAATTGGCGGGCAATTTGGGCTTTGGGAACATTTTGATAATACATTTCTATAATGTCTTTTTTATGGCGCTTCAGGTTTTTAAAAGCACACTGAAAACCAAAGGGGCGTCCCAGATGCTTTCCTTCTGCTTTGAGTCGGTTAAGGGATTCTTTTGTCCTTTGTGAAATTAGTTGCCTTTCAATTTCAGCCGACAGGGCAAAAGCAAACGCCAAAACTTTGGATTGTAAATCAGCCCCCAATTTGTAATGTTCTTTAATGGTCCAAATTTGGCATTCTTTTTCTAAACAGTTTTGTAAAATCCCCATAATTTGAAGTAAGTTGCGCCCTAACCGAGAGATTTCAGAGGCAATTAAAATATCGCCTTCTTTTAAATTTTTTAATAATTTCCCGAGTTTTCTGTCCTTTAGTTGCACCCGAGAAGAAATGGTTTCTTCTATCCATTTATTGATGAGAATATGATGTTTTTGGCAGTAATTTTCAATTTCAAATTTTTGATTAGCAACGCTTTGATGATCAGTTGAAACCCGAATATACCCATAAATCATCTTTCTGTAATCCTTTTCTGTATTTATTGACTTGGATTATAATAAAATAAAGATGTTTTGAGCGAACTGATAGACCAACATTTAGTACAGGGGGATATTTTTTGATATTTGTACAGGGCTTAAAAGGTGAAAAAATGTACTCTGTTATTTTGTATTTCCTGTATTTTTTCAAATTTATTCTTTACTTTTGCCGCTAAATGATATATCATACTATCGTATATAAAATACGGACAATTAAATGTTGGATTAAGACACTTTACATATTAAAAGTTGTAAAATTTGAAAATTATTAAAAAAATAGCTACTTAAAGTTGTGTTTTTAAAAAAATAAGTGTATAGTAAGACTATCGGTGCAAGTGTACTAATAAAATTTTAGAAAAAGAACCCAAAGCATATAATAGGAGGGTGTTATGTTAAAAAGAAATATGATTCTGTTAAAGAAACTCATGACCTTAAAAGAAGTAATTGATTTTGGTCAGATTCAAATGGCTGCCTCTAAAAATGGATTAAGGCAGTCTAATTTTTCTCATTTAATCAGTCAATTGGAAAATGATTTAAAATGTAATTTATTAATGCGTTCTTCAACAGGGGTGACTCCGACAAATACGGCGCAACTGTTGTATGTTGAAATTCAAAAAATTTCTGATATATTGGAAAATATCAATACTTCTTTTATCAAATCAGAGGACCTATCGGGCACTTTAAATCTTTGGACAGAAATAGGTATTGTGGGAAACTATATTATCAAAAATTTATCTGATTTTTATGCTATGTACCCCAAAATTAGATTAAATATCTTAACCGAAAAGAACATAGATTTGAAAAATGTGGATATCGCTATCTTGGATACACAAAGGTATGCGATTCCCAAAACAGCCACACGATTGTTTTCATTTAAAACACAATCCCATTTTTATACAACGCAAAAGTATTTGAATACTCATGGTACGCCAAAGGATTTAGATGATCTAACGGAAAATTTTGATTTATGTATTCGGACACATGATTTACAACTGCCTGAAATGGTTCATATTTTGAAAAAGGCAAAACACTTAAATACAACCTCTGATTCGGGGGCGGTTATTTTTAGATTGATTGCAGATAATGGGGGTATTTCTTTGTTTCCAGATTGGATGGTTAATTTATCACCAAACTTAATTCCTGTCAAATCGTTGGATTTTTCCGTAGATAAGCATTTCATCGCTTTTTCCCCAAAAAAAGGAATAGATCCTCGTGTTTCGTTGTATATTGAACACACCAAAAGAGCGAATCGCTATAACCTGAAATTTGAATAAAGGAGATTAAGGGGAAAAAGTTCGTTCATCCTTACAAAGACGAACAACCTGTATTTTCTTTCTTTTTTCTAAAAAAGATTGAACCTTAATTCGGCCTGTACTGTTTTTTATTTTTTGTGATTTTTTTATCAAAGAGTCAAGAATGTTTTTATGTTGGGTGGGAGATAATCGGGCCCATTTCATTTGTTGATACAGATGAGGCAAATCTTCGGCTTGGGCGTCAAGCAAAACGTCTATTAAATCTTTGGGGAGCATGTACTGTGTCAAAAGATTGACCATCGGCCAATCTTTGCGTTTCAACGCCTTGAGCGCCTCTTCTTTTTTTTCTGTATCAGAAATTTTTCCCCGCACATGTTTTAAAAGGGTTCTAAAAGAAGTATAGTTCCCCGATTTATGGGCAACCTCTTTGATGCGTTGATAAAAGTAGGTGCCGTCCTCCATCTTTTGTAGGTAAAAGTTGGATTCTCCAGAAAGACCCTCCAAAGAATACTTGGCTAATAAATCCAACAAAGATTTATTTTCTTTATTTTCTTTTTTTATTTTTAAATTTAACCGTCGTCCTTCGTTTAGGTTTTTAGCAACAAAAGTGGGATTTATTTTTTTCATGATTTCTTTTAAAGAGTCCGTGTCTTCTGGGTGAGATACAAAATGTTGGAAGACATTTCGGATAAATTGAAATCCCTCTTCATTCTCACGTATTTCAGGATCAGAAGAAAGAAATTTTTTTTGTCCTGCCACTAAATGAAGTATTTGAGAATGTTCATCATATTCTTGCCCGTTTGTCAGGGGGGTAGCAATTTCCTTAAATACACCTATGATTTCATTTTCTGTTATCGGTAGGAAAGCCATCCGAGAATCCATTTTTTGATGATGCAACATTTTATAAAAATTATCATCTGCGACCGTTCCCCGATCTACATATCTTTCATCGGCCAAGGAAACGATATGGAAGTGTTTAGCCCCCGTCCCTTTCCCAAAAGGTTTACGGGAAGCCAAATGGAGCATTCTTAAATTGGACATCACCAGTTTTTCAGAACCAGGGTAAAATTGTTTGATCTTTTCGTATAACAGATTTTCTATTTGTTGAGCAAACATACTGCCATGACAATGACTGGCAATGGTGATGTTTTGCAGGTTTTTGATGACTTCCTTTATGGGCCGAGATTTTCCTAAATTTTCTTGAATCAAAGGCAGAATATAGGTATCAAAAAAAGGTTGCCAATAGGCGGGAAATTGTTTGGGTTTTTCTAATCCATAACGAGTGAGTCCCTCTTGTTCCAATAATTGACGGCGATGAGAAATCGTGTCTGTGTCAAATCCTAAACTATATACATGTGGTTTTTCTTTTAAAGGGAAAGGCACATTTTTTAACATGATTTCAATCAATTTACAGCATGCATTCATTTCATCATCATGACTCACACCATCACCTGGAAAAAAAAGGATACTCTTATGCCCCAAAAGGGAATCATTTGTTTGCATACCCTTATGAAAAGTATAAATTTCCTTCCACCCTTTAGGGAAAAGTGATGTTTTAGGAACTCGTTCGCCAAACTTTAAAATGCTGTCCATTTTTTTCCTTTTTCTATTTTTATATAGGGTACATCAGATTAGCCAATGAGTCAAGGAAAAACGCATTTCTTTTGGTCTTTTTAAAAGGGCCTAAAGAATCCTTGACTTTTATCCGAAGTTATGGTTGAATGACAAAAAAGCGCAATGGAGGTAGAAAATGGCTTTAGATTTTACATTATTAACACGTGACCAAATTTGGGGCGAAAAAGCTTTAGAAGTTATCAAAAAATATGGCTCAAAAGTGGCACCTACTGATTTATCTGTTTTATTAGGTGGCCAGATAGGTGGCTATACCCCCAGCGAAAAAACAAGCGAAGGAGAATTAGCCTGTGATACTTGGACCGCTTCTTTTCATCGGGGATTTCGTTCTAAGTTAGAAGTTTGTGCCTGTGATGCAGACGGACTTGCCTCTGAACAATTTGAATTTGTCCGGCGGGATTTGGCGGTGCGCCCCGTTTTACCCCCCTCAGAAACAGCAAAACTCACCCCCACTGTCCGCCGAAAAGGAATCAATGGCGTGGATATTGTTGAATTTGGCGAATACCCTCAAACAATCATGGATGAAAAAACAGGGAAAGAATTAGACGAATTGCATGCCTCAGGGGCTTTGTCTCCAACTGGAAAAACTTATACTTTTGATGACATTGACCCCAAAAATTGCACTGAAAAATTTCGCTCATGGGGTGGTTGTAAAGAATATGCGCACAACGGGAAAAAATACATTCGGCTTAATGGGCATCCCGCAGACAATGACAGCCAATTATCGTCAGGGGAAAAAGCGCAAACAAAACCTTATTGGATACAGGTAGAACCAATTGAATGGTTGCAAGACAAGGACGGGACTTGGGTCAGTAAAAAATGTTTGTTTTCTGGGGTTCAATTTGATACAGAGGGGGCCTATAATTTGGATGTTTTTGAAGACTTTGAAAAGACTTTCATGAAGCGGTATTTAAAGACCTATTTTTCCAAAGAAATCGTGCCCTCTCACCTAAAAGAAAAAAGTCAGGAAGTTGAAAAAACGACGTCTCAAAAACTAACAGATCTTTTATCGTCAAAGTCCAAAACTTTGGAAAAAAAGAAATCCCCTTTGGCCACTCAACTGAAGGCTCAGAAACAAAAAAGTTTATGATTTTATAAAAAGAGGGGGCCGAGAGGCGTCCGTATCAGCCCTAGATTGGAAGAAAAATTCCCCGAAACAATGGCTTGATTTTCGGGGGATTTTGTGCTACCATTCGTCTAATTTTAATCAGAGAGGAAGGATCAAAATGTCCCCCAAAGTTTCCGTTATTGTTCCCGTTTATAATGTCGCCCCTTACTTGGGACAATGTTTAGATACTATTTTATTACAAACGCTGTCAGACATAGAGGTTATCTGTGTAGATGACGGTTCCACGGATGGGAGTTTAGATATCCTAAAAACCTATACGATGTTTGATGATCGGTTAAAAGTCATTCAACAAGAAAATGCAGGGGCGGCTGCGGCCCGTAATCGGGGATTAAAAGAGGCCACAGGAGAGTTTATATCTGTGTTGGATAGTGATGATTTTTTCCATCCTGAAATGTTGGAAAAAATGGTTCAAAAAGCCGAAGAGGAAAACAGCGATGTGGTGGTATGTGGCTATACAACCTTTGATAACAAAACACAAACCGAGACGGGGGAACAGAAAGTTGAGGAAAAATATCTTGTTCAATCTCCCTTAAGCAGAAATGATTTTCACGAGGACTTATTTACTTTCACGAGTGGGGGGGCGGCCTGGGATAAACTGATTCGGCATGATTTAATTAAAAAATACAAAATCAACTTTGATGAAAGGGTTCGTTATTGTGATGATTTGATGTTTTCGTGTTGTGTTTTAGGAAGTGCGACAAAAATTAGTGTTTTACCCGATACTTTCATTCATTATCGGATTAACACCAAGACGCAACAATCGGCATCAAAACCTGACACGATTATGGCCGATCATTGTCTGACTTTATCTTTGGCTTATGAAAAGTTAAAAAAATTAGACTTACCCTATGATTTGATGCGGGTCTTTTCTAAAAAATTACCCCACTCGTTTGATTGGAGTTTGACAAACCTAGGCAACGACAAAAAACGAATGGCCTTGACTTCTATTCGTTCCCACCTGAATCCAAATCTTTATCAGGCTTTATTTGGCACAAAAGGACCTGTTCTTTCTTTGATTGTTTGCGCCTATAATGCGGGGGAATTTTTAAATGAATGTTTGGACAGTTGTTTAAATCAGACCCTGAAAGAAATTGAAATCATTTGTGTTGATGATGGATCATCGGATAATACTTTGGCCATCATGGAAAGTTATGCCCGCCAAGATCATCGCTTTAAGGTTATCCATCAAGAAAATCAAGGGCTTCCTGTGGCCCGCCAAAATGCCATGAAAATAGCCAAAGGGCAATATATCCAATTTTTGGATGCCGATGATTATTTGGACCTTGATACCACAGAATGCTTATTTCTTTACGCCCAAATTTATCACTTGGATATGCTGTCTTTTGCGGCCATAGAATTTAAAAACGATAGCCGGATAGAATTTGAAGATCCGTATCATATTTTACGGTGGCTACCCGAAAAATTTATGCCTGTTTTCACCTATTCCGACATCGGTAATGTTCTGACACGGGTTGCCGTTACCTCTGCCTTAACTTTGTATCGGCGGGCTTATTTATTGGAAAACGACATTCACTGGGTCAATAAAAAAGTCGCCTATGAGGACACCCCCTTCTTTATTGAAAGCCTTTTAAAGGGAGCACGTATGGGCGCCCTGCCCCTTCGCTTTTACCACAGACGTGTTCATGAAGCCGCTATTACCCAAAATATGAAAACAAATTTCCCCGACTATTGTTGGATTTGTCAATATACTTTACGCAAGATTTATGAAATCCAAGGAAATACGGATATTTTTATCCACTACCTGTATGGCTTTATGAACAAAATATACATGAATTATGAAAAACTGGACAGCGATATTCAACAAAAAATGCTGCCTGCTTTGTTCAGATTTAATTTACATATTTTAAAGAAATATCGTTTGCCTTTAACGGTGGGCATGAAGACATTATCTGAAGATTACTTACAAAACAAAAAAATCACTCAAAAAATTCCTTTTTTCTTTTTGAATTTAATGACAATCTGGCGACAATCAGGATACACAATCAATCCTTTTCGCCTTTCTTTTTCCCCTTTCGCTTTAAGTGTGTTTGGCAAAACGGTGTTTTTTAAAAAGACCCAGCCGCTTCCCAAAATTCACCCCAAACGTCTGCCCGAAAAAGAATGTTTTATTTTGTGCTTTGATAACTTACATGACGGTTTAACCGAATGTATTGATGCCTATACCTTTTTCCAATACCTGCAAGAAAAAGGTATCCCTTCAAAATATGTCGTTCATCCCCAAAATCCTTTGGCTTTAAAAATACGTCATAACCCCGATATTATTTTGTCAGATAATAAAAACTTCTTTGTGCGGTGTGCGCCCATTTTGGCCCAATCAAGGTATGTTCTTACCAGTTTCGGTTTATACCAAGCCAATCGCTCTTTAAAAAAATTACCTTGGCTTAAATACATCCTGATTGACCACGGGGTAGAATACTTGAAAAAAGCCTTTTATTCCGAAAAAGATTTTGATTATCGTTTAACGGGTTTTATTCCCAGCCATTCCCTTTTCCAAAAGAAAGGCTTATGGAAGGGCAAACAAATCAATGTCGGGCTCCCCCGTTGGTCGCATCTTAAAAAAATACCGCATTCAGAAAAACAAATTTTTGTTTTCTTTACTTGGCGTAAAAGTAATGAGTCCCTTTTTCAAAAAAGAATTTTTTCATTTTTAACCTGTGAAAAACTTCAATCCCTTTTAAAAGAAAATAACATTACTTTAAATGTGGGCATTCATCATGAATCATTGGTAAAAAATAACCTGATGGATTTTAAGGGCTTTGACAATATCCATGTTGTCCAAGGGGCTTACTTCCCCTATATTGGCAAAACGGATTTAATGATGACTGATTATTCTTCTTTGGCTTTTGATTTTATGTTTTTGGATATTCCTGTCCTGTTTTATCGGCCGGACAAAGATATCCCCTACACGGATACACGAGATCGGAGGGATATGAAATGCGCCCAATCTCGTGATAAAGAATTGTATAATGTCTTTTACGAGGAAAACGCTGTCATCAACAAAATAGCGTTTTATATTCAAAATCATTTCGTTTTGGAGCCTGAGTATAAAAAAATCAATGATTCTTTCTTTTGGGAAAAGAAAGATATTTGCAATCACCTTTATGAACAAATAAAGGCCCTCTGATAAAAAAGGCCCGCTCAAAAGAGGGGCCTTTGTTTTTGGTAGCGAAGGAGGGGATCGAACCCCCGACACATGGATTATGATTCCACCGCTCTACCAACTGAGCTACTTCGCCAAAAGTTGTCTTATCATACCCCATTTCAAATGAATTGTCAATAAAAAACTTGCTTTTTTGTGAAAAATATGCTAATTTCGTTTCATAAATCAATTTAATTTCAGGAGGCAAAAATGGCCGAAGTTTTTTTTCAAGGACCCTTTGGACGCATTGAAGGGCGCTTTTTTCGTTCCGAAAATCCCAAAGCCCCATTCGTCTTAATTCTCCCCCCGAATCCTATTCAGGGAAATAATATGAATAACAAAGTAACCTATGCCATTTTTCAGGCGTTCGTCAATTTGGGCTTTTCTGTTTTGCGCATCAATTACCACGGTGTCGGACGGTCGCAAGGAAATCCCGATGGGTCGGGCGCAGGCGAATTGTTGGACGCCATTGCCGCTTTAGATTGGTTGCAATCCCAAGATGACGAATCCAATAAATGTTGGATTGCGGGGTATTCTTTTGGTTCGTGGGTGGCGGCTCAGGTGTTAATGCGCCGTCCCGAAATTCAAGGGTTTGTTTTTGCGACCCCGCCCACCAATGTGTATGACTTTAACTTTTTATCCCCCTGCCCTTCATCGGGAGTCATTGTCCAAGGGGGTGCCGACAGTGTGGTTGATGAAAAAACGGTGGCTTATTTAGCGGAGCAATTGGACACCACCGAAAATATCAACATTGACTATCGCCTGTTAAAAGGCGTAGATCATTTTTACACAAATGCCTTAAAACCTTTACACGATTCTATTGTTCAGGCGATTCCTGATTTAAAGTTGAAAAAGATGAAGTTGGGGAAAAAATTTGCCAAAGCCATTATCCCCAATGATGATTATTAGGAAAAATCTCAAGGAACGTTGATAACATTTGATCATATAAGGAGTTTTCATGACAAATTTCGCAAGTATCTCTGTTATTGGTTGTGGGCGTTGGGGTGGCTTTTTGGGGTATTATTGCGCCAAATACCTGAAATCTGATGTCTTATTTTTGGGGGTTCCCCAAGACCCTGCCTATCAATCTTTGGTCAAATCAGGCAACAACGGCTATTGTCAAATGCCACCGAATGTGCGCCTGACAACCGACATGGGAGAATGTTTGAAAAACGACTTTATTATCGTTTCCATTGGATGTCAAGGCTTTCGGGGATTGTGTCGTCAGATGGCTTCCTATGATTTAAAAAACAAAACTTTTTTGTTGGCCATGAAGGGATTGGAGGAAAAAACAAGCACGCGTATGAGTCAAGTTTTCCATCAAGAAATTCACGAACCAACCGCTCAAGTGGCTTGTTTAATGGGGCCAGGTCATGTTCAAGATTATTTACAGGAAATCCCCAGTTGTGTCGTCATTGATTCCGAAAAAGAACAAACGACCAAAAAAATTGCCCAGTATCTGAACAGTTCTTTGATTCGTACTTACTATGGGACCGACTTAATTGGAAATGAAGTCGGGGCCGCCATGAAGAATGTCATTGGCTTAGCGGCGGGCATTTTAGATGGTCTTTCTTGGTCGGGATTAAAAGGGGCCTTAATGGCACGGGCCCCCGTGGAAGTCGGTCGCTTGATTCAATACTTTGGGGGAAATCCCAAATCTGCCTTTGGGTTAGCACATTTAGGGGATTATGAGGCGACTTTATTTTCCCCGCATAGCCACAACCGTGCCTATGGGGAAAGTTTGGTCAAAGGACCTTTGTTTGACAAATTGGCCGAAGGGGTCCCGACTTTAGCGGCCGTTTATGAATTACGGGATAAAGTAGATATGCCTATCTGTCAGGCCTTATACGAAGTCGTTTATAATCACAAAGATCCACGCACAGAAATCAACCGACTTTTTGAACGCCCCAACAAAGCCGAATAATAAAGGATTTTTTAATGAAAGACAAAATGATTCAAGTGGCCCTGTGTTATGATTTTGATGGGACTTTGTCCCCCAAAGCCATGCAAGAGTATGGCTTTATGCGGGCCACGGGTCAGGAAGCCAACAAATTTTGGACGACTTCTAATACCATGGCCAAAGACCAAAAAGCGGACAACATCTCGGCCTATATGCGTTTAATGTTGCAAGAATGCGCCCGCAAAAAAATTATCCCCACGCGGCAAACTTTTCATCGTTTTGCCAAAGGAATTGAACTGTTTCAAGGGGTGGTCTCTTGGTTTAGACGCATCAACCGTTATGGTCTGAAAAAAGGTATTTTGGTCAAACATTACATTATTTCTTCGGGATTAAAGGAAATTTTAGAGGGCACAGAAATCGCCAAAAACTTTACTCAGATTTTTGCTTCCTCGTTTATGTATGATGAATCTGGGGTGGCTGTGTGGCCTGCAATCGTGTTGAATTACACCAGTAAAACCCAATTTATCTTTCGCATCAACAAAGGGTGTGAGGATATTTCGGATAATGTGTCTATCAACAACTTTGTCAAAAAATCAGACCGTCCTGTGCCCTTTGAACACATGATTTATTTCGGTGATGGCGAAACGGATATTCCCTGTATGAAAATGATTAAAGTGAATGGCGGGCATTCTGTGGCGGTCTTTAAACCCCATCAAAAAGACACCGCCCAAAAACTGATTCACGATGATCGGGTGAATATCGCTGTTCCCGCCGATTACAGAAAAAATTCAATGGCCGAAAAATATGTCTGTGCGGTCATTGATAAAATTGCCGCAGATATCAATTTACAAAAAATGGAGAAGTAAAATGCAAGAAGAAAAAAGAAAAGTTGTTGTCAGTGCAGGTGTTATTTATCACCAAGGAAAAATCTTAATCGCTCAAAGGCGATTGGATAAATCGTTGGGTGGCTATTGGGAATTCCCCGGCGGAAAAATTGAATCAGGAGAAACAGGCGAACAGGCTTTGGCCCGTGAAATCAAAGAAGAATTTGACATTGATATTCAGGTGGAAAAATTTTTAACAAAAACTTTTTATGAATATCCCACCTTTTGTTTGACAATGTTTGTTTATCAAGCCCGTTGGGATGGACAAGGGCAAATCAAAATTTGCGACCATGAACAATATAAGTGGGCCGATTTATCCGAATTAAAAACAATGGATTTTCCCCCAGCGGATATTCCTGTCTTGGATTTTTTAACACACGCTGGCTAAAAAATCACTGGGGTATTTTATAAATACCTTTGGCGCAATTTTTTAATAACACGGCGGGAGATGTGATAGGCTTTTTTCAACTTCCACCCATTAAATTGGTTGGCGTGAATGGCCTCAATATATTCATTTTCTATTTCGTTTAAGGTTTGCGCCCGATCAAATGCATTCGGCAAACAAGAAGCGTTGATTGTCCTTTTCCCAAAATCAATGTAAGTTTTTGTGGAAGAAAGTCGCTGAGCGGCGGAAAAATGCTTTTTGGCCCTTGGCTTTCTGATACGATCAAATTCTTCCACCACATAAGTCAATTCCTTTTTATCTTGTAAGGCCTTCGCAGGCATGGTCTTTTGACAAAATAATTTTCCCAAAGTATAAAGGGCGATTAAATTTTCAAAATCAGCCCAATTTTTTTGATGTTTATGAGAAATTTTATCCCAGCCCGTTTTCACTAAAGTATCAGGGACTAACACAGGTCTAACGGGAGCCTCCTCAAACGATAAATCAGGCAAAGAAGCCTCTTCCTTTTTTTCTATTTCTTGACGCTTGGCGGACAATAATCTGTCTAAACTTTCGGAATTTTGCTCTAACTGTGGATCTTCATCGGATAAATCTTCTACTAAATCACGGGGAAAAACCGCATAAAAATCACGATGCATTTGAACTGAATCTTGCAGGGAAACTTTCATTTTTACCTCCTGACCCTTCCGAATAAAGAGGACGATAAAAAGAGGGGGAGAATCCTTTTAACTTGTTGCATGTTGAGGAGTATTATTTTGAACAAGCCTTCTTATCGTCCAAGAATAAGAATATCACGAAAATTGTTTTTTGTCAAGAGTTTTTAAATTCAATTCGTAAAGCCCGTAAAATATCATGAATTGGCACATAAAATGAAAAATTGGTTTCATCAAGATTGCGTCCGTCTTGCACTCCCAAAACACGACCATAATTGTCCAACAAAGGTGCCCCCGCATATCCCCCTGTTGTGGGCAAAGTAGCCTGAATAAAGCGTTGGTCTTTCTGAGATTTAAAACGACTGGAACTAATGATTCCCCGTCCCAAAGTATTACGAGCATAAAAATCCGAGGGATTCCCTATGGTAAAGACTTCCGTCAATTCCTTTAGCAGAGCTTCAGGTGCCACTGATAAAGCCGCATGGTTGGATAAATCCACCTTTAAGAAGGCTACCCCTAACCGTGTATTTTTGCGTAAAACAGTGGCCGTCAAACGCGTCCCTTGATTGTCTGTAAGCGCCACCTTTTGAGCATTTCCCACATTTTTCAACGCCGTCAAAATATATCCATCAGGTGAAATGAAAAAGCCCGTTCCTTTCTTTTCATCAATAGCCACCACGGCCCGCTTTAATAAAAACGAGGACTCATAAATCGGCTTTAAGTTTTTGCCAAAAGGAGCTTTTATCGTTAAAGGTTTTTGATTTTTCTCTTTTTCCACCAACGAACGAATATCTACCTTGGCCCCCACAATCTCTTGAAAGGTTTTTTGATGGGCTAATTGACGGGTGGCGTCTTCCAAAGCTCGCAGCAACACAAAAGTATTGCCATTTTCCGTTGGTTTTTCAACCACACCCAATCCTTGTGTGGTTAAACGGGCGATGACACGGTCTTGTAATTTATCAAAAATTTCCCACTCCACCTGAATCGTTGCATTCCCCGCCGAAAGATTCGTTTCACGAAAATAAAGGAAATTCAACACATGACAGATATTAGATTGAATTTCAACAATATGCGCTGAAAGCAAAATTTCGGCCCGTTTCTTTTCCCAGGCTTGATGAAAAGAAGAATGTTTTGCCCCTGCGATATCATAGCCCGCCTCTATCAAAGGTCTTTCTACAAAGTCCGCTGTTTCACTTTCCCAATCCCCAAAATCCTTTGACCCTGTCGCCCATTGGGACACAGACGCACTAAAACGATTTTTTAAAGAAGCATTACAAGTATCCGCCCAACTTAAATGAACATTATCAAAACTCCACCGCCAATAAGGATAGGCCACATAATCTGTGCCCCGCTTTAAATCAATAAACGCCGAATCAAACCCCACAGGCCGTAAATTTGTCTTTCCCTTTAAATCTTCGGGAACTTCAAATTCAGGAATCACCGCCAAAGGCATCGCCCTTTGACAACCCGACAAAATCAACAACAAAAATACCCAAACAAAACGCATTGGATTTCACGCCTTCTTTCCGGGAAAAGTATATACGATTTTATGTCAAAAATCAATCTTTTAATTCTAAACCTATCGGCGCATGATCTGAGGTCTTTTCCCATCCCCGCACCTCTTTATAGATTTTTGCGGCCGCCACTTGTTCAACCAATGCTGGGCTCACAAAAAAGAAATCCAATAAAATCCCCAAATTACGGGGCCACGCCCCCATTTGAAAATCCCAAAAAGTATATGTTTTTTCGGCGGGATAAAACAAGCGAATCATATTTTGCAGCCCTACCTGATTTAACCGTTCAAACGCTTGCCGCACTTCGGGCAACATCAAGGCACTGACCAAAAAGGCCTGAGGATTATAGACATCTGAATTTCGTTCTATCACATTAAAATCGCCCCCCAATAAAATGTTTTCCCCTTGATTTTTCAAGTGTTGTAGATGGTGCGTCAAAGCATCCAACCATTTGATTTTAAAGGTCAAACGTGATGTATCTGTGGGATCATTCATCGGGGCCGTTCCATTGGGAACATATACACAAATCGCCTGCGTTCCTTGGGGTAAGCGAGCCTGAATGAAGCGGGCTTGAAAGGGCTCACTTTGGGGCGCATTCGGCAACGAACAACTGACTTCTGTCAAAGGCTTCTTACTTAAAATGGCCACGCCATTATAACTTTTTTGACCACAAATATAACTTTGGTAGCCCAAAGATTGAAAAAAAAGGGAGGGAAAATTTTCTTCTGTGGCTTTTATTTCCTGTAAAAATACCACCTCAGGGTCTTCTTGTTTTAAAAGTTTTTCCAACGCCCCTAACCGAGAACGAACAGACGCCACATTCCATGAAATTATTCTTTGCATTTTTTTTCCCTTTGTGCTAGCATACGATTATGAAAAATAAAAAAATATTCTTTTTCGCTTTATTATCCCTTGTTTTCAGCCAAAAAGCAAGTGCTTTTTGTGAGTCGATGGCCACGCGGGTTTATATTGATATGATGCCTGGAAATCCCACCTATATTACCACGCGTTCTCGTCAAGATTTTATGGCGTCCTCCACTCAAAAAATTTCACCCAACACTTTGGGATTGACGGTGGCTAAATTGACGATCCAAGGACGGCCCGATCCTATTATAGATGTCGTTTCCGAAAATGGCTTTATGTGTGCGGGGTTGAAAACGATTCGTTTTAAAATGGGGTATGATACTGGGGCGATTCAAGTTTTTATTGATAAAAAATATCCCCGTCATTCTTGCGAATATGAAGTCATTAAAAAACATGAAAATTATCATGTTCAAGTCGCTCAACAAGCCATGAAGTTTTTTAAGCCTGATGTGGAAAAAAGGATTTACGATAGTATTGCCCAGTTGCGCCCCAAAAAAGTAGCCACGGTGGAGGAATATCAACAAGAAATAGAGCGGCAATATCAAAAAATTATTCAGGATTTAAAGCCCTTAATTCAACATATCAATGAAGTTATTGCCGAAAAAAACTATGAAATAGATACTCCTGAATCCTATCGAGCCACTACCGAATTGTGTCAAAATTGGTAATCAAAACCACTTCATTTTCTTAATAAAAATAACTTGAAAAACCACTATACAAATCAAGATGATACAGATAACCCCAAACCCCGCCGGATCATCATTAAAGGGAATTCCCCCAATATTCGCCCCCAACAAACCCGTAATAAAACTTAAAGGGGTAAAAATAACCATAATCAAACTCATCAAATACATTGTTCGACTGATGTTGATATTTGTCTTGGAATCCAATTCTTCTTGAGTAACTTTAGAATGATCTCTGGCAAATTCTAACCCCTCCACAATCGTGATTAAATCACGCAACATTTCCCCAAAAACAGTCCTGTTGGCCTTAGAAAAAAAAGGCAACGAAGTTTGGGCCAAAGTTTTCATCATCTCTCGTTGGGGTAAAATATACCGTCTGAGCCCCACAATCACATGGCGAATATGGCTGATATCCGAACGCAAGGCACGATCCTGATGAATGGCTTTTTCCTCTATAACAGCTTCCTCTAGTTCATCTACCTTATCATCAATAAGGGCCAAAGATTCTTCCATTTGATGCACCATAGAGGCACATAATTGTGTCAAACAATCCCCAATCGTTCTAGGCCCTTTTCTTTGTTGAAAACTATCCAGTATCTGGTCAATCGCCGAAATAGACCGATGCGAAACGGTCAATAACCGGTTTTTGGTCATCCACACATGAAGGGCCACCATATCATCGTCTTTTTGCCGATTGGGACAAACACCCCGCATTACCATCACCAACCCTTTTTCATGGACAAAACAACGCGGCGAGGTATCTGCATCCAGCAGATTTTCCAAAACAGTCGCATCTAAATTCAATGAACGCAACCATTTGAGTTTATTGACATCTTTGTAATCTATATGAATCCATATAGGGCGGGATAATTCTTGGGATACTTGACGCAAAGAAACAGAAGTCGCTGCGCCCTTTTTATCCAAGACCTTACAAAATTGCGGTGTATTCATCAAAGCACCCTCCCCCCCTGTTCAAGGACTTTATTCAATACAACAATCTACCGCCTTACGCACTACGGCTTTCAACTTTCCCAAAACACCCGTTGCCACAGGGGCGGAAACAACTGCATTTTTCTTTTTGGCGGGCATTTCTTTATGAGTCAAAGAGGCCACCTCTTTTTGAACTTCCTCTAAGGAATCTACTTTCCATGAAATGTCTTTGGCATCCACCAAATTCATGTTCAAGCCCCAAAATAAACAATATAAATCATACGCTTGATTAAATAATTCATAGGCCTTTTCTTTATGCCCCATGGATTGTTGCTTGGTCCCCACTTCCATCAAACGCATGCTAGCCGATAATAAATGTTTGGAAATACACCACACTTCCCCTTCATAACTGGGAATAATTTGAAGCATCAAATTCTTGCGCAATTCACGCACCTCCTGCACCAAATCATAAAAACTGTTCTTTCCCGTTTTTGCCCCAGAAAAAACCAAATGTTCCTCTATGGAAATTAAATTCATAATCGCTATTGTTAAATCTTGGTCCGAAGACAAATCTTTGGGATTCTTCTTCTTTGTCGCGTCAATGCGTTCCACAAATTCTTTGACTGATGCTACTTTTTTCATGTTCTCCTCCTAATTTAAAATAAGTACTTCTTTGCATTCGCACAAACTACCGCCCCAGAAAATGCAACAAACCAAGGCGTCTAATAACAAAGGCACCACCACTTTTTCAAAAGGAAAGTGCGCATGCCCGCCGTTTTTTTCCTTAAGCCACGCATACAAATGCACCCCTGAAATATGTGCTACCGCCCCACAAATGGCCGCCATTAAAAAAGAATCCACATAAACAAAATTCCAATGCAAACGGGGTTTATATTCCAAATCCTTTAAATAGACAAACCCAATAGAGGAAATGGCAATCAACATTAAAATTTTATCCCGCATCCAAAAATGCCAATTT
Organism: uncultured Alphaproteobacteria bacterium; assembly: GCA_934216505.1. Lineage (GTDB taxonomy): Bacteria > Pseudomonadota > Alphaproteobacteria > CAAHEQ01 > UBA3637 > UBA3637. Next base: position 40,121 of record CAKQBW010000003.1, read on the forward strand.
CTTTTATCAAAAAACTTCATCAGGATATAGCCCACAATACTCATCAAAGCCCCCGATAAAACCCCAATAACTTCTATTTTCACTCCCATTTTATCGGCCACCACCAACAACAGACCAATCGCCGCAGGACAAATTGCTGTACAGGCTTGGGCAAAAACACGGTTGGCCAGCAACAAAGAAAACGCAAAAACAAATAATTTTTTCATCAATAACTCCTTATTTTGGGATTCTTTGTAGCATATTTTTTTATACTTTTCAACCTTTTTTTATTGACTCACCCAAATCACCCGTGCCACCCATGACACCTCCGACATTTTCAATACCACATCTTCACATTTGGGGTTCAAACTTTTTAATTCCAATAAACACGCCGATTTATGAATCAATTCCTTGACCATAATTTCACCTTTGACAGTACGTACTACCACCCGATCAAACTTACGAATTTCCGCATCAGGGGCCACAATCAATTTATTCCCGTCCCGATAAACAGGTTCCATACTTTCGCCCGATACCTCCAGCGCATAGACCCGTTGATTTAAGGCAAACGGAAATTCCACAGCGTCCCAATCGTCTGATAGAATAGGCCCCCCTTGAGCATCAAAATATCCGTCCCGTCCCGCTTTGGCCAACCCCATCAAAGGAATCATATTTTTGGGGGCTGGACACGGCTGGCCCGCCAACGCCATGAATTCAAAGACAGTGGTATTTGTCGCCTGTAAAACCTTATTCATACTTTCCGTGGAAGGCCATCTTTTCCGCCCATCGGCCCCAATGCGTTTTGATTTATTAAAACTGGTGGGATCTAACCCCGCTTTCATCGCCAATGCCGACAAAGAAAGCCCCTTAAATTCGGCTAATTTCTCAATCCCCGTCCAGATTTCATTGTAAGAGAGTTGCATTTTTAATTTTTCCTTTCTTTCTCTTTTTAGTTGTATTTTCTTTTTACTCTTTTTTAGAGAGAATGTCAATAGGATTTTTTTCTTATTTTTGTCTTGACATTCCTAAAAAAATATGTTAGTTCTTGTTTTGTTCTTATTTTAACAAAGGGAGGAAACAAAAATGAAGAACTTTTACAAATCAACAATAGATACACGCACCACAACGCCTTTTACTTCTTCTGAAGAAGCCTGGTTTTGGTATTGTCTTTGTGAAAAATTAGGCTTTCAAAGAGCCCGCTCTGGTGATTCGCGCGTTGCCCGTCCCTGTGAATCATCCGATATTGCGCTATCGGTCAAAAAACTATTCCGACAAGGTCTTTTAAAACCAGAACACATCAAAGTTTTATCTAAGTATGGCTTTGAACAAGTCCCACCCCACCCCCATTTCGGCGACACCCCACGCATCTGTCAAATTTGGAAAGAAGCCTTGCAATTTTTAGAATCTCTTTTGCGCCAAAAAGGAATCGTTTATAGTTTGTTGGGTGCCCTATGATTACAACAATTTATCCCTGTGCCTATCGGTATCCTTTTGCCTATGTTGGATTTGGGGGAAATCGGACCCGTTGGTGGACAAAATTTTTAAAAAAAGGCTTTTATCATTGTTTATTGATTTTGGGAAATGGACACGAATGGGTCTTGATTGATCCCGTCGCCCATTACACCGATTTAATGGTGATAAAAAAAACAAAGGTGTTGGCTTTTTTCCAAGAAAAAGGGTACCGATTTATTCGCACGACCCCCCAGATTCCCACAAAAGTTATTTTGCACTTGCGCCCTTTGACTTGCGTTGAGGTGGTGAAACGCTTTTTGGGGATTACCCACCCGTTGATTTGGACCCCTTTTCAACTTTATTTACACCTTAAATCCCCAAAAAAGGAAAATTTTCCTTGACAAATGAAAAATTTTGTGTTATAATGCAATTCAGTTAAACGCTCATAGTGTGTCTAAAGGCTTTCTGATGAATTTCAGGAAGCCTTTTTTTCAATTTAAAGTTGTATCAAAAAAAGGAGAAAAAATGCCCGACATCCCTACACTTTATCAAGACTATAAAAAAGCCTGTGCCCTACGCAGCCATTGGGAAAGCACTTGGCAAGAATGCTATGCCTATGCCTTGCCCCAACGGGAAACTGTTTTTCAACCCAGTGCCAGCAAAATTCCCACCCTGTACGATGCGACCGCTATGGACGCCACGGACCAACTGGGGGCGTTAATGCTTTCCGAATTGACACCCCCTTGGTTGGAATGGTTTCATTTAACCGCAGGTAGCCAACTTTCCGAAGAAGAAAAAGTCAAAATCGCCCCAGTGATGAATCAAATTTCTATGGCGTTAAAAAACAATTTAGACCGTTCTAATTTTGCCAGCGAAATTCATCAATGTTATTTGGATTTAATTACTTTGGGGACAGCGTGTTTATTGTTTGAAGAAGCCCCTGTGGGTAGTTCTTCTTGTTTTCGTTTTACCGCTTTACCCTTGAATGAAGTGTGTTTAGGCGAAGGCCCCTGTGGTAAATTGGATAAAGTGTTCCGTTGTTTTACCATGGACGAAGCCACTTTTATCGCCCGTTATGGATTGGACAAATTGCCCCCTCAACAAAACGATAAAAAGCAGCCCCTCCGCCTGATAGAAGCCCTGATTCCCCGCCTGAAAGGGGGATATGATTCTTACACCTTTTTACACCCAGATGACCAGCCTCTCTCAGCAACAAAGGAGTCCCCTTTCCTCCTGAAACAGGCGTATTACAGCACCTCGCCGTTTGTTGCTTTCCGCTGGTTGAAAGCCCCGGGGGAAGTCTATGGCCGTTCCCCTGTCATGAAGGCGTTGCCTGATATTAAGACCGCCAATAAAGTTGTGGAATTGATTTTGAAAAACGCCACAATTTCCGTGACAGGTATTTGGTTAGCCGAAGACGATGGTGTGCTCAACCCCGCCACCATCAACTTGACCCCGGGTGCCATTATTCCCAAAGCCGTTGGGTCTAAAGGACTCACTCCCTTGGAGGCCCCAGGTAAATTTGATGTGTCCCAGCTAGTCATTAAAGACTTACGGGAACACATTCGCCATGCACTTTTGGGCGATAAATTAGGGACCGTTTGCGATAATGCCAAAATGACCGCCACCGAAGTTTTAGAGCGCAGTGAAGAAATGATCCGTATCTTAGGGGCGACTTATGGCCGATTGCAATCTGAATTGCTGACCCCTTTAATCAACCGTGCCCTAGCCCTTTTACGCAAGCGGGGAGAAATTCCTGAAATCTTTTTGGACGGACAAATTTTAACGGTTTCCTATAAATCGCCCCGAGCCGAAATTCAAGCCCGCAAGCAAGCGCAAGATGCCCTCAGTTGGTTAAACGCCATCAAGGGCTTAGGCGAAAATGCACTCACCCAACTGGATACCGCCAAAATCATGCGATGGATTGGGGAAAAATTGGCTCTGCCCGCTGACTTTATCAAAGAAAGTGTTGTCCCATGAAAGAAGTCATTTACGCCCTGATTCGTTTAAGCACGACAGTTGATGGTAAAACGGTTTTAAATTATTTGCGGCGCAAGGTTTATGGACGCATTTTATCGCCCGAAGCCAGCACCCAAGAACTGTGGTATTTGGAAGGCCAACGCGCCTTTATTGCCACAATGGATAAAATGATTGAACAAGGAAAAACTTTATAAGGAGAAATTCTATGACCCCAGAAACACCTCAAATTCCCGAAAAATTCACCGACAAAGACGGTCAATTAAAAACACAAGATTTATTAAAATCTTATTTGGCTTTGGAAAAAAAATTGAGTGCCCCCAAAATTACCGATAAAGGCACTCTGCCCACCAAACCCGAAGAATATAAAATCGTTCCCAAAAACGATTTGATTGTTGTGGATAAACAAGTCAATCAACGCCTCTTTGAGTTGGGCCTCACCAACGAACAAGCCCAAGGCATTTACGATTTAGCCGCCGACATTATCTTGCCTCAACTGGAATCTTTTGGGGAAGAAATCAGTGCCGACAAAGAATTAAAAGAATTAGAAAAAGAATTTGGGGGCTTGGAACAATTTAACACGATTGCCCGCCAATTATCCGCTTGGGGCGAAAAAAATTTAGACGCCAAAACTTTTAATTCTCTTTCTTGCTCAAAAGACGGGATTTTAACCCTTTACAAAATGATGCAGGAAAAACAAGAAGTGCCCGTTTCACGGGAAAAAAGTCAGCCCCAAAATATAGATGACGAACTCACTTTACGCCGATTGATGCAGGACCCCAAATACTGGAAAGATCAAGATCCTGAATTAGTTCGGCGTATTGAGCAAGGATTTAAACGCCTTTACGGATAAATCCTTGTCCTGTGGATAAGCCCCGTTGGGGCCCCACAAACCCTTCCTTTTTAATCGGCGAAGATTTTTCTTCATAACCCTTTATTCAAGGCCTTTTATCGTATTCACTTTTTTACTTATTACAAGGAGAATAAATTATGACCGATTCAACCGCTATTGATGCGTCTTTTATCAAACACTTTGAAGCCGATGTGCATACAGCCTATCAGCAACAAGGATCTAAATTAAAATCTACTGTCCGCTTTAAAGACGGTATTACAGGATCCAGCACAACTTTCCAAGTGATTGGCACGCAAACAGCCAACCAAAAATCTGCCCGTAATGCGCAACTGACACCCGCCGCTGTGTCCCACGCCCCCGTGGAATGCACTTTGGCCGATTGGTATGCCGGCCAATGGGTGGATAAGTTGGACGAATTAAAAGTGGGCCACGATGAACGCAAAGTCTTGGCCACCGCAGGGGCTTATGCTTTGGGACGCAAAACAGATGCCCTGATTATCAATGCCTTGGGCAATGCCACACAAACAGCCGGCAAAAATACAGACCCTTTAACAAAAGAACGTATTTTGGCCGCCTTTAAGACACTCAACACCAACGATGTCCCTGATGATGGCGAACGCTATGCATTGGTGGGGCCCGCTCAATGGAATCAATTATTGAGTTTAGATGAATTTTCCAACGCCAACTATGTGGGCGATGCACACCCCCTTTTGACGGGTTCAGAATCCCGCAAATGGATGGGCATCAATTGGATTATGCATACGGGCCTTCCCACACAAGGGTCCGGCGATAGCGCCACAACCACTTGCTTTATTTACCACAAATCTGCCATCGGTTTAGCCGCAGGGCAAGACATCACGACAGACATTACATGGCACGGAGATTATGCCGCCCACTATGTCAATAATATGATGAGTCAAGGAGCGTGCTTGATTGATGCCAAAGGCGTGGTCAAAATGGTGTGTTTAGATAGCGTACCTGCCTCTGTCTAACCTTCAGATTTTTCCTCAAGAGAGGTCCTTTTGCAAGGGCCTCTTTTTTCTATTTTTTCAGAAAGGACCTTTTATGACAAATACAAAAATTGATTTGTGTTCCCAAGCCTTGGTCAAACTGGGGGCAAAAAGTATTGCCTCTATGGACGAAAACACCACAGAAGCCATGGTCGCCCAACAACTTTATGAACCCACTTTGCGCCATTTGCTCAGTTCTTATCCTTGGCGTTTTGCCTTGCGTCAAGAATGTTTGGGCCGATTAGATGAAACACCCCTGACCGATTATCCCTATGCCTTTCAAATTCCCAACGATTGCTTGCGTATTTTATCGGCGGGACAAAACACAAAAAGTAGCGGATTAATTTACCGTTTAGTGGGCCAAAAATTATATGCCAAAGTCCCTGAGGTTGTTTTAACTTATCTGAGTCGTCCTGAAGAAAATACTTTTCCGCCTTTTTTCAATCAGGCTTTAACGGATACTTTGGCGGCACAATTTTGTCTGCCTTTGACGGAAAGTTCTGCCCGCACAGATTATATGAGTAAATGCGCCACTGAGTCTGTTTCCAAAGCCCGTTTAATAGACAGCCAACAATCTGTTCATTCTTGTTTTCAAGATTTTTCCTTAATTGAGGTACGTTCATGACCAACCAATTTACCGCTAAAACAAATTTTACCGCTGGCGAACTGTCCCCTGATTTATTGGGACGTGTGGATTTAAATGCCTATGCCAGTGGGGCCTCGTGTTTGGAAAATGTCTTTATTGAACCCACTGGAGGCATTCATCGCCGCCCTGGGTTGCAACATGTCCAAACCCTATCAGGCAAAGGCCGTTTAATGAGTTATGAAGCCGACAGCCAAAACGCTTTTTTATTCATTTTACAAAACCAACAAACATTGATTTACAAAAATGATGTCCTGATTCAAACACTTTCTACCCCTTGGACAGAAAAACAAATCAATCAAATCAATTGGTGTTGCGTGCCCAACGGGGTTATCTGTGTGCATCAAGAAGTCCCCCCGCAACATTTTACTTTAAAAGACGCTGTATGGCAAGTAGTTCCCTTTCAATGCGCCACCGACCAAGGGTGTGTGCAAATGCCCTATCACCGCTTTGAAAACGAAACAACCACGCTTTCCAGTTCGGGGTGTTCAGGGAATGTCGTTTTAACCGCCAGCGATGATTTATTTTCAGCGCACCATTTGGGACAAACTTTTAAATTAGCCGATGGCTATGTTTCCATTACCACCATCAATACCCCTAAACAGGCTAAAGCCACTGTCTTGAAAAAATTATTAAATGAAGATGATGTCGGGGCAACCACAGTTTTACAACCAACCCGTTATTGGGGGGAACCCGCTTGGAGTGCTACACGTGGGTGGCCTAGTTGCGCCACAACCTATCAATCCCGATTGGTTTTTGCGGGCAGCAAAAGTTTGCCCAATACTTTGTGGTTTAGCCAAAGTAATGATATTTACAATTTTGAAGAAGGGACAGCCTTAGACAATGAAGCCATTAGTTTTTCCCTGTTATCCGATGGGGCCAACAAAATTTGTGCTTTATTTGCGGGGCGCCACCTCCAAGTTTTCACCACCAGCGCCGAATGGATGGTCTGTGGGGCCCCTTTAACGCCGGCCTCTATCCAAGTCAATCGCCAAACGCAAGTTGGGTCCGATGATACGCATTCTATTCCCCCAATTGGCATAGACGGGGCCACGATTTTTGCCGCCGCCAATGGTAAAGAAATTCGTGAATTTTTGTTTTCGGATTTAGAGGGAATTTATCAGGCCACAGACCTTTCTTTATTGGCGCATCACATGATTCACAAGCCCATTGAAATGGCCTATGATAAGTATTTACGCCAAGCCTATATCGTCATGCAAGACGGGACTTTGTCTGTGCTGACCAGTTTCAGAGCCGAAGATTTGCAAAGTTGGACGCACCAAAAAACAGAGGGGCAATTTTTAAGTGTCGCTTTATGCCAAAAGCAAGCCTACTTTATCGTTCAACAAAACAATACTTTTTATTTGGAAAAATTCAATGAAAACTTGCACACGGATAAAGGCCTTTTACAAACCGCTCAAACGCCACAAAAAACTTGGGGCAATTTGGATATGTTAGAGGGGCAAGAGGTGCAATTGGTCGCCGATGGGCGCGTTCAATTTCCGCAAATTGTCCAAGGGGGAAGTGTGACTTTGGATATTGCCTGTCAAACATTAGAGGCGGGGTTGGCTTTTACTCATAAAATACAGCCTTTACCCCCTGTTGTCGGGGCCCATAACGGACCCGCCCCCGCCACTTCAGCCCGATTGGTCAAAGGGATCTTTCGCATCGTCAATACGCAAAGCATTGAAATAGACACCGGCTCAGGTTTTCATCAAGAACTGACCTCAAGTCTTTCTCAATATACTTTAGATGCTCCCAGCCAAAAACAAACTCGGGATATTATCGTCCGAGGATTAGGGTGGAAACGCAACCCTCTATCCCCCCTTTGGACCATCCAAAGTGCTCTGCCTTTACCTTTTCAACTTGTGTCCGTCACCAACGATATTAAAATAGGAGAATAAAAAATGGAAGTCGCCTTGATTGCCACCGCCGCCACCGTTATCGGGTCGGCCTATTACACCAAAAGAAATTCAGATTTACAGGCCAAAGCCATAAAGCAATCTAATTCTTATGCTCAAGCCAGTGCCGCCAACCAAAACCGTCAAGCCCAAATCGCTTTAGCCGAACAAAAACGCAAAAACAAAAATTTGTTGGCGCAACAACAGGCAACCTATAAAGCGTCCTTAAGTGCAGGGGGCGTCAATACCAATCATGGGTCCAGCCAAACCTATCTCAACGCTTTACAACGGGAATATGACATGGAGGACAAGTATTTGGATAAACAAGCCAAAATCTCCTCAGACGCTATTTTGAACAGTTTAAATCGTACCAATTCATCCAACTTATTAAAATTAAATGCCCTCAACAACAGCCAACAATCTAATCTCTATACTTCCTTGGGGAATTTGGCCAATGGGGTGGGACGGACCCTGATTAAATAAAGGAGCCTTCCCCAATGATGGCCCCTAAAGAGTGGGCGGTTTTTTTGGAAAAAGCCGTCCAAAGTTATCAGACTTTTGCCAGTTCGCCCCCGCCGATGGACGCCAAAGAATTTAACGCCTATCATGGGGCCTGCAAAAGTGCCCTGATGCATATTGCTTTGTTGGAAAAATTGATTGAACTCAACCCTGAAAAACCCCCTGATTCTTTTCCTTTGGACGAATGGATTCAGACCGCACGACAGGAATTAAAAAATGAAAACGACCTTTCTTGAATTTGTTTGGATTTGGGATAAGATGCATCATCTAAGCTTGCCCAACCATCATAAAAAAATCGGCCGATTCTTATCACATTTGGCCCATCAAAAAGAACGTCGGTATGCTCTGTTAATGGCCTTTCGGAATTCGGGAAAATCCACTTTAATGGGATTGTTTTGTGCGTGGGTATTAAATCAAGATCCCAACTTGAAAGTCTTGATTTTATCCGCCGACACAGACTTGTCCCGCAAAATGGCCACGCACATTCAACGCATTTTAGAGCAACACCCGTGTTGTGTGGGCCTGAAACCACCGGCCCCCAAAGAATGGGCGGGCGGGCGCTTTACCGTGCAACGCACTTGTGCCGACCGAGATCCGTCTGTGTTGGCCAAAGGATTGTTCAGCAATTTGACAGGCAGCCGGGCCGACATTATTATTTGCGATGATGTTGAGGTTCCCAAAACAGCTGACACCGCCGCAAAGCGGGCCGACATGCGTTTAAAATTAAATGAGTTAAACTATATTTTGGCCCCCAATGGCTTGATGTTGTATGTGGGAACGCCCCATGCCAAAGAAACCATTTATGAGGTACCCGATAAATGGGAAAAATTGATTCTTCCCATTTGGGACGATCAAGGGCGACCAGCGTGGCCTGAACGTTTTTCTATGGAAAAAATCAACCAAATTCGGACCAACACCAGTGCCGCCAAATTTTCAAGTCAGATGTTATTAAAACCCATGGCCCCCGAAGAAAGGCGTTTAGATGAAAGTTATCTCACCATGTATGCTGAGGATTTAGATTATTACGAGGCAAACAACAGCGCCGTCTTGACTTTAGCGGGAAAAAAATTAGTCTCGGGGTCGGCTTGGTGGGACCCCGCCTTTGGGCGAGTACGAGGGGATAGAAGTGTGATTGCCTGTGTTTTTACCGATGAAGAAGGCCATTTATATGTGCATCAAATCCGCTATCTGAAAGTCCCCGATGGGACGGAAGCCACGCACTATCAATGCCAACAGGTTGCCCAGTTTTTACAGGAAAACTTTTTGCCTGCCCTCAACATTGAAACCAACGGGATTGGGCAATTTTTACCCGCTTTACTCAAGCAAGAATTGGCCCGTCAGCGGATGGGGTGTGCGGTGATAGAAAAAAACGCCCATCAAAACAAAGTGGAACGCATTTTGGGCGCATGGGAAGCCCCGCTTTTTAACCGCCAAATCAGCATACACAAAAGCGTTTGGGACAGTCCTTTAATCCAAGAAATGCAAGACTTTAACACGCATGGCAACACCCATGATGATGGATTAGATGCCGTGGCGGGGTGTTTATTGAGTGAGCCTGTGCGCTTAAAAAAACAGCCTGATTTTTACAAAAGACGCCCCCTATGGCGTCCTTAAACAAAAGGAAAATAAAATGACTCAAGAAGAAATTTTTGCCAAAACTATTTTCGGCGAAGCACGGGGCGAATCATTAGCGGGCCAAGAAGCCGTCGCCAATGTCATTCTCAATCGTGTGAAGTATGCCCAACACCACCCCCATATTTGGTGGGGAAAAACAATTCAGGAAGTTTGTTTGAAACCCAAGCAATTTTCTTGTTGGAATAAAGATGATAAAAACTATCGGCTTTTATTGGAAAACTTGAATGATAATCCCCTTTATCAAATCTGTTTGCGGGTGGCCAAACGGGCGCAAGCGGGCTTAATCCCAGACAACACCCATCACGCCACCCATTATCACGCCGTGAATTGTTCCCCCGTTTGGGCCCGCCATTTGGTTCCTTGCGCCGAAATCGGACGACATTTATTTTATGTTTTACCTTGATTCAGGAGGCCGTCATGCCCACACAAAATTTAACCATTGAAATTGGAAAACTTATGTCTTCCGTTCACACCTTGCAAGAATCCTTAAGCGAATTAAAAAAAGAAGTGGATATTTGGGGGCAAAAAATTGCCTCGGTCCATGATGAACTGATTCACTTTATGGGAAATGTCCAAAACAAAAACACCTGTCAAATTTTACATGACAAAATAAAAAATGAATTTGTTTTGCGTCAAGAAATTGCCCCGATTAAAAACTTGGTCGGGGTCATTGTTGCCGCCACAGGAACCGCTCTCGTGGTGGCTTTGTTAAACCTAATCTTAAAATAGGAGAAAAAATGCTTTCATTTATTATCACCCATTTTGAAGACTTTATCACCGCTTTGACTTCCATGGTCACAGGAGCCAGTATCTTAACAGCCCTCACCCCCACGCAAAAAGATGATAATGTTGTCAATAAAATTAAAAAAGTACTCAACTTGTGCGCTTTGAATGTCGCCAATGCCAAAGCCGCCTAAAAAAGGGGGAAAAACTTTCCCCCTGCTTTCTTTTAGGCCCCCAAGCCCATGCCTTGCACCATTTGGTCTTGCATGACGAAGGTCCCCCAGACAACCCAACCAATCACGGCTGAAATCATCAAAATCGCTATTGCATTTAAAATTTCTGCTTGCTTTGAAATCGTCCGAACAGATTCTTCCAACCATGAATTCGCCAGATTTTCCAACGCTTCAGGAAAGGTATCTAATTCAGAATAAATCCGTAAGTCCCCCACGACTTCTTCATCAGGAAAACCCAACTTGGTGTGATACAGAGCCTCCCCCAAGTTATCCCCGTTATTGATAAACAGCAACGCCCGATTCAACCGGTATTTTAAATATGGGGTAGTTTCATCGCTGATTAAAGAACGCACCGCTTTAGACACAGGCATCCCCGCCCGCACCAAAGCCGACAATGCCAACAACCAACTGACCCCAATAAAGCCCCGATAAATGGACCACGGGGGATACTTATCAAATGTCGCCCGCCCTGCCCCTTTCCAATAGGGAAAAGTAATCATCACGCAGAGCACGATAACGGGGATAATAGAAAACAACAAAATCGGGTGTTGATCCACAAAGATAGATAAATCCACCAAAGAAGCTGCCACGCCTTTCCATTGTAAGTTTGGCACCGCATCTACCATAGGGGGCACCATGAATTTTGCTACCCCCCAAATCAACAAAGCCACCATACACATCAAAAACAACGGGTAAGCCACCGCCCCCCAAACCAATTGACGCATTTTATTCATGCCTTCCACCACACGTACCGTATGTTGTAAAGCCAATTCCAAGTTCGCCACATCCCCCACAGACAGCAATAATAATTCTGTGGAAGGGGCCCAACCCCGCAACGCTTCCGCAAAAGTTTGACCGTTTCGGATTTGGGTCATCCAACTGGCCACCGCCATCGCCATACTTTCGGTGGGACTTTTGCCGTCTTTTGAAGCGATCTGATACAACCGTTCCAAAGCGTCCATCAAAGAAAATCGGTTCTTTAACAAAGACGCCAATTTCCGATACATTTCCAATCGGTCTTCCGCATGCAACCGCACCATAAAGCGGGCATACATCAAATTCAATGTATCCATAATTCCATCGTTTAATTTTATTTCATTTTTTTTATCCATGGTCTTTTATCCTCAGGTTATATCAAGTTAGGTTGATTCAATAAACCACACCACCGTTCTACTTCTTCTATATCAAATTCCCCTTTTAACATGTGTTCAATGGCGGCTTCTTTCAATGTACGACCGTGCAAATCTGTAATCCAATAATTTAACGCCTTTTGGGATTCCCCCCTTAACATCAAATCCAAAAAAGTGGTATCAGGCAGAATAAATTCCGCCACCGCTGACCGACCACTCACTCCGTGAAAATCACATTCCTCACACCCAGGACCCCGCAAATAGCATTGTTCCAAAGCAATATCCCCATAGGCTTCACGCAACCGTTGGACAGAGGGGTGATTTAAACACTCTGTTGCCTTTAAACGGCAATGCGGACACACCCGTGAAAGCAACCGTTGCGCCAACATACCCCGCATAATAGAGGGATCCTGTAATTTAAAATCTTCCACCCCAATATCTTTAAGCCGCAGCAACACCGCCGATGCAGTATTGGCGTGAATCGTGGACCACACATTGTGTCCCGAAAGGGCCCCCCGAAAGGCCAAGTCCGCCGCTGACAAAGTCCGAATTTCCCCAATCATCAACGAATCAGGGTCCGACCGCAACGCCGCCGACAGGGCTTTCGTAAATTCACGGTCCTTGGCTTCTTCCACCCCAGCGTTTGTCACAGGCATCTGACGGGCCCCAGGAATCGGATATTCGGGCGGGTCTTCCACCGTAATCAAGTTCGTTTCATAGTTGCGTTCTTTCAACATGGCAATCATGTTGCGTTGCAAGGTGGTGGATTTGCCTGAACCTGTCGGTCCAGATACCATCACAATGCCTGTGGGTAAAGAGCGCAGGTACCGAAACTGATCAATTTCAAATTGCCCAAAGCCCAAACTTTCAAGTGCTTTGTCCCCCACCGCCGCATTATCATCGGCGTACAGCAAACGAATCACCACATAACGTGTTCCAAAGGCGATGGGGTTAAATTGCAACCGCAACCCCAAAACAGACTTTGGCAACACCAAGCGGCCCCCTGAGCCCCGTAAAGGTGTGCGACCTAATTTTTGAGCCGCCTGATATTCATTTTGCGCATAGTTGGAATCCGAAATATCCGCTGAAGCAAAGGCCGCCCGAACAAAACTTTCGCCCCATTCTTTGTTATATTCCATTTCCGTTTGCATCAACCCATTCACACGAAACATCACTGTCGTATGGTCCGCCACCACAATATGCACATCGGACACCCGATTCATGGCGGCCCGAGAAATAACGGTGACAAAGTCCCGTTGCATACGGGTTTGCTTTTGGGATTCTTCTGTACTAATGACCTCAGACGCTGAATGCACTTGTTCGGCATAATTATAAATGGCCGATAATTCCGCCACCGATACATACTCTGCCTGCCCAATCTGCAACCGCCTTTTTTTGGCCAAGTATTCAAAGCCCAACACCCGTCCATCAAAGCGATTTTCCGATACCACAAAAAACCGCCCATTGGAAAACAAAGCCAACAATTTGCGTGTTTCATCATTGACAGGGAAAGCCCCCGTCAGGGAAGTCATACATTCATTTCCATTATCGTACAGGTCTTTTAAAAAGTGAATAGAACTGTGGTCATTGGGGTCCATCTGGGATTCAGTGGTTGTCTGAGGTTGCGTAAAAGCCGATGGGTCTTCTTCCACTGTCAGTTTTGTTTCAGGGGTAATTTCTTCGGGCACAACCGCTGGCTTTTGTTCCACAGGTGGGGGCGTATTTTCATATTCTTTCAGGGTATCCAAAGTTTCAGATAATTTTTTTTGAGGTGCCAAAATATCACTGGCTTGGGCCGTATCCGCCTCAGGCGTTGGCGTAGGAACAGCCCCCCGCTCCTGTGCCAATTCTGCCTTCTCCTCTGATGGTAAAATGGGTGGCTGAATCGGTGGATTGACCCCGTTCAATTCCTCTGTTTGAGAAATTGAGTCCGTTTTTTGCGTCAAACCAACCTTATTTTGCTCATCCATTTTCCCGTCCGTTTTATTCCTCAGTAATAAACTTGATCACATACTCCGCATTATCACGCAAAATAACCACACTGTCTGGGGTAATGCCTGTCACCACTTCCCCTGACAAGTTATCCCCAATACGCACCGTTGAAATCACATTATCCGTCAAGTTCTTTACCTTGGCCACCAAATGTCCCCGTGTCCCTTTAACATTCAACAAACTGTATTGGTCATGTTGCGCAATCGGGGCCACATCTTCTTCAGGAAGAGGCGGGACAAGAGGATTATTTTTGTTGGCTTCTGCTTCGGCTTGCGCCTGTTCTAACTGTTTGCGCAAAGCCTCATTTTGGGCCTTTTGGTTTTGTAAAGCCTCAGATTCAAGACGAGCTTTATCGGCTTCCTGACGCACTTTTTCGGCTTCCTGCCACCATTGAATACGGGTCCGCACCAACTCTTCCCGTTTGGCAATTTCATCTAAACGATCTTTGCGGTATTGCGCCCGTGCATTTTCCAATGCATTCGTTGCTTCTTGTTTTTTCAACTGCAACGCCAAAAATGCATTGTCCCGTTCCAATTCGGCCATTTCTTGGAACACATCTGTGGTCAAACGCCCCAACAATTGTTCGCTGGGCGCATCATGAATGGAAACAGATTCACCCATCGGCTGCGGGCCCGTCATTGTCGTTTCTGAAATGCCTGGGATAGCCGTAAATTCCAAATCCCCCAAAGAAGAACGAGGTGAAAAATCAACCGGCTTTTTATCCGCCAAGCCCAAATCATTTAAATCCGTTAAAGAATTTAAATCATCTTCAGGGGCTTTTTGTTCGTCCGTTAAGTTGGATTTTGAGCCTAAAGCCTCGTCCATTTGAACTTCTTGCGCCAAAGCAGGAAGAGCCAAGAAAGAGACCGTAAAAAGTGTTTGAAATAAAATTTTATTTTGCATAGATTCTTCCCTCATATTTCCATTTGTTAGTCGCTTCGCCAGACGGCGTATATTCCAGTTTTAATAATTCTAAACCAGAAAACTTTTTAAAAAAGTCCAACCATACTTTGGGAAAATAAGGCGAGACTATTGTAAATGAATAATAAGTATAGGCCTTTTGATTCGCCGGTCTGGACCCATCGGGCCGATTAGGGGGATCATACAGCGTTTGCCGTGAGTATTGGATATTACTTTCCAAACCTGTGGCTTTTTGAATTTCCTTTAAATCTTCCCCGATTAAATCCGCCGAAAGTGTGGGTTGAGAAGGCACCAAAGGAATCTTGGTAAAGGGCATATTGCCTGTGGCACTCGTCCCTGATGCATCAATGTCAATATTAAAATTCATCAACTGATATTGGCCAATCCCAAATTTAATCCATGGCAACCGCCCCACTTTTTCATCGGCCAATCGCCATGAAGTGGAAATCCCCTTAGGGGTACAGGTAATCGTTCCCATGGACCACCCTGGGAACAAAATCGCCCGCACCTGATAGGTATCATACCAACATTGATTCATAAACACCGCCATATCGGGCACTTTTTCCCAAGGCTTAGGCTTTTCTGGTTCAGGACGGACAGGCGCCAAAACTTGAGGTCGTTCAATTTCTGGACGGGTAAAACCTGAAGTAAAAATATCCTTCCACACCCCCACCAACAAATAAATAACATAGACCACCGCCGCCAAAATCAATAAGGCGATTACCAACAAAAATTTGGTGCGACGAACGGCATTTAACTCCTTTAATCGGACACGGCGCACATTTTGAATCAACTTGACCAAATCTTGTTGTTCTGTTCCCGTGATATTCCATTCTTTGGGAACAATTTTTAAATCCCAATCAGGCACCGCCATCATGGCCGCATAAGCCCGTTGCGCTTCGGCTTCGTTGGTAAAAACCACATCTTCTTCGGCCAAAATTAAATCGTTTCTGATGGCAACCAACCACCACCCTGCCTCTATTTTAAAGACAGCACACACAGAACTGCGATTGGACAAAGCCGACGCCACCGAGGCCGCCAAAGACGGCATGCCTTCTTTATGCCCCCACTCCGTCCGACCAATACCATATTGTGGCGTTGTAGCGGGACGCAAACAATAAATATCGGCCCCTAATTCACTTTCGGCCGCCTCACGAATCTCCATGATAGGGTCGTCCAAATTCTGCAAAGGTTGCCACACCAACCCCACTGCATACTTTTGTCCCCCAACAGAAACAACCCCCACCGTGGGGGCTTTGATTTTCGCCCCCGCTTGGGTTGTTTCCAGTTCATCTATCAGATTCGTTTTATGCTCCATACAACTTTCCCTTTATATGTTCCGCATTAAAGCCTCAGGCGACAAAGGAGATTGCAAAACCTCAGGTGTCATCGTAATCACCAACACATTGCGACTTGTTGCGTCAATGGCACTGCCCCCCAACAGGCCCATCTTCGCCCGGCCAATCCCCGACGTATTGGTGGATTCGCTTAAATCTTCAAAGCCACTCAGCACCAAAGTTTGGCCCGAACGCATCGCAATTTCTTGGACAAAGCCACGCATCTTCATGGTCGGTAATTGTAGTTTTGTTGTTTCTGTTTCCGCATCAGTGGAAGAACTACTGCTTGTTCCCGTTTCTGTCCCCGTCTCTGTGTTCTCAGAATTGCTACTGCCTGCGGAACTGGACACAATATTTTGTGTCTCCATATCCACCAAATCTGTAATGGACAGGTTAAACAAGACAATCAACCGTCCTTGATCCAAAATACGGGGCAAAATTTCCATCGTAAAACCATAGTTCAACGTATCCACCGAATAATCCGTATCCGTTGTTCTGTCTTCCCCTGACCCCGAAGAACTCACCGTGATTTCTTTCAAGTAGTTTCTAGAAGTTGAAATTTGCACAGGCGCCACTTTATTGTTCAAAGTTGTAACCGATGAACTGGTCAAAAGGGCCGTTTTACCTTGTGTAGAAAGGGCTTGGATAACCGCTTTGGATTTTTGGAACTTTTTGGGTTTCAACAAAGTCATCGCCAAACTGCCCGTTCCGCTGGTGCCGCCCTCAGCAATCTTGGCCGCCCCTCCAAGTGTTAAATCCTGTACCCAACTGGAATTAAACGCCGCCGCAATATCCAACCCATAGTTATCAGAATTGTTCAAAGTGACCTGATAAATACGGACAGTAATCGCCACTTGACGGGACAATTTTTCGTTCCAATTCGCCACATAGCCCGCTACTTTACGAATAATATAAGGGCTGGCCGTTACGGTAATCGTTCCCGCCACTTTGGAAAAAGACAATTTGCCTTTATCGCCCACGACTTGTTTGACCCCTTCTTCAATGCCTTCCCAAACTTTTAAATCCGTACTGACCGACAAGTTAGAGTTTGCGTTCCCACCGCCCCCATTGTCGCCCATGGTCGCCCCCGTCATAGACGCCGACAAAGTCGTATCTGTGGGCAAGGCATAAATGGTAAAGACCCGTGTTTCTTGGGTAAAGAAAGTAATAATCCCATCCTTATACCGCCAATATACATTAAACCGATTGGACAGGTAATTCAATAAACCACTCAACGCCCCTGAATACTTGACGGGGACGGTATTTTCGGGCACAGCATTTTCCGCCTTTAAATCATCCAAACGAATGGTGATTCCCGTCATATCAGAAATTTCCTGTAAGATATTGGGTAAAGTCGTTTGGTCCGAAATAGCCACCGTAATGCCATCTTCTTTTTCCACCCAACTGGGCAAAGGATCCCCTTCAGCAATCTTGGTGCTTTGCGTCCCTAACCAAATATCGTTTTGCATACGCACTGTATCCACGGGTTCAGGTAAATCAGGAATTTGAGAGGCTTCCAGATATTCTTCTGTTCGGGCCAAAGTTGTTTCAATACGTTTATCTACCTCCACAACATGCTCATTACATGCCGCCAAGGTAAAACACCCCATCAACAAGGCCAATGTGAATTTTTTAATGTGCATTCTCGTCCTCCTGTACGCTGATGACCAAAACTTTATTCCCCTTATAAAAAGTCCCAATAGGCGCAGGAACAGCCCGTGCAAAAGTCCGAATAATCGCACTGGATACTTCGGTAAAGGTTCCACGAAAAACAACCCCCGCTTCCAAAGTATAATCCCTGTCCAACTTCCAAATCAAAGTCCAACCCGACACTTCTGACCATTGAGCCAAAAGGGACTTTAATGTTTCCCCCCGGGCGGCTTCCCAATCATGTACCGCATCCCCATAGGCCAACTTTTCATTCAAATCATGGGTGACCCACAAATGGCCATCTTTTCCCTTTAATTGAGTGGCAATACGGCGGTTGCGTTCGTTGGCTTTCGCCTGAACACTCATCTGACGAGTTACCTTAATCGTCTTATTATTTTGCCCCTCATTTGGCACCGCATATCCCAAAGGTTGATAGGACGTCTTTACCACCGCAGGTTCCACTTGAATCTGACCACTGACACAATCTGTGCAATCTGCCCCCACAAACAAATCGTCCGAAGAATAAAGCATATCGCATTGAGCATTACCCGCCGAACAATCTACATATTGATTGGCTTGGGCCTGTCCCTGTGTCGGTATCAAAGCCAACGCCCCCACTAACAAAACAACTTTTTTCATATTTTTGCTCATGTTTTACTCCCTGTTTAGTTCAAACATACACTGTTTTTTTTGAGAATACAAGTATTTTTTTACCAGCGCAATGTTTTTTGTTTTTTCCTTTCATGTTTTACCATTTCATTGGGGATAATTTCCGTTTGCGTATATCCCAACAAAACCGTATTCACCTCACGCTCTGTCTTAAAGATGCGAATTTGATGACGCGACACCCCTTGTTCCAAAATAATTTGAATCAACAAGCCCACCCGCTTACTTTGTAAAGGCCAATCTTCCGAACTTGCCCGAATATCCAAACGATAGCGCGGGTCCTTTAACACCTTTAAAGCAAACGCTTTCACCCACTTTAACGAGTGCGCCGAAAAAGACGCTTGATTCGGGTAAAAACGAATGCGGACCTCACGGGGAATCGCCCCTTTGATTTCTGAGCCCGATTGCATCGCCTGCAAAACTTCATCTGCTTTTGTGGATTGTTGAATATAGGGGGTATAGGGGGGGATATCCTCTTCCTCAATCACCATCGGTTGAGGCAACTCGGGCAACGGCGTCAGGAGGGCCTTTTGTATATTCACGATATTTTTAGGAGTCGGCGTAAAAACCTTGGTTGTCGTTGAAGGGGACGCCTTCGGGGTCGGGGGTGCCATCTGATCCACCGTTAAAGCATTCTTACCAAAAATTTCGGCGACAATATCCACTCCTTCGGGAATCTTTTGGACAGGCGTTTCCTGTTTTTGTAGAGGAATTTCAACCGACATCGGGTCCGCAGGTAAAGTAAAAGTTGGTGTTAAAAAATCGTCCTGAAGCGTCGCCACCGAAAGTGCATTCACAGCGGTCGGTCCTTTTTCATCGGATGCCAAATCCACCGCTTTCCCAGTCAATGGAAAAAGCAAAACTGACAAAAATACCCAACTGATTTGTCCCCAAACGGTCATTTTTCCCCTAAAAATTTGTTTAAACACTCCTACTCTAAAATATAAATTATTGATTGTCAAGTATAAAATGAAAGGAAAATTTGCCTTTTTTTAAATTTTAAGGTAAAATAAAAAATATGACAAGTCTGTTTGAAGTTTTAAATCATAAGCCTTTGGCTGAGAAAATGCGCCCACAACAATTAGAACAAGTCGTGGGACAAGATCTTTTATTAGGTGAAAAAGGCCCCTTAAATCGCATGATCCAAAACCAAAATTTATCCAGTTTTATTTTATGGGGACCACCAGGGTGTGGCAAAACAACAATTGCCCGCATTTTGGCCGAACAAACAAAACTCCATTTTGTACAACTGTCCGCTGTTTTTTCGGGGGTTGCCGATTTAAGAAAAGTCTTTGATGAAGCCAAACAACGCCAACTGTCGGGGCAAGGGACTTTATTGTTCGTTGATGAAATTCACCGTTTTAATCGGGCGCAACAGGATGGCTTTTTACCCTATGTAGAAGATGGCACAATTATCTTGGTCGGCGCTACCACCGAAAACCCCAGTTTTGAACTCAACGGCGCTTTGCTTTCCCGCTGTAAGGTTTTTGTGCTGAATCGGTTGGATGAAAAAGCCTTAATGACTTTAGCCAAAAGGGCCGAAGAAATTATGGAAAAACCGCTACCTTTGGACGAAACAGGAAAAAAATACCTATGCACCTTAGCCGATGGCGATGGACGATATTTTATCAATTTAATTGAGGCGGTGTATCAATATGCGCGTCCCAACGAAATTTTAGACCAAAAAGAACTGGAAATCTTGTTGCAAAAAAGGCTACCTGATTATGATAAAGCCGGAGAAGGACACTATAATTTAATCTCCGCTTTACATAAATCTTTGCGGGGATCAGACCCTGATGCAGGGTTGTACTGGCTGGCCCGCATGGTGGTCAGTGGAGAGGACATGAAATACATCCTGCGTCGCCTCACCCGATTTGCCAGCGAAGATGTGGGCTTGGCGGACCCTCAGGCTTTGGTTCAAGCCATCAATGCGTGGCACAGTTATGAACGATTGGGGTCGCCTGAAGGCGATTTAGCCGTGGCAGGCTTGGTCGTTTATTTGGCCACAGCCCCCAAATCTATAGGGATTTATCGGGCATGGAATCAAGCCGTTCAGGTGGCCCATGAAACAGCGGCGTTGATGCCCCCCAAACATATTTTAAATGCCCCCACAAAATTGATGAATGAGTTGGGCTATAGTCAAGGCTATCAATACGACCCTGACCTGCCTGACAGTTTTTCGGGTCAAGAATACTTCCCCGATGAAATTGGCCACAGGACTTTTTATGTCCCCGCCGAACGGGGCTTTGAACGAGAGATTCAAAAACGCTTGGTCTATTGGAACAAGTTAAGAAAGAAAAAACATTCTTGAAAAAGGATTGGACAGGTCGTTTCCAACAAATTTTTCATAGTGCTTTTTAAGCGAACAACAATTGAACTGGCTTAACGCATGGAAAATAAAAGAAAAAGTCGCTATTTTAAGCGACTTGTCCAATTTGGCGGAGCGTTGTGCATAATGAGAACTAATCAAAAATTATTTTGTGGTCTTTTTCAAAAACTCTATAGCATCTTCTGCAGCAACTGTTTTTGATTCAACTGCCAAAATGGCTTTTGGACAATATTTTTGAACCAACTTCATAAGCTTTTTAAAATCAATTGTTCCATCGTCAAAACCATTGTGCTCATCATTATTTGTGCGGGTTAATTTTCCATGATTATTGTGTAAATGCATATAACCAATACGATTGTTTAAAGTTTTTACCCAATCATAGACAGACATATCTGAATTGCCATGGGCATGTCCAACATCTAAACAGGCCTTTAATCTTTTATCATGGACTGCATCAATTTCTTGTATTATGACAGAACTATCCAATTCCAACATATTCTCAATCATCATTGTAATAGAATCATCTTTATCTGCAAAGAATTCTTGCCAGAATGTGGTTGCTCTTTTCACCCAGTTAGGAATATGTGATGTAAATGGCACATATCCATCATGCACAACAATACTATCGCAATTCAATTCTTTGGCTATTTTATAAGCATAGTTAAACCACTTCATAGTTTCTTTTCTAAGGCTTGGCAGTGCAGAACCTAAATTTAAATCCCAAAAAGGCGCATGAAGTGATAAACATTTAATATTCTTTGTTTGTTCTTTTTGATATGCAATATGTTTTTTTACATTTTTCAATAAAGGATCTGCGAATAATTGAAGTTCCATTCCAATCTTTTGACGTTTGACAATCTCAAAAGCTGGTTCAAACTTACCATGATCACATAATCTTATGTCCATCGTTATTACCTCCACTTTTGTGTTTTTATTATCGTACAGAATCATTTTGTAAAACGCAATGATTTTCTTGTTTTAACTAAAAAAGTTCGAATGTCGGTAAGGCCTTTAAACAGACGAAAAAATATGAAACATAATAAAATCAAGCGCTTACTGTGTTATTGGTTCGATTGTTGGACAAAGTATGCCTGTTTTTCCTGCGCAACAATTGAACTGGCTTAACGCATGGAAAATAAAAGAAAAAGTCGCCATTTCTGACGACTTGTCCAATTTGGTGGAGCGTTGTGCAATTGCCAAAACATCAGAACCCTTCGGAATGTAATGCTAAAGCTTCATTTTGTTCTGATTTCCTTAAAATTTCCTATATTTCAGGTGTTAGGGCTTTACGAACTGGAAGGAGTTTGGGCTTGCCTTGAGCGGAACACATTTTCAACCTTGATTGCAAAGTTGGGGAAGTGGTACGTTTTTGCTCTTCTTTGTACTCTTTTAGCGCCTTTTCTAATCCCAGCTTAGTAAAACTTAAGCCGAGTTTTCCATTAGCATTTTTTATCATTTTTGTACAAGATCCTTCCACTCCTGTTTCTGGATTAATAACAGTTTTACCTTCGTAGCTACCTATTAATTTACGAACTGTTTTTTTTTAAAATCTCTATTAATTCCTCAAAATTACCATATCCGAATTTAGTTAAAGGAAGCGGATAAACTAGAAAAACATCAAAATCTGAAAATTCTCTCATCCCTTTATCCATCTCGGAAAGAGCTTCTTTCTGAAAAGGTTTATCTGTATTTATTATAACCGTACGCAAAGACAATAGTGATGAATAATGTTCCCTTAAGATTGGCATCACAATGTCTTGAGCATAACAAGCACCTATGATAACTGCTGTTTTCCCATTTTTAGAATTAAGTCGTTTGCCTTTTTCAAAAATAACAATTTTTCCGTTTAAAATTTGCTTTTCAATCTGATAATTACTCTTTATACCATCGAATTTAAAATGAAATGAAGGATCTGTTCCTTTTTGTAAAGTCAAATTTAAAGATGAAGCAAGATAGGAGTGCTGGTATGTTTTGTCTGGAACTATTTTTTTGACATCTATTGGAACATTAAATTTTTTTTGTAAAAGATTAACAATGATTTGAGTACCCCAAAAAGTGAGATGAAGATCTTCTTTATAAAAAAGCCTTTTCTTTTCAGAAACTTCTATAAATTCTTTTTTGGGATAAATCACTTCTATATTATGATAATCTGATAGTAACTTGGCTATTTCTTCCCCATTATCCAAATACGGTTTGGCTTTGTAATATTTTTCCCAATATTTTTGATATAAAACTTCTCGTTCGGGTATCAACATCAAATAAATCGAGACATTTTTTCTTTTAAGTTTATCAGCAAATCTTTTTAATATTTCCACATCTTTCTCTATCTTTTCTCTCTGTTTTTTAATAGATGGACGATTGACTGTATTCCACTTTTCAAACATCCAACCATCATCACCAATAAAAACTTTTTCATTTTCTATTCGACCATTAACTTTATAAAGCATCTGGGAGCGAGCATCTATCAATTCGTTTCTGCCCCAAAATCGATCTCCCAACCAAGATTCAAATTCTTTTCCAAAATCCGTGTTTAATTTATCTTTTTTCTTTAATTCCGGAAATTCTTCCAAAGTTCTATTCTCTTGCTCTGTTATTTCAGAGGTATTCATATGAAATAAGGGGATTATCAATACTGTCAAAACTAATATTGAAAAAACTATTTTATAATATTTCATTTTAATCCTTTACTATTCTTTTGGCTTTTCCTTGAATTTCAGGTAGGGTTCCTTTTGAGATAAAATTTAATTTCGGTGTCACACTAATATAAGCTTTCATCGTAGTAATTAACTCTTTTTGTAAAATAAGCCAATGTTGAAATTCCCGTTGTTCCGCTTGAAGCATTAAATCGGGCAATTTTATCCTGTGATACAGCCAAAAAACCATAAGGAAAATTTTGACGTAAATCCCCCTTGACAGTGAAGGGTAATTTACCAGCTTCAGATAAATCTTCAATATTATTTGGTAATTTTCCCAAATAAGCACTCGTTCTATTTGCTCTTTCCAATTGCTGATTAAAAAGTGTTAATTGCAACTCTTTCAATTGATTTTGAGGTATACATTCTATTTTTTTACCGTAATATTCTGTCATTTCTTCTCTCTAAAACCTAAAATAAATAAAAGGGTTATATGTGGATGCAGCCAATTGTGCACAAGATATAATCAATAATCCCAAAAGCCAAATATCAACTCCAATAGAAAGCATTTTCCATTTTTTACCCCAATCTAACATATGTTTAAAAATAGGCATACAACATAAAATAGCCACAAAAATAATAATAATACCGACTCGATCCAAATAATAGGAAAAATAAAAAGGCGCATCTGTTGCTTGTGACAATCCAAACATACCTTTAAAATGTATAATAGAATGCTTTATTGTATCAGCATTTGCCAATATCGCATTCACAATAAAAATAATAAAAACATAAAAATATTGTGGAATTATCCATATTTTTTTTAACTGCCTTTTTGATAGATTAAAGAACCTTTCCAGCACAATCAAAGAACCATTTAGCACACCAAAAGCAATGAAATTCCATGAGGCACCATGCCATAACCCTATGATAAAAAACAAAAAGAATAAATTAAAATAAATGCGCCATGGAGCTACTCGACTTCCGCCCATAGGAATATAAATATAATCTTTACACCATGTAGCCAAAGAAATGTGCCACCGTTGCCAATACTCACTCATTGTCTTCGAAATGTAGGGATAATTAAAATTCTCCAAAAATTTAAACCCAAATATTGCACCAAGACCTATTGCCATATCTGAATAACCACTAAAATCATAATAAACTTGCAGGGCTCGAGTGATTCCTCCCAGCCATGCAACCATTACATCAATACTACCTTCTTCAGATAATGTTTTAAAAACTTTATCCGCAACTCCCCCCAAAGTATTTGCAATCAGTACCTTTTTAGCAAGGCCAATAATGAAACGCCGAATACCATAATAAACTTTATCTATTGTTTCTTCACGGTTATCAATTTGGTCCGATACGTCATGATACTTTACAATAGGTCCCGCAATCAGTTGAGGAAACAAGCATATGTAAAGCGCTATCCTTAAATAATTCTTTTGAGCTTTTACCTGTCCACGATATACATCCACCAGATAGGACAAGGCCTGAAATGTATAAAATGATATCCCCAATGGCAACACAACCTTTAATGACCACTGTTTATGAAATATCAAATTCAGATTTTCCAAAAAGAAATTTGTATATTTAAAGTAAAACAATAGACTCAAATCTAATAAAATAAAGAAAGCTAATAACGTCTTTTTCCACTTAAATCGTTCAACCGCCAATGCACCAATATAGCTAATAGTAATTGTAGCAAATATCACAGGTAAATATCTCGGTTCACCCCAGGCATAAAAAAAGATACTGGCCAACAGTAAAACTAAATTTCTTAGCTCTCGTCGAACCAAATAATATAGTCCTACTGTTATAGGCAAAAAACAAAACAAAAATGTTAATGACGAAAAAAGCATAATGGTGTGTTTAGCATAAAATAGATGATTGTGCAATCATTTTTATTATCTTGTTTTTAAAAAGATCGTGATGGGTAGAGGATTCGAACTCTTATAAATTATTGTAAAATAAGTGTTTTTATTTTTATTGGTTCGAACTGATTGGTTTTTGAGGTGTTTTTTAAAATTTGAGTTCGAACCCGCATAAATACTTGATTTTAAAAGAAAAAAGAGCCTTTTCAGGCTCTCTGTACTCTATGGCGGAGCGTAGAGGACTCGAACCTCTGCATCCCTTTAACAGGATGACGGATTAGCAATCCGCTGCATTACCACTCTGCCAACGCTCCATTCGTGATAACTGGTTTTATTTTAACAAAAAGCCCCCCAAATGTCAATTCTTTTTTTTAACGACATCTTTTGAAAATTTTCATACGCCGTTTTATAGGAACAGCTTCCTTTTTTAAATTAACCTCAGGCAAAGAACTTTGGGGCACTGGCAACACAATAAAATGAGCCTTCTTTTCATCTTTATCGGCTTCATTTAAAGCCGCTTCCGTCAAAAGGTTTAAGGCTTGCGTATGTAATTTTTTATGATCTTCTTCATTCATCCAAACCACATTTTCCAAGGTATTTTCACCCCCTAAACGGCGGGGCAAAATATGATGACAGGTCAATTTTATACCCGCTGGAAATTTATGTTTTTGGACCAAATACGCCTTTTGTTTTGGGGGCAAAAAATCAAAATCTCCCCGTTGTAAAGCCTGACTTAAAAGGGTTTCTTTCGCATGGGCATATTCTTGCGTGATTTTTCTTCTATCCAGCAAATTGGGGAAATGAATTTGCGTTTCACGCCATGTACAGGCAAACGGCAATGAGGGGGCTTTTCTTAATTTAAAAAATACTTTTTTGCCCCGAACTTTTTTTTCTACTTTTTGAGCAATTGTCTTATGAATAGATTTTTGCTTTTGCAAAAAATCAAAAACTTGTTGTCTATCTTCGGGAAAGAGGATATTTGAAAAATTTTCGGGCAACACAAAATCGGGGATATGGGGAAAAGACACATGGACTTTTTTACCCAAAGGTGCCTGTTTTACCACTTCTTCCGCCAGTTGGTCAAAATAAAGGGAATACAAAATATCACTATAGCCTTTGGGCATCAACGCAAAATTAGACAAATGATAATTTCCCCCGCATTGAAGGGGGATTTTCAAGGCAATTTCATACCCTTTGGGCATCCACCCATAGGAGGCTTCCTTTTGTTCGGCCAAAGAAAAGTTTTCAAAAGCCCCCGCCCAAAATAAGCGTCTGACAAAAATATTTGCCTGTTTTTTAAAAGCGTGCAGGGTTAAATTTAAATGGTCTGAATGGGGCAGAATCAATTCGTCCATATCCACATTTTCCCACAAAGAATCTAAATAGATATTTCCCTGCTTATCCGTTTTTTTCTTAAACTTTTTTTTGGCGCGTGTTTCAAAAATCATACCATCAACCCATAGCCCGAAGAACGTACCGTCCGAATTAAAGTATTGTCTGTATCTTTGAGATTTTTCCTGAGGCGGCGAATATGTACATCAACCGTTCGGGCCTCCACAAAAATATCCTTTCCCCAAATTTTTTTTAACAACTCTTCCCGGGAAAAAACACGCCCTGCTTGTTCCATAAATAAAGTCAATAAACGAAATTCAGTGGGTCCCAAATGCATTTCTTTTCCTTTTTTAAAGACCTGCTTTTTTTCTAAATCCAATTTTAAAAGTCCCACTTCTAAAATGGTCGCCGATTCATTGGTTTCCGTGCGCCGCAACAACGCCTGAATGCGGGCCAACAGTTCGGGAATGGAAAAAGGCTTGGTCATATAATCATCGGCCCCCTCCATCAAACCTTTGACTTTGTCTGATTCGTCCGAACGGGCCGTCAGCATAATCACAGGAATCTTTTTTAAGCCCGAATTTTGGCGCATACAATGACACAATTCTACCCCGCTGATATTCGGCAACATCCAAT
Source organism: uncultured Alphaproteobacteria bacterium (assembly GCA_934216505.1). Lineage (GTDB taxonomy): Bacteria > Pseudomonadota > Alphaproteobacteria > CAAHEQ01 > UBA3637 > UBA3637. The sequence goes on from CAKQBW010000003.1 coordinate 67,549, forward strand.
CCATCAAAACGAGATCGGGCTTTTGCGCCTTCAATTCCGCTATCACTTTTTTCCCATCACAGCACACGCAAGTTTGATAGTTTTGCCGTTCCAAATTATAGGTCAATAAATCCACTAACCCTTCTTCATCTTCCACAATCATAATTTTTGTCATCATTCGCCTTTCAAAGCCTTGATGGCTTTTGTATAGGGTCTGTTTTTAAAAATACTTGTCCCTGCAATCAAAACATCTGCCCCGACCAAACGACAAGCCTCCGCCGTCATCGGATTGATGCCTCCATCTACGGCAATTTTGACTTTCTTGCGCCCAATCAATTCTTTCAAGGCCCCAATTTTTTCCAACGAATGCGGGATAAAAGATTGGCCCCCTGCCCCTGGTTCCACACTCATCAACAACACCCAATCAATTTCGGGGAGATAAGGAATTAAATCCGCCACTTTTGTATGAGGTTTAATGGACAAGCCCACTTTTTTGTGAAGGCGTTTAATATGCGCCACCAAGTCAGGCACCCTTTGGTCTGCCTCTAAATGAACTGTGATTTGGTCCGCCCCTGCCCGTGCCACCAAATCAATCAAGGCATCGGGCTTATCCACCATCAAATGCACATCAAAGGGTAATTTTGTATAAGGGCGTAGCGCTTGAATAACGGGAGGACCAAAAGTCAGGTTTGGCACAAAATGCCCGTCCATCACATCCCAATGAACATAGGTCGCCCCCGCCTTTTCAATCGCTTGAATTTCTTTGGCCAAATGCGCAAAATCCGCCGAAAGCAAACTGGGCGCAATCTCAACTTTTTTTGTAGTTTTCATCATAGGGTCATACTAACACAATCCCCAAACAAAAGCAACAAAAAAAGCACCCTGAATTGGGTGCTTTTTAGAAAAGGCCTTTCTCAGCCAACAATCTTGGGGTCTAATTCCCCCGAAGCATAACGGCGCGCCATTTCTTCCATGGGAATGGGTTTGATATGGTCGGCCTGACCCGCTGCCCCAAATTCTTCATAGCGTTTGACACACACTTCGGTCATCGCCGCCATAGCAGGTTTTAAGTACTTGCGTGGGTCAAATTCCCCTGGCTTTTCCGTAAAGACCGTCCGAATCGCCCCCGTCATTGCCATGCGCAAATCGGTATCCACATTAACTTTGCGGACCCCGTATTTAATGGCTTGTTGAATTTCTTCCACAGGCACCCCATACGTTTGAGGCATTTGCCCCCCATGCGCATTGATAATGTCTTGCAGATATTGAGGCACGCTGGAAGACCCATGCATCACCAAGTGTGTATAAGGCAATTTTTCATGGATTTTTTTCACAGTATCAATGGACAAAATCGCCCCATCGGGTTTGCGTGTAAATTTATACGCCCCATGGGAAGTCCCAATCGCCACCGCCAACGCATCCACTTTTGTTTGACGCACAAAATCCACGGCTTGATCAGGGTCTGTCAAAAGTTTGGATTTATCCACTGTCCCGTCAAAACCATGACCGTCTTCTTTTTCGCCTTTGCCCGTTTCCAAAGATCCGATACAGCCTAATTCCCCTTCCACAGAAACACCCGCAGGGTGAGCGGTATCCACCACAGACTTTGTTGTCGTGGCGTTGTATTCATAGGAGGCAGGCTTTCCTTCGGGATCCAACGACCCATCCATCATGACAGAAGTAAAACCAGCCGCCATCGCCGAAAAACAAACTTCCGGAGAAGACCCGTGGTCTTGATGCACACAGATGGGCAAATGGGGATACATTTCCACCCCCGCCATCATCAAATGTTTCAACACCGCATCATTGGCGTATTGCCGTGCCCCTTTAGAGGCTTGAATAATCACAGGGGCTTTCACCTTATCAGCGGCCGCCAAAATAGATAACACGCCTTCCATATTATTCACATTGAACGCCGGAATACCATACCCAAATTCCGCCGCATCATCCAAAAGTTGTCTTAAAGATACAAGAGCCATTTTTATTTCCTTTCGTTAAGTTGATCAAAATGTAGGGGCATTCTAGCGCATTTTAAAATAAATTACAAGCTGAAAAAATGGACTTACCCTTTTTGCACTTAAGAATTCTTTTTTTTAAACTTCAAAATAATTTTTGAAAAAATGCCCCAAAAACTTGCGCTTCATTCCCCGAAAGGGAATCAAAAAGGCCAACGATAAAATCAAATTTTCCTGAAACAGCATCCGAAAAGGTTTTTTCAAACGCAATTTTTTATAAATCCGATTGAGCAATTTTTCATTGACACTCCACGGGGCATCACCCGCTTTCACCGATTTATAGTTTGCTGATACTTTCCAAATAAAGGGGCTCACCTGTTCTTCCTTTAAAACCTGAGGAGACATTTGCGGGCAATTTTCAAAATACAAAATGAACCATTCTTTGTGGGGAAAAGCCTGATTTAATTGTTGATGACACGCCAATAATTCTTGGGGCCCCTTTAATGGTACAGGGTTTTGGGCGTATTCCTGAAAAACAACCAAAATCCGATGACTTTTTTGAATGGCCTGCATCAACCGATGAATACGCCGTTGATACTTTTCAAAGATACGTGGATAATCTTCATGAAGGGATTTTTCCCCCGAAAAATCATGATTAAACAAAAGGTCGTTTTTGACATTGTGAATCAACCTTTTTGGGCCATCTCGGTCCATGTAAAGTTGATTTTCATCACGCAAATCTTCTTCATTTAAAAAATCCCGAAAAGAATGGCACACAAAATTAACCCGATCAGACATATGGGCCGTTCCCCCCAACCAATCCAAAGGATAAGAAAACTTTTGCAATCTGTTTTTACGCAACAACATAGAGGTTGGACAGGCCCCGCCCAAACTGAAAATTAAATCAAATTTTTGTTTCTTCATGTTTTTATTATGATGCTTTTTATTCCCAAAAGTCAAGAAAAAAATATCCCGTTATTCTTGACAAGAAAGAGCGAATTATGGTACCTTGACTTTAACAAAAGGAAAAAGTATGTCTTATTTTAAAATCTTATTATTTTGTGGGTGGGTTGGGCCTGCCTTAGCACAAAACGCCGTCAATGATTCTTTTCAAAAGGCCAAAGAAATCGCCCTGAATCAAATTTATTATGATCACCCCACCACTTTTTATTGTGGGGCCACCATCAATCCAGACAAAAGTTTAATTTTGCCCACTGGTTTTGAGACCTCTCGCTTCAAAAAAAGAGCCCTAAGATTGGAATGGGAACATGTGGTGCCTGCCGAAAACTTTGGGCGTTATTTTACCGAATGGCGGGACGGACATGTCCGTTGTCGGGACAAATTCGGCCAACCGTATCGGGGGCGCAAATGTGCCGATAAAGTCAATGCCACTTATCGTTATATGCAGGCGGATTTGTATAACCTGTATCCGTCTATTGGGGCCGTCAATGCGGGCCGGTCCAACAAACAATTTACACAACTGCCCCCAACAACAGAAAATAGTTTTGGCACATGCCCGATGAAAATTGAAAAAAATAAAGTGGAGCCGCCTGATATGACCAAAGGGCCTATCGCCCGCACCTATCTATACATGCAACATGCTTATCCCGACGTATTTCACATGAATGATCGTATGGAAAAAATGATGCATGTTTGGGACGAAAAGTATCCGCCTGATGCATGGGAATGCCATCGTGCCCGCCGTATTGAAAAAATCCAAAAAAACACGAATCCTTTTGTTTTGGATAAATGCCCCTAACTTATTTTTTCACGCAAGCACTGGCTGAAGTGGATCCCTCTGGACTTGTTTTTCCATTACTACAGCGGCTTTTCTTTCCGTCTGTGCAATAATATCCCACAGGACAAGTCTTACAACTACTCTGTCCTTGTGAATCTGTATATGTTCCCGATGAACAAGTTGTTTTTACCCCTCCTGTGCAATAAGATCCCTTAGGACAACTCTTACAACTGCTCTGTCCTTGTGAATCTGTATACTTTCCCGCAGGACAAGTCTTGCAACTGCTCTGTCCTTGTGAATCTGTATACTTTCCCGCAGGACAAGTTGTTTTTACCCCTCCTGTGCAATAAGATCCCTTAGGACAAGCCAAGCATTTATTCCCATTTGAATAATACCCCACTTTGCAAACACAGGCACTGGCTGAAGTAGATCCCGCTGGACTTGTTTTTCCAGTACCACAAGATTTACATGAGGTTCCGTCCAAATAATAGCCTGCTTTACAAATGATATCTGTCCAGTTATTGCACGATTTCGCCCCACTTGGACAGGGGGTACAAACTTCTTCCCCGTTGTTGTTTTTCTTCAGTAATTTCCCCGTTTGACAACATTTGAGGCCATCGTTATAGACGCGTCCCCCACAGGTCTTACATGCCGAAGCACTTGTTGAACCTACATTATTCGTATATTTATCCGCCCCACAAGATTGGCAGCCCTTCCCTATGCCCAGTCCGTAAGTTCCTCCAGGACACGCTCCACACTGGGTTGCATTGCCGCCGTTGGACCAAGTTCCGTTAGTACAGGCCTCACATTGATTTTTGTTATTCGTATAATAATTGGCTTCACAACCTGCATTACACTCGGTTTTCCCCGCCGCTGAAGTGGTCCCTGGCGGACACGAACTGACTTCCCCATTTTGACATTGGAAGCCTTGCGGACACTGAGATGCCTGAATACAGGTCCCTGTACTGGGATTCCAAAATCGATTCTTACAGTCTGTACAACTTATTGCCCCCGTTTTGGCGTGCTTTCCCGCTTCACAGGATTTCCTGTTAATCCCATCAGGACAATAGTAATCTATCTCGCAGGTATGACAGACACCGCCTTCATAGTATTGACCTTTTTTACAAATCAATTTACATGTGCTGGAATTAGCGGGAATTGCATATCCGTATTCACAAACCCCTTCAGAATCTGACACACATTTTGTCCGTTCTTCATTGGCCGTTGTCCCATTGGGGCACCGTTCACATCCCTTTGATCCCGCCTCTTTACTGATTGTATTTTTATCGCAAGGCCGACAGCCGCCATTCACGCCACGCGTCCCCGCAGGACAAGGCTCACAAATGCCGTTTTGACCCCGTTCCCCTAAAGCACATTTCACCGCACTGACGCCATTACACGAACTATCCGATGGACAAGACACACACTTTCCTTTAACGAGATATTCATTCGTGGCACAATCCGACACTTCGTTCGTGCATTCTGAGGACACATAGCATCCCCAAGTTTGTTTTTTTTGACAATATCTTTTGCCTGAGTCACAACAGATTTGGAACCCTGTGGCTTCATTTTTAACCGCCTCTTGCCCTTTGGAACAGCACTTTGAACTTGTTTGAGAAGTCTGCGCAAAAGCACCTGTAGCGCATTGCGTGCATTTTGTGGCCCCCGCATTGGATCGTCCGCCCGCTTCGCAAGGCTTGCAAGAACCTTGGCCTTTTAAATCCTGATAAGTATTGGGATCACATTTCACACATTCGCCCTTAACACCCTTTGTTCCTGCGGGACAAGATACCTGTTTCACGGCCCCTGTTTTAACACAATTTCCCTTACTATCCGCCCCGCAATAACCCGCTTGAACGGTTTTTCCAACCGACAAACCTTGCTCATCAGCATAGGTGCCCATTGGGGCGGGGACTTTTTCTACCCCATCACAAATATATCCCACGGGGCACAGCGCCACTTTTGTGCTAGAACGGACATACTCCGCAGATCCATTGGTGGCATTGCCTTTTTTGGGGGCAGACATTCCCGTTTCGGGGCAATACCCTTTGGAATAACCTTTTGAGGTTTGACTTTCTTCCCCCGCCTCCACTTCAGGGCCCCCCGTTTGACAATTTATTTGCGTTGTTCGCCCTGGACAATAGTATCCCTTGTGACAGGTTTTACAAGAGGCTGTTGAAGACTTTGTTTTGGAGGTATAGGTTCCCGCGGGACACCATTCAGGTTCCGCTAAACTCGCTTTTGGACAGACCGCCCCTATCGGGCAAACCAGCGGCTTGGTCGCCCCTTCGGGACAATAATTTCCCTCAGTGCAATTTTTACAGGTCGTTTGGGCTGTTATGTCATTATAACTGCCCGCCGGACAAGGATATTTCGCCCCGTTTTCACAATAGTATCCTTTGGGACAGGCCACCCAAGAATCCCCCTGTTTATAATATCCATCACGATAATCATCGCTATGTCCTGTATCGTAATTAAACTTAGAATACTGTTTAGAGCATTGTTCGGCATTCCATTTGGTGACCGTATTCACACAACAAGCGATGTTGGTGGAATCTTCCAAAACAATCAACCCTTCGGGACACCGATAGCATGACATGGGATTTCCCAATCCATCTTTACGATAAAAATCATAATTATTGGCACAATTGACTTCCTCAGGTTTTGTGATGGGCTTCCCCTGATTTACATAAGAATTTTTAACACAAATTCCTTTGCCTGAATTGCCCATTTTACGGCAATAAAGCAAGGGCACCGTCACACGACTACATCCACAGCCTCGGTAATAAAATTCTTTAGAAGTCGTAATAATTTCCGTCTTTCCATCAATGATATAGGCGGTTCCTTGACACGGGCATTCATCGGAACATTCACTGCCCAAAGTACCATCCCCTGTGCAACAGGTGGTTTTATCCGCCATACCATCATCCACCAAAACCTTCTTTGTGTATGTTTCACATTTTCCCTCTTTGACACACTCTGAACACGTAGAACGTCCACCACATGAATCTGTACAGGAAAAGTTTTTCCATTTTAAGCACTCACAGGACCGATAGTTTTGGTTTTGATAACTTCTTTTCCCAAAACGTCTTTGACAAGTTTGCGTGCCACAACATTGATTATCCGATGAACAAGATTTCCCAAAATCATATGAACAATTTTGACCACAAGAATAACTGTCCCCGTTTTTAATCAAGGTTTCCATGGGGGCACAACACAGGCCCATTTCTTGTCCCTCTGCCTTGGCACAATTGCCGCTAGCACAACAATCTGAGGCCGAACAACTTTCCCCGATTTCTTTTAACCCATCTGGACAAATGTTGGTGCTGACACACTTTTTGCCCAGCCACTTTTGTCCCGCAGGACAACACCGATTATTGTCCAAATCACAGGCCCATTCTGTCAGATTATTACATTCATCACTGGTACAAATCTGTCCCTCTGCCGTACAGGGGGTACAAACCGTTTCTGTTCTTTGACAGGTCTTGTTTCCTGAAGCATCTTTTTGACAACTCAACCCCTCCTGACAACAATTATCACTGGCGCAAGTTGTTCCTTCGGTCCCATCCTTCGGGCAACATTCTTTGACCCAGTATTGATTGGCGGGACAACAATGTTTATTGCCTGTCTTTCCCGTACAATTTCCGCTGAGGCAACAAGCATCCGCCACACATGTTTCTGAATTTTCTGCCACCTTTTGACAGCACACCCCGCTTTCCTGACAGGTCCCCACTGAACAACATAGAGGGGATTGCGTACAGGTATCCCCCTCGCTAATTCCTGATCCACAACAAACGCCATTGACATTCACTTGCCCCATGGGACAGCACAACCCATTGGCGCAATTACCACTTTCACAACAATTTTCTTTTTCGCCCACACAAGAATCATTATCCGCCAACAAATTTCCCCCGCAAGTTCCTGTCTCTAAAACACAACCTCCCCCTTTATTCACTTTTCCTTCGGGACAACAAATTTTTTGCCCATTCACGGCCCCCGAAATGTTATCCTCCATACAGGTCAAATCCGTTTGACAACAGGCATCATCGGAACAGGCTTGTCCTTCTGTTTTAGAATTTGCCGCCACACAGGTCCCGTTCATCTCACAAGCACAACTGGGCGTACAAGAATCAGGTCTATGGCCAGGGCAATAGGCCACCTCCTCATATTGACAAACCCCATTTACTTTGTGCCAAAAAGTTTCCTTTATTTTCGTTTCGCAATCGCATTCTTCTTTCAGTTTCTTGACCCCATTCACACATTTATAGCATTCATCTATGTCGCCATTGTTTTTCTTTTGATAGGCGTCAGGGCACCCTTCGGGGAGGTCCGTTATTTTCTCATAGCACTCTATATTATCTAAATCAAAATTTTCCCCTTTGGGACAAGTATCGCAAGTACAATCCGCCTTACAGGTCTTACCGCCCGTACAGGCCGTTTGCTTATTTGTCAAGCACCCCTGACTATCCCGTGTTGTTGCGCAACAAGTCGTTGTATAGGGAACATTCTCACAAGCTCCGCCCAATGGGCCATCACCACCCCCGTTACCACCGCCATGATCGCTTTGCCCATCAGATGAACCTGAAAAATAAAGGACGACTTCATTTTCTTCCAGACACGGATCGTTTTCACCCCCATTGATTTCAATACGTTGAACATGAAAGATGTTAAACTTTTTTAACCCTTCACAAATTTCTTTGGATTGCCGTTGAAGAATGACGATAAATTCGCCTTGATGGGCCCCCGAAATTTTATTTTCAACGGTCATTTCTGTACTACCTACTTTCCCCGACAAAGTATGGGGCTTTTGAGTTCCTGATTGGGCAATCTGATACCGCCGTTGGACCACCGCATTTGAAATGTCTTTCGTGATGGTATTCATACGGGCCGACAAACTCGCATCCTTAAAGCCCCATAACCCGACCAACAATAACAGCAGCATCAATACGATAACCGCTATCATTTCCAACATACTCCGCCCCGATTCCTCTTGCCGATAAAGGCGGGCACTCAAAGAATAACCGTCTCTGGATTCTTCGCAACATTCAGAATGACAAGAAGTAAAAGAATCTGACACATATTTGGGGTGATTTTTTATAAACATGTTTCCTCTTTCTGTCCTCAAATTAAATAAACATACCCCCGCCGATATTCAAGCGAATTTCGGTTTTCATCGCTGGATTTTTCCTACAATAACTAAATGTGTGTGTGTGTGTGTGTGTGTGTGTGTGTGTGTGTGTGTGTGTGTAAGCACTTTTTCACACAAAT
>CAKQBW010000004.1 GCA_934216505.1 uncultured Alphaproteobacteria bacterium
AGAGCCAATGCTCAACAAGATAATTAAGACGATGACCGCTATCATCTCTAACATCGTCCGACCCGTCTCTTTTGAACCCATCTTCCCCTCCAAAAAATTAAATCTTAATCTCTTGTACCATATTTGAAATCAAATTACAAGTTTTTTTTATGAATTTTTTTCTTTGGGAAAAATGATAGGGAAAATAGAACGAAGAACAAAAAATATCCCCCCAAAAAAGCAGAGAACATTTGGGGGAAGACTTGATTTTAAGATTCCCTTTAATCGTCCATATATTGACGACCTGATTTCCAATAATCATAGCCCGTCATAATAGTCAAGATAGCGGCCCCCCAAAATAGGAGGGTTCCTGTAAAGGTAAAAAAGCCGTTCAAAATACCTGAACTATCGCAAATCATCAGCATCGGTAAAGCCACCATTTGACAGGCTGTTTTCCATTTTGCAAGTTTTGTTACAGGGCACCCGACACGAATTTCTGCCAAAAACTCCCGCAACCCTGAAACTAAGATTTCCCGACACAGAATTACAACCGCAGGAATTACCATCAATCCCCCAAAGTCGTCTAATTTATGGCTCCAAGCCAACATGATTAAAACAGAGCCCACCAATAATTTGTCTGCGATAGGGTCTAACACGCGACCAAATCGGGAAAGTTGATTCCAGTGGCGAGCCAAGTAGCCGTCCAGATAATCAGTAATTCCCGCAATAGCAAACAAAACAACGCCAAACCAAGCCCACCCTGCGCCTTCAAAAAAGAAAGTCATGATAATCAAAGGAATAGCCCAAATGCGAACAATCGTTAAAATGTTAGGGATGTTGATACTTTTTTTGGCTTGATGTAAAACAGGTTTTACTTTTGTTGCCAAAGATTTTTTGATTTTTTTCCCTTGTTTCATGATATCCTCCTTAGTTAGATATTCTATGTTATAGAACAATTATGGAAAAAAGTATAGACTTTTTTTGCAATTTTTTCATTTAATCCAGGAACCAGCCTCAATTGTTCTAAGCTGGCCCCCGAAATCGCCCGAACAGATCCAAAGTGCATCATCAGCATTTTTCGGCGCTTGGGGCCGATGTCTTCTATATCTTCCAACCTGTCATGCATCAGGGCTTTTTCCCGCTTGAGACGATGCGTTCCTATTGCAAAGCGATGAGCTTCGTCCCGTAATTGTTGGAGTAAATGAATTAAATCCCCTTTAAAATCCAAATGAATCGGCGTATCAGGGGCAGTACTTAAATAAAAAGTTTCCAAGCCTTTGTCGTGTTGTCCAGCTCCTTTGGCCATCGCCAAAACCACCAAAGAAATATCCATTTCTTTTAAGACCTGTCTGACAGAAGACAGCTGCCCTTTGCCCCCGTCTAACAACAAAGCATCAGGCTGTGTGCGATCCGTCTTTCCCCGTTGAAGTCGTCTTTGTAAAACATACTTCATCATGCCAAAATCATTACCTGCCAAATCACTAGGGATATTATAGCGACGATAGAAATTTTTTAAAAATCCGTTCGGTCCCGCCGACACAATTGCCCCCACAGCGTTGGTGCCCTGTAAATGACTATTGTCAAAAATATCAATCCGATTTAAAGTTTTTACCCCCAAAAATTGAGCCAATTCTTGCCATAACTTCCGTTTATGTTCTTGAGTATTCAAGGCGGCTTTGGCGGCTTGTTGGGCTTGAACTATCCATGTTTTTCGGGGCTCTTTAAAGGGAAAAGTCGCCAAACGAATCTTGTGGTGCGCTATTTCATACAGGGCTGATTCTAATCCTTCTTCCACTTTCCATGAAGTACAAATTTCATCAGGAGGAGGTACTTGCGTGTAGAGTTGTAAAATCAAAGACGAAAGCGTTTCATTTAAAGTATCGGGGATAATATCTTTAATGAAAAATTCCCTGTGGCCTGTCATGCGATTGGTGCGATGGAAAAAGACCTGAAGCGACAAAGTTCCCCCTTGTTCCGCATAGGCGATTGCATCTGTATCCACAGAGGGGACCATCTGACTGGTGCCTTGAATATGATTTAAAGCGGCAATTTTATCCCGCAACAAAGCCGCCTGTTCATACTTTTGTTCTTGGGAAAATTGAATCATTTGTTGTTGGAGGTTTTCCTGAAGGGCATAAGATTTTTTGTTCAAAAAATCCCGTGTTTGCGCCACTTGTTTTTGATATGCTTCCACGGAAATTTTTTGGCAACACGGCCCACTACATCGTTTGATTTGATACATTAAACAAGGGCGTGTCCTGTGATTAAAATAAGTATTCGTACAGCTCCTTAGCCCAAACAATTTTTGTAATTCTATAAGGGTACGATTGACAGATTCTCCTGAATCAAAAGGGCCAAAGTAATCCATATTTGCCTGACGATTTCCCCGAAATTTAAACAAGCGTGGATATTTTTCTTTGGACAGGGCAATGTATGGATAACTTTTATCATCTTTCAATAGGATATTATAGTAAGGGTGATATTGTTTAATCAGTTCGTTTTCCAATAAAAAGGCTTCTGTTTCCCCGGCTGTTTCAATCACAATAACATCTTTGACATGCGCCACCATTTCTTGGATACGTAGGGATAATTTTTCGGGGTGAGTGTAATTTGTCAAACGATGAACTAAATCTTTGGCTTTCCCTACATATAAAACCTTACCGTTTTCATCCAGCATACGATAAACGCCCGCTTTGTGTGAAAAGGTTTTAATTTTTTCTTTGATAATTTCATGGCCCAATAAACGCATGTGCCTATTTTATGTTTTCTTTTGGGGAAAGTCAAGAAAAACACTTGCTTTTTCGGTGCTTTTTTGATACACTTTCAAAAAACGAAAGGATTTACAAATGACAATGTCTATTGATGAACAAATGCGCATTTTGTTAAAAGGCGTGGAAAGTGGCAGTGAAATTTCTGAGATAAAAGAAAAACTCAAAAAAGCCACTGAACAAGGGCGTCCTTTAAAAATTAAACTGGGATTGGACCCATCGGCTCCTGACATTCACTTGGGACATGCTGTGGTGTTGCGTAAGATTCGGCAAATGCAAGATTTGGGGCATCAGGCTGTTTTGATTATCGGTGATTTTACGGGAATGATTGGTGATCCAACGGGGAAAAGCAAAACCCGCAAGCAACTGACGCCTGAACAAGTGGCGGAAAATGCCAAAACTTACACGGACCAAATTTTTAAAATTTTGGATAAAGAAAAAACAGAAGTCCTTTTTAATAGTTCTTGGTTTAATAAGATGAATTTTCGTGAAGTCATTGAACTGTGCGCCAAATCTACCGTTGCTCGCATTTTGGAACGTGATGACTTTCAAAAGCGTTATTTGGCCAAACAGCCGATTGCTCTGCATGAATTTTTCTATCCTTTGATGCAGGCCTATGATTCCGTGGTTGTTCATGCGGATATTGAATTGGGGGGGACGGACCAGATGTTCAATATCTTGATGGGGCGCAACATTCAAAAAGATTATGGGCAAGACCCTCAACTCACGCTTTTCATGCCTTTGTTGGAAGGGTTAGATGGTGTGGATAAAATGAGTAAGTCTTTGGGCAACTATGTGGGGGTCAATGAAACCGCCAATGTGATGTATGAAAAGGTGATGAAAGTCCCCGATTCTTTAATTGTGAAATACTTTAACCTATGTACGGATTTACACCCCGACCAAGTGGCTGAAATTCAAAATCGGCTGAACCATGGGGAAAATCCACGGGATATTAAAATGGAATTGGCCCGTGAAATTACCCGTCTTTACCATGGTCAAGAGGCGATGGTAGCCGCCGAAGAACATTTTAAAACGGCTTTTCAACAAGGGGTGGTCCCTGATGATGCCCCTGTATTAAAAGTCTTGACAGGGGAAAATTGGGACAATGGTCAGGTTTTGTTGGAAACAATGATGCAATCGGGCAAGTTTAAATCCAAAGGTGAATTGCGCCGTTTGTTTATGCAAGGGGCGGTCAAGGTCAATGATGAAAAACTGACGGATTTAAAATTGGCCCCTGCTTTGACTTCAGACACCGTTGTTCAGGTGGGTAAAGGGTCTTTTTATAAGTTCCAATAAAGGAATCTTCAAGAAAATAAAATCCCCGAAAAACGGGGATTTTTTTATGCTTCCTCATCATACCCATTTGGGTTTAATTTTTGCCAATGCCAAGCGTCTCGGCACATCTGAGCCAAAGTACGGGTGGCTTGCCAACCTAATTCTGTTTGGGCTTTGGAACTGTCGGCATAGCAAACGGCAATATCTCCCGCCCGCCGAGGCTGAATCCGATAAGGTATTTTTTGATGCGTTTCTTGTTCAAAGGCTTTGACAATATCCAACACCGAATACCCTTTCCCTGTCCCCAAATTATAGACCTTTAAGCCTTGTTTTTCCTGAATAACTTTCAGGGCTTTTACATGGCCCTGCGCCAAATCCACGACATGAATGTAATCCCGTACTCCTGTCCCGTCAGGGGTATCATAGTCGTTGCCAAAAATGTTTAAATAGGGGATTTTCCCAATCGCCACTTGTGTGATATAGGGCAATAAATTATTAGGTCGCCCGTTGGGATTTTCCCCAATTTTCCCACTGGCGTGCGCACCAATCGGATTAAAATAGCGCAACAAAACGATGTTCCAAGACTTATCCGCCTGAGATAAATCCATTAAAATCTGTTCAATCATGCTTTTGGTCCAACCATAAGGGTTAGTGCATTTTCCTTTGGGACAGGCTTCTGTAATGGGGATTTGTTTTGGGGTCCCATATACGGTGGCCGAGGAAGAAAAAATTAAATTTTTACAGTTGTGTTTTTGCATGATTTCCAATAAAGTCAAGGTGCCTGAGATATTGTTTTTATAGTACTGTAGCGGTTTTTGGACGGATTCTCCAACCGCTTTTAATCCCGCAAAATGAACGCAGCAATCAAACGCATGTTTATTAAAAAGGGCGTCCAACGCTTGGGCATCTTGAATATCCACCTGATAAAAGGGGATGTCTTTGCCCGTTATTTCCTTTAATCGCTTTAACACATTTTTATCGGCATTGATTAAATTATCCACGATAACGACTTCATGGCCCTGGGCGCAAAGTTCTACCACTGTGTGGGAACCAATAAAGCCCGCCCCGCCCGTTGCAAGTATTTTCATTTTTGCCTCCTCTTTTATAAAAGGATAGAGGATATTTTTTTAAAAGTCAAATGTATCGTATAAACGCCGAATGATAGCCTAAGTAAATTCCCTTGATAGGCGGAGGGGTATTATAACATAATTTATCCTGAAAGTAGAGGATTATTTTCCTGAACCTTCTTCTCTAAAATGAAAAATATCTAGGGAAGTGTCTAAAAAACAACACGAAAAAAAGCCCACTTCAGGGGGGCTTTTTAAAACTGGTGGACGTGGCAAGACTCGAACTTGCGACCTTTACGATGTCAACGTAACGCTCTAACCACCTGAGCTACACGTCCGAACAAACGGATGGATTATAACATATTCCCAAAGGTAAAGCAATCTTTTTTTTATAAATTATTTAAAATATGGAATTTTTCTTTTAAAATCAGGGACTTTTTAGAAAAATAAAAAAAAAACTTGCAAGGCGTCTCATTTTGTGCTAAAGTGCTCGCGTTCGCCCTTTGAAAGGGTAAATGTTGAATTAAACAAGAACTTAAAGGCGAACCTTTAAGTGATAGAAAGGAAATAAAATGACACAAACAGTTGCTGAACGTGTAAAAAAGATTATCGTGGAACACTTGGGTGTTGAAGCCGATAAAGTGCAAGACAAAGCCAGTTTCATTGATGATTTGGGTGCCGACAGCTTGGATACAGTGGAATTGGTTATGGCCTTTGAAGAAGAATTTGGCTGTTCTATTCCAGATGATGCTGCGGAGAAAATTCGCACGGTGAAAGATGCAGTTGACTTTATTGAAAAACAAGTTTAATTGACAGTTTTTTCATTTATCAAAGCGTTCCTGTTTCTTTTTGATAAAAAGGATTTGGGGCGCTTTTTTTGAGTTTTTGAAAGGGGTTTCTATGCGACGGGTCGTTATTACAGGTGTGGGGGTTGTGTCTCCTTTGGGGGCTGGGGCTGATGTCAATTGGCAAAATTTGATTCATGGTAAATCAGGTATTAAAAAAATTTCCCATTTTGATTCAACGGGCTTGCCTGTCCAAATAGCGGGGGAGGTACCCATGGGGACCCAAGCGGGGCAGTTGAATTTGGAGGAAGTTGCCTCAATTAAAGAACAACGCCACTATGATAGAGCGGCTTTATTTGGTTTGGCGGCCGCCAAACAAGCCATAGAAGACAGCGGTTATTTACCCGAAACAGAAAAAGAAAAAAATGCTTACGGTGTTTATTTTGGTTCAGGGCAAGGAGGTGTGGGGTGCTTTTGCGATGGTGTTTTGACCGTCAAAGAAAAAGGCCCAAGTCGTCTTTCACCTTTTTTCATTCCGTCTATTATGATAAATCAAATTGCGGGATTAATTTCCATTAAGTTTGGATTACAGGGTCCAAATCAAGCGGGTTCAACGGCTTGTGCTACGGGGACGCATGCAGTGGGGGATGCGATGCGCTTGATTCAGGAAGGCTATGCTGATGTGATGTTGGCGGGCAGTTCAGAGGCACCTTTGGTTTATACGGCTTTGGCAGGGTTTGGGCAATTACGTGCCCTTTCCACAAAGAACGATACGCCCGAAAAAGCCTCTCGCCCTTGGGATAAAAATCGGGACGGTTTTGTGATGGGCGAAGGGGCCGGTGCTTTGGTTTTGGAAGAATATAAGCATGCCATCAAACGGGGGGCAAAAATTTATGCAGAAGTTGTGGGCTATGGCCTGTCTGGGGATGCTCACCATATTACCGCTCCAGGGGGAACAGGGGCCGAACGCGCCATGAAAATGGCCCTGAAAAAAGCCCACTTAAAGCCGAAAGATATTGATTATATCAATGCCCACGGGACCTCTACTCCAACGGGGGATATTGTGGAATTACGGGCGGTGAAAAAAGTGTTTCAAAATTGTCCTGTGGCTTTGTCTTCTACCAAGTCTATGACAGGCCACCTTTTGGGGGCGGCGGGGTCCGTTGAAGCTGTCTATTGTGTGTTGGCTCTACAGCATAATATGATGCCGCCCACAATCAATTTGGACACCCCTGAAGAAGAAGCCCAAGGTGTGAATTTAGTTCCTCATCAGGCTCAATCAAAAGAATTACACTATGTCTTATCCAATTCTTTTGGATTTGCGGGAACAAATGCGTGTTTGATTTTCAAAAAGGTTTAAGATGCGCCATCGGGTCTTTTTGTACTTTATTCTTTTGTTCTTTTTTGTTTCGCTGATTGGGGGCAGTGTTTTATCCACCTATACGCAATTTGTGGCGGAAGGCCCTTTGGAAGAAAGGACAGAAGTCCTGATTGAAAATGGACAATCGTTGCGCCAAATTGCGCACCATTTGTATGCGCAAGGAATTATTGCCAGCCCCACTGTGTTTGAAATAGGCGTGCGGGCGACAGGCAAAGGAACGCGCATCAAAGCAGGGGAGTATTCCATTCCCCGTCATGCCAGTATGAAAATGGTGGCCACTCTTTTTATCAATGGTGAAACCTATGTGCGTCGCTTGGTGATACCTGAAGGGCTGACCTCTAAGCAGGTCGTGGCCTCTATGGAGGGGATGCGGGGGCTGATTGGAACTGTCAGTCAAATCCCAAAAAACGGGACTTTATTACCCGATACCTATCATTATTCGTATGGGGATACAAAAGAAGGCATGATTGAACGCATGAAAAAGGCAATGGAACAAACGGTGCAAGAATTATGGGAAAAACGGGATCCCAGTATTTCCTTAAAGACCCCCAAAGAGGCGATTGTGATGGCGTCCATTGTTGAAAAAGAAACCGCCAAAGATGCAGAAAGGGCACATATCGCTTCTGTTTTTTATAATCGGATGAAAAAGGGGATTCGTTTACAATCGGATCCGACTGTTATTTTTGCGGCCACGAATGGAGAGGTGGAAAATAAAAAAACAGTTTCTTATAAGGATTTAAAAACAAATCACCCCTATAATACTTATGTGATTTACGGATTGCCTGTGGGACCTATTTCTAACCCAGGGCGGGCTTCCCTTGAGGCGGTACTACACCCCGATAAAACAGATGATATTTATTTTGTGGCCGATGGAAGGGGGGGGCATACTTTCACCAAAACTTACCCTGAACATCAAAAAAACGTGAAAAAGTGGCGGCAATATGTACGGGGTCAGAAAAAAATAAAAAAAGACTCTCGGACCATTCAGTCCTCCTCTAAAAAAAATTAGGTTTTCCCGCTGGGAAAAATAAAAAAAGACAGAAAAAATTTTTCCATAAAATTGTTTTTTCCAAAAGGAAATGAGGACAGGATGTTTTTCTTGTGGGAATTTTTAAAATTTCTTGATTTTTTTGACATTTTATTGTATGCTCTGTCCGTTTAATGTTTTTTAAGAAAGGAAAAAATATGGATTGTAAATATCAATGCACACCCGCAATAGAAGGTATGTGTCCTGTTGCAAAAGGTGCAAAACACGATTGTGCGCCTATTCCCGAAGAAGGGAAATGGGTTAATTCTCATGCGATTTCAGATATTTCAGGACTGACCCACGGTTGTGGGTGTTGTGCTCCTCAACAAGGGACCTGCAAGTTGTCCTTGAATGTCAAAGACGGTATTATTCAAGAAGCGTTGGTGGAAACGATTGGTTGTTCGGGTATGACACATTCGGCGGCAATGGCGGCGGAAATTTTACCCGGAAAGACTTTGTTGGAAGCCTTGAATACAGACCTTGTTTGCGATGCCATCAATGTGGCTATGCGTGAATTGTTTTTACAAATCGTGTATGGGCGGACTCAGACGGCTTTTTCTGAAAAAGGATTACCTGTCGGGGCGGGCATGGAAGATTTGGGGAAAGGATTGCGCTCCATGGTGGGAACAATGTATTCCACAACCGTAAAAGGTCCCCGTTATTTGGAAATGACCGAAGGTTATGTATTGGAACAAGGCTTGGACGAAAACAATGAAATCATTGGGTATAAGTTTGTCCATGTCGGTAAAATGTTAGAAGCGATTCGCAAAGGGGTCTCCCCTGAAGAAGCCTTTAAGCAAAATGTCAAAACCTATGGTCGCTTTGACGAAGCCGTTAAGAAAATTGACCCCAGAAAGGAGTAAGAGATGATTGAATTTGAAGGTAAAGAACGTCGGATTGATAAAATCAACGCTGTGTTGGCGGAATATGGTATTCAGGATTTGGAACAAGCCAAGGCTTTGTGCGATGAAAAAGGCGTAGATGTGGCGAAAATTGTCAAAGGAATTCAACCAATTGCCTTTGAAAATGCCGTTTGGGCCTATACGATGGGGGCGGCCTTGGCGATTAAAAAAGGCATTAAAGAAGCCTCGCAAGTGGCGGAAATGTTAGGGGTTGGACTTCAGGCTTTTTGTGTGCCTGGGTCGGTGGCTGACCAACGCAAAGTGGGCTTAGGACACGGTAATTTGGCCGCCATGTTGTTGAGTGAAACCAGCAAATGTTTCTGTTTTTTGGCGGGGCATGAATCTTTTGCGGCCGCTGAAGGGGCGATTGGGATTGCTCGTTCGGCCAACAAAGTGCGTCAAGAACCTCTCCGTGTGATTTTAAATGGTTTGGGAAAAGATGCCGCCTATATTATTTCCCGCATCAATGGCTTTACTTTTGTGGAAACAAAGTATGATTATTACACAGGGAAATTGAATATCGTTTCTGAAAAGGCTTTTTCCAATGGCGATAAAGCCAAAGTAAAATGCTATGGGGCCGACGATGTGTCCGAAGGTGTAGCGATTATGATTCACGAAGGGGTAGATGTGTCTATCACGGGTAATTCAACAAACCCCACGCGTTTCCAACACCCTGTGGCGGGAACCTATAAAAAGTGGGCAACAGAAAATGGGCGTAAGTACTTTTCTGTGGCCTCAGGTGGGGGAACAGGTCGTACCTTGCACCCTGACAATGTTGCCGCTGGGCCTGCTTCCTATGGTATGACTGATACAATGGGACGCATGCACTCTGATGCCCAATTTGCGGGGTCGTCTTCTGTGCCTGCCCATGTGGAAATGATGGGATTGATTGGTATGGGGAATAACCCCATGGTGGGGGCCTCTGTGGCTGTAGCCGTGGCCGTTGCCGAAGCCATGAAATAAAAAGGAATTTGAACTTTTTTAAACGGGTCCGTTGGGGCCCGTTTTTTTTGTTGCAATTTTTTTGGGAATCTTTTACAGTAAGTTTATTATCTTTAACAAAGGAGAAAAAATATGAATAACTTGGAAGAATTGGATAAATTAAACACCTTTAAAGAAAAGGGAATTATTTCTGAGGAGGAATTTCAACAACAAAAGAAAATCCTTTTAAATCAACCACAGATGGGAAATAAAAGCCAACTTTGTTATGTGTTGCTGGCTTTCTTTTTTGGGGTTTTAGGGGTACATAACTTTTATGCAGGGCGTTGGAAAAGGGGCTTAGCCCAACTATTGATTACCCTTTTAACTTTGTTTGTGGGTTGTCTGATTACAGGCATATGGGTAATCATCAATATCTTTGCTATTCATACGGACGGCAAAGGAAATGAATTTCAACCTTGCCCAGTGGCCAAATACATCTGTGGTATTTTGGGGATTGTGGAATATATTTGGGTATTCTTTGCTCTGTTTGGTATCATGGCTATTGGAGGTGCCGCAGGCTATACCATGGCGATGAATAGGTATCGGGCGAACGAAATCGTGTCCTATGCCCTACAAGTTCAGATTATGACGATTGCCCAAAATAGTATGGATGAAGGCCAACCAACTACAAAATCTTGTGAGGACTTATTGGCCATAGATACCGAAGTGGCGCCTTTTATTTCTGAATGTCTTTCTTTCCCCGATGGGCGTATCCAAATAACCGTGAATGATGAAGCGGTGAAACGGGCAATTCAACAAACCGCCCCCAGAATTCAAGAAAATTCAAACGGGGATTTGGTTCTCAGTTCTTCTTAAAAAACTTGAAATAACGGGCTCTACGAAGGACCCGTTATTTTTTTGATTTCATTTAAGGAAGGGGAATCTGTTTTTTCTTGTTTTTGAAAGAAAGTCCCTTGAGTGATTTGTCCAAAAATTTGTTCAGGACTCACTCCTGATTTTAGTTGTTGGTCAATCAATTTTTCACTTAAAGTTTGAAGGGCAATTTTTTGGTAATTCCAATTTACTTTTTGTTGCTTGGCGATTTTATCTTCCATAAACTTGCGATAAAAGCGGGCGAATTCATAGACTGGGTCGCCTCCACGGCGAAAAGAAGTTAATCCTTGCAAAGCCGTTTTATAATCCATTAAAGCATGAATTCCATCGCCACAGGTATCCCGATATAATATCCAATCATTGACGATTTCTGGGATTAAAAATTGTTGAACTAAGTCTTTGTGAATGGCCCCAAAATCAATTTGTTTGGTGTGTGTCTCTTTTTGAATGACATGGACTTGCCTTTGAAACACAGAGGCCATATCAGAGGCACTCCTTTTGGGATTCAATAAAGCACAAGTGGTCAGTAAAGCCACAATGGCTAATTTTAATTCTGCATTGACTTTATAAAGCATTTTGGCGGGCATTCTTCGTACTTCAGAATCGTTCATTGCTTGATGCACGGCAAACTGATTTAAAGCATTTAACAAATCAAATTGCCCCTTGGTCAAAGGAACCGAAGAATAAATCCGATTTTGTCCCGCTATTTGAATCATATTGGATAAAGAAACAACCATTTGCATTCCCTTTTCCTTTTATGATAGCACAGAAATCAATTTTGTCAATCTCCTAACGGGAAATAGGCTTATATTTCAACCGATGGGGTTGATCTGCATCGCCCCCTAATCTGCGCTTACGATCCGCTTCATATTCGGCGTAATTTCCTTCAAACCAGACGACTTGGCTATCGCCTTCAAACGCCAAAATATGGGTTGCCAACCTGTCCAAAAACCAACGGTCGTGGCTGGTAATAACGGCACACCCGGGAAAATCCATCAACGCTTCTTCCAACGCCCGCAAAGTATCCACATCTAAATCATTGGTGGGTTCGTCCAACAACAAAACATTGGCCCCAGACTTTAACATTTTAGCCATATGGACCCGATTGCGTTCGCCCCCCGACAACTGCCCCACTTTTTTTTGTTGGTCTGCTCCTTTGAAATTAAATTGAGAAACATAGGCCCGACTGGACACTTCCCGTTTTCCCAAAGTCAGCATGTCGTTGCCATTGGAAATTTCTTGCCACACCGTATTATTATCGTTCAGAGAATCACGGCTTTGATCCACATAGCCCAACTTGACCGTTTCCCCTACCTTTAAAGAGCCACTATCAGGCTTTTCTTGCCCCGTGATAATACGCATTAAAGTTGTCTTCCCTGCACCGTTAGGACCAATGACCCCCACAATTCCCCCTGCGGGTAAATTAAAGTTCAAATCATCAAACAACAACTTATCCCCAAAGGCCTTTTTCAAGTGCTCGGCTTTCAAAACAACATCCCCCAAACGAGGGCCCGCTGGAATCACAATCTGCGCCACATCAGGTACCTTTTCATTTGATTTTTTCAATAACTCTTCATAGGCGGTAATCCGCGCCTTTGACTTGGCCTGACGGGCCTTAGGGTTGGCATTCACCCATTCCAATTCTTCTTTTAATGTTTTTTGTCGTTTGTCTTCGGCATTTTGTTCAATTTTCAAACGCTTTGTTTTGGCCTCTAACCACTTGGTGTAATTTCCCTCATAAGGGATGCCTTCCCCCCGATCCATTTCCAAAATCCATCCTGTTACATTATCTAAGAAATAGCGGTCGTGCGTAATCATCACCACCGTCCCTGTATAGTTTTTCAAGAAAATTTGGAGCCAGGCCACAGATTCAGCATCCAAGTGATTTGTGGGTTCGTCCAACAATAGCATATCGGGTTTAGATAAAAGCAACCGACACAAAGCCACTCGTCTTTTTTCGCCCCCTGATAGCTTATCCACTCTTCCTTCTCCCGGCGGACAGCGTAAAGCATCCATCGCAATTTCCACATTTCTTTCCAATTCCCACCCTTGACAGGCGTCAATTTTTTCCTGTAAGTCGGCTTGTTCAGCCAAAAGTTTATCCATATCGGCTTCGGGATCAGCAAAAGCATTATTGACTTCTTCCCACCGCTTCATTAAATCTCGTATTTCACCACAGCCATCCATGACATTTTCCATAACGGTTTTTGTGGGGTCTAATTGTGGTTCTTGGGGCAGATAACCGACTTTCACACCGTCTGCGGGCCATGCTTCTCCTGTAAAGTTATCATCTAATCCCGCCATAATTTTCATGAGGGTAGATTTTCCCGCTCCGTTGGGACCAATCACACCAATCTTTGCGCCGGGAAAAAAAGAAAGCCAAATGTGTTTTAAAACTTCTTTTCCCCCAGGAAAAGTTTTGCATAAATCTTTCATCACATAGATATATTGGTAAGCGGGCATTTTATTTTCCTTTCGTAAATGGTTTTAAAATTTGATGCTTTAAAATTTGTTTAAAATCTCTCATCTTAATATGGGCGCAATCAATGTCCTGATAGGGCTTAAAATAAGTCCGTTTTTTCGCTTGTGCACAGGGGACATCAAAAATCTGGCTTAAAAAATTCATCAGGTTGTCAAAACTGTAAGTTTGCAAGGTGCCTTCTTGAAAAACAGGGGCCTTTAACATTTTCAAATAAAGCCGATCATCTGTGTCTATTTTTTGAATATAATTCACCAAACTGTCCCATGAATCAAAGTCGTGGGCATTGATAAAGGAATCAGGATTAAAATCTTGAATCACCGTTGGATCCCCGTAATAAATAGGAACAGAATGTCCCGCATAGGCGTCCAGTATTTTTTCGGTCGTATATCCTTCGGCCTGTGTATTTTCAAAGGCCATAGAAAATTTATAATGACTTTGAAAATCAACTTTGTTGGCGACAGGCCCCCCTACATTATTATTCCACCGTCCGCCGCTGGATATTTTTTTGTATTGGTTTAAACGATTAAAAAAAGCCAAGCGGGCCCCATCTGTCTGTTGGCTGTTGCCGATAACGCAAGCACAAAAGCCTCGGTTTAAGGCTTCTTCTTTAGTTTTAAAAAAATTCTGATTCTGGGCCGATTGAATCCCTTGACGATCCAAAGCCCATAAAGGGAAACGAAAATACCTGTTGGCAAAAGTCAAACGGTGAAAGCCTATGGCATAATCGCAATAGTTAAAGTTGGGAATCAAATTTTCCCCTGTATAAAAAATCCGAATACAATCATAGCGATGATGGTCTTGTCCCCCTGTGGAATAAAACAGGTAATCAGGATTGTCATCAATTTGGACCGTGTATCGGGTGCGCAATAAATCCGTGATCCAATTTTTTTCGGGGTCTATTTTCCCAAAATCTGTAAAGTTGATTTTCAGGCACTTCATTATTTTTTTCCTGTTGAACCAAAGCCACCACATCCACGGGTGGAGGTATCCTCTACTTTTCCTTCCACAATTTCAGGGTGTAAAATTGGACAAATAACGGCTTGAGCAATACGATCACCAGGATGAATAACAAAGTCTTCTTTGCCCAGGTTGATCAGAATTGTTTTCAATTCTCCCCGATACCCATAATCCACTGTCCCTGGGGCATTCACAATGGAAATTCCAAATTGGGCGGCTAACCCTGAACGGGGACGCGTTTGAATTTCATAGTCTATAGAATCAGACATCAGTTGCATCTTCACTCCGTTGGGAATGACAGCATGTTCGCCCGATTTTAAAACTACAGGCTCTTTTATCGCTGCCCGTAAATCAAAGCCCGCATCGTCTGTATGTTTATAATTTAATTTTTCCCACCCAGAAAGATAATTTTCCAAATATTCAATTCTTAATTTCATGTTGAAGCGTCCTTTCTTTTCCGTCTAATACTAACGAAAAAAAAGGAATAAGTCAAGAAAAAACACTTGCGTTTTTATTGAAAAAAGACTATACCATTGATATTCGTTTAACCCTAAGAGAAAGGAAAAAATATGTTTAAAACTTTGGAAGATTTTGATTTTAAGGGAAAAACCGTTTTTATTCGGGCGGATTTGAATGTGCCCGCCAAAGACGGTGTGATTTCTGATACCACCCGTATTGACCGCTTTGCGCCCACTTTGCAATATATCGTCAATCATGGGGGAAAAGCCGTGGTGGCCAGTCACTTTGGTCGTCCAAAAGGCCAAAAGAAAGAAGAATTTTCTATGGCTTTTATGATACCTGCTTTGGAAAAGGCTTCGGGTTTTAAGGTCAAGTTTGTGAATGATTGCATTGGTCCTGAACGTGATGAAGCGGTCCGTTCCATGCAACCAGGAGAGGTGATTTTGTTGGAAAATTTGCGCTTTTATCCAGGTGAAGAAGCCAATGATCGTGAATTTAGCGAACAGTTGGCTCAGGGTATGGATATTTATATCAATGATGCTTTTTCAACCGCACATCGGGCGCATGCCTCTACTGAAGGCATGGCTCACTTACTTCCCCGTGGGGCGGGTCGTTTGATGCAAGAAGAACTTCAGGCTTTGGATAAAGCTCTGGGAAATCCTGTGCATCCTGCGGTGGCTTTAGTGGGGGGGAGTAAAGTTTCCACAAAGTTAGATTTATTGGGAAATTTGGTTAAGAAAGTGGATTACTTGCTTATCGGAGGGGGAATGGCTCACACTTTCTTGGCGGCTAAAGGTATTCCAATGGGAAAAGGCTCTTTGGTGGAACCAGATATGATTGAAACAGCCAAGTCCATTTTGGCTAACGCAGGGTCTTGCCAAATTGTTTTGCCTGTGGATTTAGTTTGGGCTGACGCTTTTGGGGAAGGTCAAAAAGCGCATACCTCTGAGGCGGATAAAGTCCCCGAAGGGAAAGTATTGATGGATATTGGGGAAAAATCTGTGGCTGAGTTTTGCGATGTGATTAAAAAGGCCAAGACTTTGATTTGGAATGGCCCTGTGGGGTGCTTTGAAATCAAACCTTTTGATAAGGGAACGAATGAGATTGCTCAGGTTGTGGCGGCTCAGACAAAAGCGGGTTTATTGACTTCTGTGGCGGGGGGTGGTGATACCGTTTCCGCCTTGAAAAAAGCAGGGGTAAAAGCCGATATGACCTATGTGTCTGCAGCGGGGGGGGCTTTCTTGGAATGGATGGAAGGCAAAACCTTACCTGGCGTGGCTATCTTGGAAAAATAAAAACCCTAACACCCTCAATTTTGAGGGTGTTTTTTTATCATGTTGTGCTTATTTTAGTTTTTGAAAGAAATGATGATGAAACTTTACCATTATGTTCCAAAAGGAAGTAAGGTTATGTCCATGGGGATTTTGTCTGTTTCAAAAGTGCCAAAAGAATTATTGAAATATGGAAAAAGAGCTGGGTCAGAAAAACCAAAAGAGATTATTTCTTGGCTAGAAGGTACATTTTCAGGAAGAAGCAAAGCCATTTCGGTATTGACAGAACCCCTAAAATGGAAAGGGAATGACCCAATGTTAAAAGAATGGGTTAAAACAAAGAAACTAATATCTATAGATTTTTCTAAACTTTTGAAAAGTGGTTTAATTGAAGCCATCTGGTGTAAAGATGGTTCTAATGCTGATGGCTTTAATGAACAACTTTATCAAATTCAACCAGAACAAATAGACATATCCTCATTACCATGGGAAAAATGTTCCCAAGAAAAAGGATTATTCTTTGGCGTTATTAGACATTACTTATTAGTCATGAAAAATGGATTTATTCCTCCAGAATTTCTTAAAGAAATAAAAAAATAATCAGAAAGGATTAAATGTCTATATTTAATAAATTACAATCAGGAAGTTTTGATGGATTATCGGATTCTGAAAAAATCGGAAAGATTAAGGACATCTTAAAAAAAATGGATTACCTGTTGGATGCTCAAAAGCAAGGAGATAATTCTAGATTTGAAGGCCCTAGAAGATATTTCCTAGATTCTTATGTTTCCCTTTATAACCCCACTTTTAATGATTTGGATTTTAGTTTTTCTCTGTCAGCTGACGATATTTTGAATAAAAGTATGCGAGAAATTGTTGGTTATAAAGGTTCTATCAACCCAGAAGATAAAGGAACTTTTATTGAAAAAAAGATGGGACGAGGAATTATTGGATGTACTGGGACGGCCAAAGTTTTTTGTGCTTTAGCTAAGGAAGCAGGTGTCAATTGTCTGGTTGTTATGACTGCGGACAAAAAGGCTTGGGAAAAAGCAAGAGAACAAGCCCAAAATGGTGTTTCTGAACAAGACAGAGACATTATCAATGGGCATCAAATTATTGCTATTAAACTTTCAGATGGATTCCACGCTTTTGATCCAGGGTATAAAGAAGAAAATGTTCAGTATGGTCCAGGGTATGTTGAACAAAGAGAGTCAAAATTTAAAGATCTTGGAAAAGTTGAGCAGGGAAAAACAATAGATATGCCACGATTTAGGAATCATTTTGTGACAGCAATAATAGCTCCAGATGAATTTTCTAAAGTTAAATCATACCAAGATGTTGCCAATCTTTATTCAAGTGGTAAAATGGACAGTTCAAATTTTTCTATTGAACCAAAGCAACTCAAAGAAAACATAACAAGGCATTCAATTTCGGGTAAATCAAGATAAAAAAAGGAAAGCAAATGAAACTATATCACTACATTCAAAAAGGGAACAAGGTTTTTGAAGAAGGACTTTTGAGTTTTGCAAAAAGCCCCTATGCGGACACCAATTATTATGTCAAGCGTTCTGGTCAAAAAACAAAAGCCGGTATTATCCAGTGGATGGAAAATTGTTTTGAAGGTCGCAGTCGGGGAATTCGTTTTTTTACAACTCCTCTAAAATGGACACAAAAATCTTTAAGGTTAAAAGAATTAGTGGATAATTGTGATTTGTTGGAACTGGATGTAGATGCTTTAGAAAAAGATGGGTTTATAGAAAAAGTCCTCTTTAAGCCATCTGTTTTTGATAAAAAATATCAACCACCCAAAGATTTTGATTTGAATGACGAGTATTTAATTCCCTTAAATTCAGTTCATGAAATAGATTTGACATACAAGCAGACATGGGATAAATGTGATGATAGCAAAGGGTTAAGAATGGCACCTTTGCGGTTTTATGTCCTTGTGATAAAAGGTGGCGTCATACCTCCCCAATATCTAAAAAAATCGGATAACATGTGAAAAAATAAGGTTTCTCTAAGGGAATAAGTCCCACAAGAACAGGCCTTTACGAGGGGGGAATTTTTCTCTTTTCAGACAGGGCAAAAGAGGAGACGGGGCTGTTTTGTTCTCCGGTCATTCCCCGTGAGGCGGGAATCTCATCAAAAGGGACTCTATTCCTTAAAGATGCCCGCTCAGGTCGGACATGACAATGCCCATTTTATCCTGTATTTACGGGCGTCGTGGGGGGAAAAAGAGAAAATTCAAAATCCGTTTTTCAAATAAGCGACAAAGCCCGTCAATAAAGGGAAATAAGGTATAACAAAAACGATCGTTTTTGTCAATATACTTTCTAGCGGCTTTTTGAATTTTGATAATTTTAAAATAACTTATTGATTTTAAATAAGAATTTAATCGTTTGGTTATTTTCTCTCTTTCCACATTTTCCCCTATTCCAAAAACGATCGTTTTTGTTATAGTGGGACTCGCAAAGATTTTTTACTTTTTAACGGGAGGAATTGATATGTATAAAGCAAATGAATCAGGGCGCAGTATGGTAGAAATGCTGGGGGTGTTGGCGATTATTGGCGTGTTGAGTGTGGGCGGTATAGCAGGCTACACCACGGCTATGAACAAACATCGGGCGAATAAGATTTTAAACGGAGCGTCTGTGCGGGCCATTGTGGTTTCCACGCAAATCCAAAGAGGCTCTGCGGCCCCGACACTGGGCGAATTTACAGACGCAGACAATGCGGTTGGTGGCGCCACTTTTACAGGTTTAGCCGCTTGGAATAAAGACACTGATAAGCGTTTTAGTTTAACCTTGGAAAATGTCCCAGCTGAAGTTTGCGCCCAAATGAAAGCTATGAAAGGGGAGAATGGGATTATCCGAAAGATTGATGACGGTTGTACCACGATTACCTATAATAACGATTTAACCCCCAATGACCCCGAGCCGTCAGGGCCCAAAGGCCATGAATGCACGGATACTTGTTCGGGCGGTGCAAAATGCGAAAATGGCTACTGTCAATGTGCTGAAGGCATTTGGCAACCGAGCGATAATTCAGGAAACGGCGAATGTAAGACGGGCCTCACAGGGGATTGCACCACGAATGCCGACTGTAAAGAAGCAGGAAAGTATTGTCAAATTAAAGGAAAATATGAAAATAGTTGTTCTGTTCCCAGCACAGGAAAATGCGATACATTGGCCGATGGGACAGAAACAACCTATAATGGTAAGACATTCTTGTATTCCTCTGGCACTATGAGTTGGTGGGCAGCCCGTAATTGGTGCTTGGCGCATGGAAAGAGTCTTGTATCGCTCTCTGACCTAGGGATTACACGTCCCGCAGAAATTTATTGCTCTGGAAGTGATTGTATAGGGGCGGATTGGACGGCTTTGACAGTGGCTTTTGGTGGAAACAAGAGGCTTTGGACGAATAACAGTTATAGTTCTTGCTACGCGTTCCGCGTCCGTACCGACGATCAGGCCGTGAGCGTCAACGACCGCTACTTCGGCGACTTCGCCTTGTGTCGGTAGGGTTGAGTCTCGCTTTTTGATTTAGTCTCCTTTTACCACTTTCGTTGATTTCAGGCATTCACCCAAGTGGGGTGCAGGACAGCGTTGGTTATTTGCCCCAAAGCCACCAACCGCCCCTGACAAACGAAAACGATAGGGGTATTTTGGGGAAGGGTTTGAAATGAATCGTCTTTGATACGTTGCCCGTGTTGCAGGCGGCCCGCTGTTTCAGGGGAAACTTCCCGATGGGGTAGGGAAGTTAAAACGGCCTCCATGGGAAGGATTTGTTGGTCCAAATTTTCTGTTGTCCAATTTGTGGCTTGAGTGATGGTAAAGGGCCCATCTAATGTCCGATGCAGGCGTACCACAACACCGAGCATGCCCAATTTTGCTGCTATATCATGGGCCAAAGTGCGAATATAAGTTCCTTTGCTGACCGTGGCGATGAAATTGGATTTTTTGGGGGTGTGTGCCACGAGCTGTAGATCATGGATAAAAACGGGGCGAGGGGAAAGAGCCACCTCTTGTCCTTGACGCGCTAACTCATAGGCCCGCTTGCCATTGACTTTTAAAGCAGAAAAAATACTGGGCGTTTGTAAAATCTGTCCCCGAAACAAAGGGAGGACCTTTAAAAGAGCTTCTTGCGTGGGGGCTTGATTATTTTGGGCCACAATGGTCCCGTCCAAATCATCGGAAGTCGTTTGTGTGCCCCATTGAATGTCAAACTCATAGACTTTTTTGTCATTCATCACAAAGGGAATCAATCGGGTGGCTTTCCCCAAAGCGATTGGCAAAACCCCCGTTGCCAAAGGGTCTAAAGTCCCCGCATGACCAATTTTGTTGGGGTGTAAAAGGTGCTTGATTTTCCCGACAACTTGAGTTGAACTCATTTGTGGAGGCTTGTCAATAACCAACCACCCGTTCAGGTTATTCTTTGTACTTGTCAAGATCGGCCTTTACCCGAGGAGAGTTTAAAATTTGTTCAATGCGTTCGTCTTGTTCAAAACGGGTGTCAGGCAGAAAACGTACCTCTGGGGTAATACGCAGACGTATATTTTGCCCAATTGCCTTACGAAAAGCCCCTTTGTGATCATTCAATAACATCACTTGTTCGTCCGTATCCACAGGAGGCATTGCCCGAACAAATAAAGTGGCATAGGAAAAATCAGGGGCCACTTGGACTTCAGTCAGCATCAAATAAGGGGCTTTCAGACCTTTGATAAATAAGTTGTTTTCAATCAGCATTTTGGCAATCAGTTTTTTTATTTCTTCACTGACGCGCAACTGTCTTTGAGAGGGGGCTTTTTTTTGCATAATGAACTCCTTGTTAAGAAAAAGGGAAAACGCCCCCTGAAAAAGAGGGCGCCCGAATTAACCGATTAAACGATTCCACCAACCGCCTTTTTTGGGGCCTTCCACTTGAGGAGGTTCCTCTTTAGGTTGGGGGGCTGATTCGCTTGTTTTTTGTTTTTTATGAAGGGTTTCTTCCTTTAAAGAAGTGCTTTCCACGACCTTAAAGTTTTCCTGAGTTGGTTCCTTTTTATCAGTGCTCCCAGAAACTTCGTTTTTTTCGTCTTTTCCCCGCCGATGATGACGGCGATGGCGGTTGCCCTGTTGCTGAGAAGAATCTTCGTCCGCTGTTTGAGGGGGAATTTCCACAGGCGTCATCTTGAATTTAGGTATCGCCATTAAAGGCACAGACACCCTGACTCCATCTGAACGAATGTAATCCAATTTGTACCCGTCAATAGCATCAAAAGTATCCACGAGCACTTCTGTTTTAACGGTGTATTGTTTTTCCAAATCAAACAGGTAAGACCGCTTTTGATTGAGGAGATAGCTGGCCACTTCATGGGGTACAGTTAAAATCAAAGTCGTTTTTCCCAAACGGGCGGCGGCTTCTTCCAAAACACGAATCAACCGTGTGGTACAAGATTCCACAGACCGCATGACGCCATTGCCATGACAATGCGGACAAACATGATAACTGGATTCCAAGAAACTGGAATGAAGCCGTTGGCGGGACATTTCCATCAAGCCAAAGCCGGACATTTTCCCCACTTGAATACGGGCTCTGTCTTTGCGCAAAGCCTCCTTCAAGCGTCTTTCTACGGCGGCATTATTTTTGGCCTCATCCATATCAATAAAGTCAATGACAATCAGCCCCGCTAAATCCCGCAACCTGAGTTGTCGTGCCAGTTCATCGCAGGTTTCAAGGTTGGTTTTGACCGCCGTTTCTTCAATGTTGTGCTCACGGGTGGCACGTCCTGAATTGACATCAACGGCAACCAAAGCCTCTGTTTGGTCAATCACCAAGTACCCTCCAGATGGCAGTTGCACAACATTAGAGTGAATAGCTTCCAGTTGTGGTTCCACTTGATATTCCAAAAATAAAGGCTTTTTCCCTTTGTAAAGTTTGACTTTTTTGACCTGAGTGGGCATCAACAGTTTGACAAAATCACGGGTAGATTTAAAAACATCGGCCCCATCAATCAAGATCTCATCAACGTCTGAGGTAAAGACATCACGTAAAGAACGTTTGATAATGTCGCCTTCTTGATGAATCAATTTGGGGGCGATGGACTTTAAAGTCAAATCCCGAATGTTATTCCAAGTTTTTAATAGATAATCCACATCGCGTTTAATTTCCGTTTTTGTCTTTCCCAAACCTGCGGTGCGAACAATAACGCCCATACCATTGGGGATAGACAGTTTATCCAAGATGGCCCGTAAAGATTTGCGATCCTTTTGGTTGGAAATTTTTCTGGAAATGCCTGAACCGTGACTGCTGTTGGGCATCAATACAGAAAAGCGTCCCGCTAAAGACAGATAAGTTGTCATGGCGGCGCCTTTGTTTCCCCGTTCTTCTTTGACGACCTGAATCAACATGACTTGACCTGGGTGAATGACCTCTTGAATTTTATACTTTTTAAAAAAACGAGGGCGATGATGGATGGTTTCATCGGATTCATGTACAACTTCCACATCTGAGTTTTTGTCTGGTTCGTTGAGTTCTGCTTCTTCTTTTTTTTCTGCCTCAGCCATTTGTTTTTTTAACGCCTCTTTATCGGCCACAGGAATTTGATAGTAATCAGGATTGATTTCCCCAAAGGCCAAGAAACCATGGCGATTTCCCCCGTATTCCAAAAAGCACGCCTGAAGAGATGGTTCCACTCGGACCACTTTGGCTAAATAGATATTTCCTTTAATTTGTTTTTTGTTTTGTGTATCAACGTCCAGTTCTTCTACACGTCCATTCTCCAACACGACCACGCGCGTTTCTTCGGGATGCAATGCATCAATAAGCATTTGTTTTGACATAAATTATTCTCCAATTCAATCGGGCGTAAGGCCCGTTTTTTATTCAACATCAACGAACCAGTTGAGCCCAAAGCCCACATCAATATAAAGGAAAAAGTCATAACAGATAAAATCATTTTTCACCTTTTTGTTCGTCAAAAAAATATTTTTAGGCAATTTTTTAATTGCACTTTTTATTATAACAGGTTATAAATAAATAATCAAGTTTTTTTTAGGGGAAGAAGAATGTCTTTTTTGGGGCGCTTTTTGTTTTTAATGATGATGTTAGTTGGGGGGACTTGTTCGGCCCAAGTAATTCAAGATATTCGGTTGGCCAGTACGCCGTCCGATGGCGTGCGCTTTGTGGCGGATTTGGATAAAAAGGCTGAAGTCAAGATTTTTCGTTTGGAAAAGCCTTCCCGATTGGTCATGGATTTTGCCCAAACCCGATTTCATAAAAAGGTAAATCAAAATGTCCTATCTCAAGTGGGCTTTATTAAAGGGGGACGCTTGGGAAATCCCAACCAAAATACAGCCCGTATTGTGTTGGATTTACCCAACGAAGAATTAAATGAAAAGCATTTTATCTTGACACCCCAAAGTGAAACAAATTGGCGTTTTGTGGTGGATTTGAATCGGAAAAATAAAGGGGTTGAAAAACAATCAGCACCGCCCCCGAAAACGCCTTCGCCCAAAAAGAAAGTTGTGGTGTTGGACCCAGGTCATGGCGGCCAAGACCCAGGGGCGATTTCGGCTTCGGGGAAATACGAAAAAGACTTGGTGTTAAAAATGGCCAAAGAAACCAAGGAAATGTTGGAAAAAGCGGGTTATAAAGTTGTTTTGACCCGCAGTACAGATATCTTTATTACTTTGCGGGGACGGATTAAAAAGGCGCATGAGGCGAATGCAGATTTATTTATTTCCATTCATGCGGACAGTTCCAAGAATCGTTCAGCAAAGGGTTTGTCCATTTATACGATTTCTGAAAAAGCCTCGGACAAAGAAGCGGCGGCCTTGGCGGAACGGGAAAATAAAGCGGATATTTTATACGGTATGGATTTGGCGGATTATCAACCAGAGGTAGGCAATATCCTGATTGATTTTGCCAAAAAATATGCGATGGAACAATCGTCTGTTTATGCGGATTATGTGGTGCGTGAGATGAAATCTCGGGTCCAGTTAGTCCCCAATGCCCACCGTTTTGCGGGCTTTGTGGTGTTGAAATCCCCCAACATTCCTTCGGTGCTGTTGGAAATGGGGTACCTGTCTAATCGTCAGGAAGAAAAGTTGATGTGGAAAAAGTCCTATCGCCAAAAATTGTCCAAAGCTTTGGTTCAGGCGGTAAAGGACTACTTTAAAAACAACCCTGCTGAAAATTAGCCACGGCCTTTGTTCTTTTGGGTGAGCAGGGCCAATCCAAGTTCGCCCATTTCCATGTGTTCATCTTCTTGATTATCTAATTTTTGGGCGGTTCCTATGGCGGCTTGCCCCACAATTTTCCCCGCCTTTTGTGCCGTCTTTTTAAAGCCTTGTTGGGCAACGGTCTTGACCCCTTGTTTCAAGGCGCCTTTTAAAGAAAGTTGTTGTAAGGTTAAACCTAAACTTGTCCCGCCAGAGGCAATGGCTTTAATGCCTTCAGAAACAAAAGTTGCCGCGACTTCCCGTAAATCTGTGTGGGTTTCTTGTTGGGGATTTTTGACTTGATTGTTCTGGTTCATGGGATGCCTCCTTTTATTATTATAGCATAAAACACAAAATTTGCAAAGAAAGATTGCTTTTTGGGTGATTTGATGTTATAATAAAAAAGTTCCTTTTGCGGAACTATGATACTAAACGGCAAGTGGAATAGATGTGATGGACTCGGGGGCAGTACCCGACGCCTCCACCAAAGACCAACGGGGGCGACACAGATTCGACATGCATAGTAAAGATTTGACCTTGTATTCGGCATGGTACCACCGTTATCGGACTAAAAAAAATAAATGCAAATGATAATTTTGCACCGATGGCTATGGCCGCTTAATGGCGTCTAAGGCTGTCAATTAATCCTTGGGCTATTTGTACGCCCAAGTGGGGTTTGGAATGCGCCCAGCAACAGAGAGCATTCCACTTTCAAATAATAAGTAATAAAAAAAGAAAGCACTCCTTCCGGCGTGCTTTCTCTTTTTTTACTTTGAGGATTAATTAGCGCTATCAAACCCATCAAAAGTGGCTACATCGTTGTTATCAATACCTTGTGTGGCATAGGTCACAACATAATCGGCCACGGCGATAATCCCTAAACCCATGGCCAAAGCGGCTAACCATTTCCATTTGATTTGTCCACCAATAATTCCCCCAACGGCGATGGCAATCAACCCAAAAGCACCCACGACATAAATGACAATACGGGTGTTGGAAAAGATGTTTGCCAAGGTATTAACAGCCACTTGGAAAGGGTTGCTGGATCCAGTATTCGTTTGCGCCAAAGCGTCAAAAGCAAATAAACCAATGACCAAAACAAGGGCCATCATGGCGAAGTATTTTAAAGATTTCATTTTTTTTCTCCTTTTATAAAAGTTTATCTTTAATTTTGGTTTCCTTTTGGGAATATTTACCCAAGAATACCTCGAGTTATTCTTTCAATTCCCTTTAATTCTACCAATGTGGTTGGCGTTCAACCAACCATACGAACTATCATAAACATTTTGCTTTTATTGTCCAGTTTTTTTCATCTGTTTTAGGGGATTTCTTTGTTTCGTTAATCTTTTGTTAATTTTTTAAAGGCGGATTTTTCTTTCAACTTGACATTAAAGACAAAATTCATAATGTATCAAACGGGGTCGGGCAATGGGGACCTTAACTGCGTTTTTGGGCGGAATCCGAATTGACCTTTATCCGTTTGCAACCTGTCTCTGTTTCCAAAGATTGACTTTTGGACCCTTTTGGGGTATAATAAAAGCATGATGAAACCTGAACTTCTTGCCCCCGCTGGTGATATTGAGGCGGGCTATGCGGCCCTTTATTATGGGGCTGATGCTGTTTATTTGGGGCTGCGGTCTTTTTCTGCCCGTGCGGGGGCCACGAACTTTTCCCCCGAAGAATTAGATGAGTTTTCGGCCTATGCTCATTCTTTGAATAAAAAAGTCTATATTACCTTAAATACCTTGATTCAGGAAAAAGAACTCCCCGAAGTGCTGCGGGTGCTAGATGTGTGTTCGGCCTGTCATGTAGATGGGCTGATTGTCCAAGATTTGGGGGTAGTGCGTCTGGTGAAAGAGTGTTATCCTGATTTGGTTTTACATGCCAGCACGCAAATGGCCGTTCATAATAAGCAAGGAGCGTTGGCCCTTCAAAAAATGGGATTTCAACGGGTGGTGTTGGCCCGTGAATTGACCTTAAAAGAAATCCAAGAAATTGCGGCGCTTCCGGGGTTGGAAACGGAGGTCTTTATTCATGGAGCTTTGTGCTATGCATACAGTGGCCTATGCTTGTTTTCTTCTATGACGACAGGGCGCAGTGCCAATCGTGGCAAATGTGCTTATCCTTGTCGGGCTTTGTTTGAAGGAATGAATAAAAAAGCCCACTTCTTTTCCATGAAAGATATGGCGTTGCAAGAGGATATTTTAAAACTGCCTGTTGTCTCTTTAAAGATAGAGGGGCGCAAGAAAAAGGCCCTTTATGTGGCGGCGGTGGTGGATTATTATCGTCATATTTTGGACGATAAAAAAGCGGATTTAACCCGCCAAGAACATATCCAACAAATCTTTTCCCGCCCTTGGACAAAGTTCCATTTTTGGGGCAAAGGGCAAGATGTGATTGATCCTGATTTTGTGGGACATCGGGGATTGTTGATTGGAAAGACGGACGCCCTTATTAATCGCCGTTTAAGTTTTCTGACCACGCATGATTTGGCCCGTTTTGATGGATTACAAATTGATGTGCCTGGAATTGAAAAACCAATCGGCTTTTCGGTGCAAGAATTGACCGTGAATCAAAAAAATGTTTTTCAAGCAAAAGCCGCTCAACGGGTCCAAGTGTTGGTCCCCCCTCATACGCCTTTTATTCCCAAAGGGTGTCCTATTTATTTGGCGTCTAGTTCAGCGGTGAAAGGGGCCTATGATTACCATCGTCCCAAACCAAATGAATTTAAAAACAGGACACTTGTCCCCGTTTTTATTACCTTGACTAAAGACAAAGTTCAAGCCGTTTCAGGGGAAAAACAAGTGGAAATAAAGGGACATTTTGAGCCCGCACAAAACACAGATAAAATGTTGGCTTCTGTCCAAAATGTTTTTAATAAATATAAGGACACAGATTTTGAACCCCAACTGCATATTCAAAATGTAGATGCTGTTTTTGTGCCTGTTTCTGTGTTGAATCATTTAAGGCGGGATTTATATGCTTCTATTCAAATGACCCGCCCGCCAAAAACTTTACCCCCTGTTTCAATCAGAAAAAAAACTGCTTTGGGACAATGGATTATTAAAACAGATGATCTTCGTCAAATTGCTTTGATTGATACCAAAGAATTTGCCGAAATTATTGTGGAGCTTTCGCCCTCTCTTTCGGCGGAGGATTTAAAAAAATTCCCTAAAAATAAAATTCGTCTGTCTTTGCCAACGATTATGTTGAATCCCTCTGACTTTATCCCGATGATTCAAGCATTTTTGAAAAAAGGCTTTCATAAATGGGAAATTTCAAATATAGGGCACAGGGAACTTTTGCCCTCGTCAGGCATTGATATTTCATGGGATGCGCCACTTTATATGATGAACACCCAAAGTATGCAAATGGCCAAAGAATGTGGGGCAGGGCGATTGACTCTCCCGATAGAAGATACCCTGACGAACTTAAGTCAAACGGCCGAAAGTTCTCCCCTTCCTTGTGTTTTGGTTGTGTATCAAAATGTACCGTTGTTTTTAAGCCGAACCTGTATTAAAAATGCGTGTGCGCATTGTTCAAAGACAACGTGCGTTCTCCCCCTTAAAAAAGACGGACAAGTGTATCAGGCGAAAATTCAAAATTGTGGCTTGACCTTGACCTCTCAACAGCCTTTTTATATAGACAGGCTACGCAAAAATGTGGCGGCGGATTTTTATCGTATGGACTTTGTCAAACATACTTATTCCCCAGAACAAGTATTAGAACTCATTCCCAAAATTAAATCAGGGGCAAAAATGTTAAATGTCCAAACGGGAAATTTAAACCGTGAAATCTAAAGGGTATTAAAAGGAAAAGTTATTAAAACTCTCAACCCTTTGGCGGGGCTTTCGTCCAATTGAATGTTCCCCCCGTGGGCCAAAATAATATCCCGTGTAATTGTCATGCCTAATCCCACACCGCCTGTATTTTTGTTTCGGGAAGATTCCATGCGATAGAAAGGTTTAAAAACTTCCAAACGTTTTTTGGCGGGAATCCCAGGCCCATTGTCATCAATAATGATTTGGACCTTGTCTTCACGAATTCCTAAATTGATGTGGGCCATAGACGCATAGTGAGACGCATTAGATAAAACATTGCTCAACGCACGGGACAGTTCGTGGGGGCGTCCATAAAATTCAATCGGTTGTTCTATGTGCAAACTGACGGGAAAACCCAACCGTTCAAATTTTTCGGTTAAGGTTTTCATAAAATCAGAAAGATTTATTTTTTGGATTTTTTCTTTTTCGTTGCCTTTGGTAAAATCCAAATATCCCGTCAGCATTTGTTCCATTTCGGTAATGTCTTGATTGATCATCTGGGTCGTTTCATCGGGGGCCATCATGGATAAAGCCAACTTCATACGGGTGAGGGGGGTGCGTAAATCATGGGATACTCCCGCTAACATCGTTGTTCGTTCATTCAAATAGCGGGCAATTCTGTCTTTCATTTCAATAAAGGCTTGACCTGCTTGACGCACCTCGGCGGCTCCTTCGGGCTTAAATTTAATCTCTTGCCCCAAGCCAAAGGATTCAGCGGCATTGGCTAATCGCACAATGGCTCTGACTTGATTTTTCATAAACAAAAAAGCAATGGTAAATAAGAAGCAAGAAGATATAAACATCCACAATAAAAACGAAGGGACTGTAGTACTGAAAAATCTTTTGCGGGGAATTTCAATTTTTAAGACGCCGTTTTTTAATTGAATGTAAAGATATTGCTCGCCACTTTCCTTGTCTGTGAGGGTCTTGCAAGGATAGGGAATGTTTCTGATTTCTGTTCTTAAAGTTTTGGCTTCCAAGGCTTTGTGTCCTTTAAAATCGGGCAGTTTTCCGCCTTCTTGAAAGGAAAAATCCATCCCAAAGGACGAAGAAAAAATATCCAAATGTCGGTTGGGATTTTCTTGCGTTTCGGCCCACTTGGCCACCAAAGAAATCTCCCCTACAATATCGCCAGCCAAACGGCGACTGACGCTATTCCAATGTTTATTATAAAAATAAGTCCCCACCAATAGTTGCAGAATAATCAAAGGCATGATGATGATGAGTACAAATCGTGTTAAAAGGTGCGACGGCGTGTGTTTTTTGAAAAAAGCGTTTAAGTTCATGTTAAATCCTTATCAGTTTATAACCTTTTCCTCGAACGGTTTGAATCCAAATGGGGTGTTTGGGGTCTGGTTCAATTTGTTGGCGTAAGCGTTTAATTTGCACATCTACAGTGCGCTCCAATTCGGTATGAATGGCTTGCGCTAGTTTTTCTCGCCCCACGCCTTTGTTGGGGGATTTTACCAATTCATCTAATAACTTTTGTTGAATGGTTGTCAGGCTAACGGGACTTGCGTCTTTGGTTAAACATTTTTTTTGTAAATCGTATTGATAGGGGCCAAAGGAAATAATCTCTTGATTTGCTTGAGTATGTTTTAAAAGGTTTTTAATGCGTAAAAGGAGTTCTTTTGGGTCAAAAGGTTTGACTAAATAATCATCGGCCCCTGATTCTAATCCCGAAATGCGTTGGCTGGTTTCCCCCATGGCGGTCAGCATTAAAATAGGCGTTTCCATTCCTCTGTCTTTTAATTCTTTTGTGTATTCTATGCCGTTTTTAAAAGGCATCATGACATCCATAATCACCCCATCAAAAACGAACAGCTTTAATAATTCTTCGGCTTGAGTGGGATTTTCTGCCAAAGTCGTTTGAAAACCCGCTTGAGTCAAGTACTTTCCCAACAGAGTGCGTAATCTTTCATCATCATCTATAATCAGTAAATGGGGCATTGGTATTTCCTTTAAATCAGCTGATTTAAAATTTTGCGTCCGTATTCTCCCCCGTCTCCTTTTAATTTTTTCCATAAAATGTTTTGCAACATCAATAAATCATTTTGGATAAAGTCTAAATCTTTCCCTTCAAAAGAATCATGAGATTGAATAAAGTTGATTAAATGGGCCGCTACATCCGACACTAAGGGATAGCCAAAAACACTGCCTTGTGTTTTTAAACGATGCGCCGTGGGCAAAAGGCGAGATTGAATAAACTGTGCACGTGTGGGTTCGTATAATCCCTTTGCTTGAACAAAAGCCTGTCGCATAGATTGCACATCGCCACAAACCATGGCGGGGAAAATACGCACTAAATCCTCTTGCGCTTCTTGTTCTATGTTGGGACTTTCCTGCGCTGGACGATTTTCTTCATTTGGGGGAGAAAACATTGAAGGAACTTCTGATATAGCCATAAAAAAACTCCTTTCTTTTTTTATTGAGTATAGAGAAAAAAATTGCGTTTGTCTAGTTCTTTTTTTACGAAAAGGATAAAACTTTCGGGTTATTTTCCTTTTAGCCGAAATTGACGCCACAACAATCGCAGGGGAGTGATTTTGGGCCCTATTTCATTTTTGAATAGGTGATTGACTTTATTTTTTTGTATTTCCCCATTTTGAACTTCTTGGACACAGATAGCCCCATCAGGCGTGAAAGTAAATTTGGGTAAGAAGTGGTTATCTGGAAGGTGTTCCACTTCATTTGTGGGAAAATTCTTGGCCCGCCCCAAAGCGTAAATAACGGCTTTTTCAGAAGGGTAGCCCCGGAAAATGTCTTCGGTCACCGAGGGGCCTGATTTTAAATGTAAGTGCCTGATATAAGGATCCTTCAATCGGTCGGGGACAGATTCC
Organism: uncultured Alphaproteobacteria bacterium; assembly: GCA_934216505.1. Classification (GTDB taxonomy): domain Bacteria; phylum Pseudomonadota; class Alphaproteobacteria; order CAAHEQ01; family UBA3637; genus UBA3637. The sequence goes on from CAKQBW010000004.1 coordinate 31,031, forward strand.
ACCACATCTAAAGTATTATTTAAAAGGGTTAAGTTTTTGGCCTTATTTTCGGCGGGTGTATCCACAAAGGAAATGCCCACGGGTTGATTTGAATAGAGGGCCTTTGCCAAAGCCAGTTTGTTTTGATTGTTTTTGACGCCTCGGGTTAGGTATTGACAATATCCCTTTTCATCGCTAATAAACAACCCCACATCGCCCGAATCCGCTTTTGAAATAGGATCATAGTAATCCAACATATCTGAATCCGCAAAAAATGACGAAAAATAAAAACCCGTTTCGTTTTGGGGAAAATGGCGATAGTACTTATTTAAACTTTTGTATAAATGCCGAAAAAGGGGCCAAGGCATGTGGGCTATTTTGGTCGTCGCCCGTGAATCACAGTGGGAACAATGATTCAAACACCCTTGCGTGATTTGAATGGTGGGAAAATCATACAAAGGTTTTCCATCTTTTTTATTTTTGAAGGGAAAAATCAATGATTCGGCTTTTTCTTTTGTTATTGAAAAGGAGATATAGTGGGCCTCATCGGCCAAAAATTTATGACTTGCGGACAGGGCCAGTTGGCTCATCTTGTCCGTAAAGGTGTTGTTTTCTAAAGCCTGATTTAGAATGTTCAAGGCTTTTTCCCCCTTGCGGGATAAAAGGTTGTACCTGTTTTGGGGGATTTCAGGATTGTTTGTTAAAGGGACATCACAGGCTTGATAGCCCTTTAAAATTGCCACAGCCCGCTTTATTTGTAATTCGTTTAACCTGCTTTTTAATTTGTTTTGAGAAAACAAAGGAGATTTGTAAATCAATTCTTTGATATCTTCAGGGGTGTTGTCCCGAAAACTCCAATTTAACTCGGGCCATCGGACATAGGCTTGTCGGATAACTTCAGGGGAATAAATTTGAAAAAGTAAAAAATCGTTTAAGTATTTGCGAACGACTTTAGGATCATCTTTAAAAAAATAAAGGTTTTCATAATGTTTCATCGTATTACTTTCATACCTCTTTATTATAAGATAAAAATGTTTTTTTGTCAAGTTTTGCTTGGAATAAGGGGGCAAATTTTAAATATTGGTATATGCATAAACATGAATATCGTTTTATGATTTGGGGGGGTATGGATTGTGACTTTCTTTATGATCATCCCGTGGGGGACTTACGTAATCTTATTTTGGGACTGTAAAAAGGGGACTAAAGGATAGAATGTACAAAGCGGAGGATTAAATCCTCCGCCTAATATAAGTCTGAAAAGTGCAATTATCTTTGCTTTGAATCAATAGGAACATAACGAACCAAAGTTTTATCCAATCGGCGACTATAGACATCAAAATCAATTTGTTTTTTGGAACCGTATCCTACAAAGACACCTCTTTTGATGGCTTGGACGCAAGGACTTCCCGAGATGGAAGATAACCACAGCACTTTATGAATCATTTTTTGTGATTTGTCTTTCGGAATAACCACAGCCATTGAATCGGTCTGAATGACAAATTTTTCTAAACCAGATAATTGGGTCAATTTTAATAATGCCTCATGTGTATGACTTAAATCTCCTTTTAAGATATAGGAGGTAACGACGCCATCTTTTTGCCAAACTTTTTTCATATCATTTTCGTTTTGAGTTGTTTGTTGCATTTTTTTCCTTTCTTGTTTTGATAAAGACTATTTTATACCAAAATCGTATTTTGTCAATCTTTTTTTTTGATTTTCCCGTCCAAAGAACAGATTTAAAAAAGTTAAATTCTTTGCGGACCTATCGGTTGATTTTTAAAAATAGTCCTCTTTGTGAAGGGGAGGAACTTGGACTTGAGGTATAAATTTGCTCCCAAACTCCCTGGTCCCATTTTTTTTAGATGGGGCAACTGGGTATCCTTTTCCTTTAATGAGATGTTGTTTTTCAAGAAATTAAAGCCGACCTCTTCCACCTGAGGGAGTTTTAATACCTGTAAGTGCTTATTTTGAGCCAAACACCCCCCTCCTATTTTTTTGACACGGGGTAAGTTTAAATAGCGCAAAGATTGGTTGCGTCCCAAAAAAGCAAGTCCGATTTCTTTTACTTGGGGCATTTCTAAATGAGTTAAGCGTTTTGTTTCAAACATGAATTTATTTCCAATTGTTTGTGTATTGGGTAGAATTAGTTTAATAATACATCCGTCTTTTACTTCAATAGCAGCCCCTTGTGAGGTGGAAATTTTATACCCCCTTTCTCCTGTTTTTGACAAGGATAACTTTTTCCCTGAAAATTCGGATTCTAGTGCTTTTTTCAAGGAAATACCTGTTTCAACAGGGGATTGAATTGTTTTTTCTTTTAAGTTGATAATACAATTATCCAACATAAATTCTTTGTCTTTATCTAACGGGTATAGTTTTCCGTCCTTTACATAAAAATCAAACCCGAAATAAATACCATTTTGAACATAATTATACTTTAAAATTTGATTTCCTAACAAAAAATATCCCTTAGGTAAATCTGTATTTTGGGACACAAAATCAACTTTCAGATGCTTTATCAAGGAAGCCGTTAAGCCTGGAATAATTTTATCAGGATTACTTCCAAAGGTATTGTCGGGGTTTTCAACCGTGATGTTGTACCTGTTTTTAATTGAAATAAAGCCTCCTGTTTTTAGAATTTGGATAGAAAGGACGCTGGTGGCATAGGTGTCTTCTCGTCTTTCTTTTCCCTTAAAAAAGTCCCGATTTAATTGTTTGGCATTTTTTCGTACCGCATTGATAATGTGAAATTTTTGAAATCTTGTCGCATCATCAAAGGTGCATAGTTTTTCACCGGGCTCAAAATATCGGGAGATTGCATTTTGCTTTTCCAAAGTATCGGCATAATAAGCCTCATATCCCGCTTGATGAAGCAACATGATAGGGTTAAGATAATTCCCGTGGGAAATGATTTCAATTTTTTTAAGAGATTCTAAATAGGCAAGTAAAGGAGTTGCCTCGTGTCCCGCATACTTTAAGGTTTTGATAATATCAGGTATATCAAAAATGCCACTGTCATACTGACGAATACTTTGGGCAAAATGCTCACCATTTTGTTTTTTTATCAACTCAAATATAGGTTTGGCTGTGTTTTCCATTTGTGATATGCTCACTATAAATGATGTATAGATTCAGTATAACTTATTTTTAAGAGAAAGTCAAATTTTAGAAAGATAAGTTTTTTTAATTGGGACGAGATTTTGATTAAGAGAGACTTTCAACAGCCTTGTTATTTTGTTTTAAAAAATGCCGTGGCAAGCACGACATTTTCCATTGGTCGGAAGGATGGGATTTTGCTGACGCTGCCCTTGAAAAATTTTACACTGTAAAACCGGCGCTTTTCCAATCGCCTTTTTTCTGCGGGGAGAACCCACTTTTTCGTGGCTTCAAGCCCCATTCCACACCAATTAAAAAATGCCGTGGCAAGCACGACATTTTCCATTGGTCGGAAGGATGGGATTTGAACCCACGACCCCTACGTCCCGAACGTAGTGCGCTACCAAACTGCGCCACCTTCCGATGTCCCTCTATTATACAGGTTTTATCCCGAAAATCAAGCATTATTTTAAATTTTACGGAGTCTATTTAGAGATAAATTTTTAACTTTTTGCTTCTTTTAAGGGTAAGAATGATTTACGCTTGCTTGATTTCATTGATGCCCATAATTTGGGAAAGGCCGTCCAAGACATCAGGGGTGAGGGTGTATCGTTCAGGCAATTCAAATTCCACATTATATTCTTCTGTTTTTAAAATCAAAAAGATTTTACTGTGGCCCTTGGGGACTTTTTCCAATAATTTTTTTATTTCTTCAATGGCTTTGACTTCCTGTAAATGAATAATCAAAGTTGTATTTGTCTGAGCCATGGCTTCGGACAGATAAGCGACATCGGTGATATTCATGCGAATTTGATCATCATCAGGACGCTTGACGGCACTAATTGTTAATAACAGAGGCTGACCAGATTTTAATTTTTCTCGGTGTAAATTTAAAGCTTCCTCAAAACACATCATGTCAAAATTACCCGATTTATCGCTGGCGGAAACAAAGGCAAAGCGGTTGCCTCTTTGACTGATTCTTTCCCGTACCTCAGACACGATTGCCGCAATACAAGTTCGGACGGCCCCGCTGGCCTTAACCATCGGTTCTATGTCGGCATAATTGACGGCTCTTAATCGTTCCAAAACAGTGGTAAAAGAGTCCAAAGGGTGGGCAGATAAATAAAACCCGAGGGCCTGTTTTTCTTGTTCTAACTTTTCCATTTGAGGCCAATCAGGACAACGGGTGAGTTTCAAGGCGTTGGCGCTGGTATCTGCCCCAAACAGACCCAGTTGCGTGCTGTTGCGTCCAGCTGTTTCTTGGGCCGCATAGGAGACAATGTTTTCCACATTATTAAAAACAAAAGCCCGATTTTTTTCCAAGCATTCAAAAGCCCCCGCTTTGGCCAAATTTTCCACATACCGTTTGTTTAAAGCGGACACATCTACCCGTCTGGCAAAATCCTGTAAGGACTTAAAGGGACCATTTTTTTGCCGTTCTTCTACAACGATTTTCATGCCTGCTTCGCCCACATTTTTGACGGCCGACAAAGCATAACGCACTTGACCATTTTGGACCGTGAAATTGACCTCAGATTCATTGATATCAGGAATTAAAACATCAATCCCATGGGCCTTAATATCCTCTTTAAAAATGGCCAATTTATCCGTATTGATTTTATCCAAAGTCATCGTAGCGGCCATAAATTCAGCGGGGTAGTGGGCTTTTAGATAGGCTGTTTGATAGGCAATATAGGCATAGGCGGCGGCGTGCGCTTTATTAAACCCATAGGAAGCAAACTTGGCCATCTTATCAAAAACTTTTTCGGCGACCTCAGGGGCAATGCCTTTTTCTTTGGCTCCTGCCATAAATTTCACTTTTTCAGCGGGCAACAATTCGGGCTTTTTCTTCCCCATAATACGGCGTAGTAAATCCGCCCCTCCCAAACTAAAGCCCGCCATTTCACGGGAAATCTGCATGACCTGTTCTTGATAAATCATAATCCCATAGGTTTCTTTTAAAATGGGTTCCAACATCGGGTGCATGTAGTCGGGTTTTTCTAATCCTTTTTTGACCGCAATATAGGTGGGAATAGAATCCATGGGTCCTGGCCGATACAACGACACCAAAGCGACAATGTCTTCAATTTTATCGGGTTGCATGTCATGCAAGATTTTTTTCATCCCCGAAGATTCCAATTGGAAAACCCCTGTTGTATCTGCCCGACGTAATAACTCAAAAGTTTCCTTGTCGTCCAAGGGCAGGTGATCCACATTGACCTCTATGTTGCGCTTTTTTAACAACTCTAGCGTCTTTTTAATCGTGGTGAGGGTTTTTAATCCCAAAAAGTCAAATTTAATTAAACTGGCTTCTTCCACATACTTCATGTCGTATTGAGTAACTGGCATATCCGAAGAAGGATCTTTGTAAATGGGGACGATTTCATCTAAAGGTTTATTGCCAATCACGACCCCTGCTGCATGGGTAGAGGTGTTGCGATAAAGCCCCTCTAACTTCACCGCAATGGCAAATAAATCTTTAACTTGTTCATCTTTTTCAATTTCCTCTTTCAAACGAGGCTCTTGTTCAAAGGCAAGGTTCAAAGTTATTTTGGGATCGTTTGGAATCATTTTGGACAACATATCCACTGTTTTAAAGGGGACCTGCATGACCCGCCCGACATCACGAATAACGGCCTTGGCTTGTAATTTACCAAAGGTAATGATTTGGGCCACATGGTCAAAGCCATAATGATTTTGAACATACTCAATTGTCTTTTCCCGTTTTTCTTGACAAAAATCCACATCAATATCAGGCATATTGACCCGTTCTGGATTTAAAAACCGTTCAAAAACCAAATCAAAGCGCATGGGATCAATGTCTGTAATCATTAAACTCCACGCCACCACCGAACCAGCCCCTGACCCCCGTCCAGGGCCCACAGGTACTCCATGGGATTTGGACCATTGAATAAAATCGGCCACAATCAAAAAGTACCCCGGAAAGCCCATTTGCTTGATGACGCCTAATTCAAACTCCATTTGTTTGCGGTACTTGGCCACTTCCTCAGGGGGGCGTCCTTCCATCCGCTTTTTAAAGCCTTCTTCGGCCATATCACACATGTATTCGGCTTCTGTTTTTCCATGACAATCAAAGTTGGGAAAAGCGGGTTTTTTCTTTTGTGCCATGAAAGCACACCGTTGGGCAATCAAAACAGTATTTTCAAGGGCTTCGGGTAAATCCGCAAATAGGTCGCACATTTGCGCCTCGGATTTCAGATAATGTTCAGGGGTTAAATGACGGCGATGAGGGTCTGCCAATACTTTTTTTTCGGCAATGCACATCAACGCATCTTGGGCTTCATACATATCTGGGGTTAAAAAATAGGCGTCATTCGTGGCAACAATGGGGATATTATAATCCAACGCCAGTTTTAAAAATTCAGGTTCGCATTGTTTTTCGGTGTCCATCCCATGTCGTTGCAATTCAATGAACAGACGGTCTTGAAACATTTCTTTTAATTGTTGGGTAAGTCTTTGGGCATCGTCTTTTTTGTTGGCTAAAAGGGCCCGTCCGATAAGCCCCTCTGTCCCCCCCGTTAGACAAATCAACCCTTGTGTGTGTTGGCATAATTCTTCCATAGTGATATGCGGGGTCTGTTGTTTGTCGGCCCCCATGTAATAGGCGGAAAACAGTTTCAATAAATGATGATAGCCTTCTTCGTTTTGAACCAACAGCACAATTTTATCAAAGGTGTCTTCTTCGGTATGATAGAGCTCTTTTTTATGGGGTGTTTTAATCAATAATTGTGTGCCCAAAATCGGTTGTATCCCTAAAGGTGGCATTTCATGCATCATCGCCATGGCCCCACAGATATTTCCCGAATCGGTCATGGCAATAGCGGGGGCCGCATTTTCTGCTGCCCATTTGGCTAACTGAGGCATTTTAATGGCCCCTTCCAATAAAGAATAGGCCGTATGCACATGTAAATGTATAAACTTTGGTTGCATGCCAAAAGACTAGCATTTTTTGACAAAAAAATCAATCCATAAAAAGACTTGCTTTTTTTGAAAATTTTTGGTATAATCCCGCTCAGGATTTAAAAATCCTTTCTCCCACTTTGCTGGGGGATGATGCCTTGGGGGACCTATCAAAGGTGATAAGTTCTTGAAAATAAAGGCATAACAACCAAAAGGAAAGAAAAAAGATCATGTCTTTTTATGAAAATTTATTTGTGGTTCGTCCTGATTTGACGCAAGCCAAAGTGGATGAATTGACCGCAAAATACGCCAAGGTCATTTCTGACAAAGGTGGAAAAATTGTAAAACAAGAAAATTGGGGATTGCGTGATTTGGCTTATAAGATTCAAAAGAATCGGAAAGCCTATTATGTTTTGACCTATATGGAAGCCCCTGCGGCGGCCATTATTGAAATGGAACGTTTGATGCGCTTGGACGAAAATTTGTTGCGTTATTTGACAACAAAGATTGATGAAATCCCAGAAGGGGCCTCTGTCATGATGGAACCCAAATTCCGCCGTGCCAAAGAAGATAAGATTGAAGTACAAGTTGGTGAAGGAGAAGAATAATGGAAACAAAGCATACACATGGTTGTCCTTTTTGTGGCGCCAAAGTTAAAGAAATTGACTATAAGGATGTCAAAACTTTATCCCGTTATATTACAGAAAATGGCAAAATTATTCCTGGACGCATGTCCAATTTGTGCCGTTATCACCAAACACAATTGACAAAAGCAATTAAAAAGGCCCGTATTGTGGCGTTGTTGCCTTTTGTTAATAACGATTAAGGAGGTTCATTATGGAAATTATTTTGTTGGAACGGATTGATCGTTTGGGACAAATGGGTGATGTGGTGAAGGTGAAAAATGGTTATGCTCGTAACTATTTATTCCCTCAACATAAAGCCTTGCGTAAAACGGCCGATAATATGAAGTTGTTTGAAGCCAAACGCAAAGAATATGAAGCCCGCAATGACTTGTTGAAAAAACAAGCCGAAGAATTGGCGCAAAAGATGGCGGGATTGTCGGTGACAATTATTCGTCAAGCGGCTGAAACAGGCCAACTTTATGGGTCTGTCACAGGGCGTGATATTTGCGAAGCCATTGAAAACGCTGGTTTCAAAGTGGAACGTCGTCAAGTGAAAATCAACGAAGCCTTTAAGGTGATGGGTGTGTTTGATGTGGCGTTGGCCCTACACCCTGATGTTGAACAAACAGTGCGTGTGGTGATTGCTCGTTCTGAAGCCGAAGCCAAAAAGGTCAAGGAAAAGAAAGTAGTGAAGGCGGAAAAAGCCGAAAAGGTTGAAGAAGCCAAAACTGAAGAAGCGAAAGCGGAATAATCGCAATCCACTTCAAAAAGAAAGACCGTCCATTCAATGGGCGGTCTTTTTTGTGAGTTAAAAAAACTAGGAGACTTTATTTTTGTTTCTTTAACTCACTTGTGCAGCACGGGCACCGTGTGGCTCCAACAGGAATTTTGCTGCAACAATAAGGACAGACTTTTTCACTGGGAGGCAGAGGGGCTTTTTCTTCTTTTTCTTCCATTCTTTCACGCAAAGTATTGATGGCTTTAATCAACAAAAATACAGCAAAGGCCACGATAGTAAAACTGATCAAAGCATTTAAAAATACGCCATAATTGATGGTGATGGCCCCCGCTTTTTGGGCGGCGTCCAAACTGGCATAAGGGCCTGCGACAGACCCATCTAATAATTTAATATAAAGGTTGGAAAAATCCACTTTTCCCAATAACAACCCCAAAGGAGGCATCAAGATATCTTTAACTAAAGAATCCACAATTTTGCTAAAACTAGCCCCGATAATAATACCGACAGCCATATCTAACACATTGCCCCTCAAGGCAAACTTTTTAAATTCATTCAGTGCATTTTTTAACATAGTATTTCCTTTTGTTGAGGACCTTAACTTTATCATAAAATAAAATGTTTGTAAAGATGGAAAATTTCTTGACACCCCCTATAAAGTATGTTATCTTGGGAAAAAAGGGGAGAAAAATGACATCAACATCTGATAAAAAAACACGCCTTCTAAAGTATTGGCACGAAATTCAACCGTTGATAAATCAAGGGTATTGCCTTTTGGATAAAGAGGTGATTATGAATTTGCCTGGACCATGTATGCCGTGCTTTTCGGAAAGTGAAAATATCGGTATTGGGTCCCCTTACGGAAAAGGGGCCGCCCGTGTGTGGGCGTTTTTTGATAAGAGCGTAGATAAAATCTTGCTGGGGCCCAGCGGGCGGGTGAAAAAAGAAAGTTCTTATTCCCCCTATATGTCAGAAACAGAATTAAATCCTTTCTTTATTCCCCCTGAATTTTTGGTGGAAAGAAAGTTGATAATGCAAAAGACTTTGGATAACTACTATCGTTTGCCAAAAAATCCCCAAGAAACAGATTATGAGTTGGTGGAAAAAACATTTGCGTTGCTTTTACATCGGGCGTGGAAGAACAGCCATTCTCAACTATCGGAGGGGGCTTTTATTCAAGAATTGACAAAGCAAGCCTTTCAAACCACGGACTATCCCTATATCGGGGATATGCAAATTCAAGTTCCTTATTCAGTGGTTCAGGCGCACCCTGAGGCTTTTTTGACCGACTTTACTTTAGGGACGGATGGGGATAGTTTTTGTCCCAAAGGAAGTAATTGGGGCTTTGCCTTTTTCCACCCCAAAAAATTATTTACAAAAGACGGCTTGGGAATAGCGGGCAGAATTTGGAAAGATTTATTGTCGGATACTTTGGTGGGGGCCAAAGCAGGAGTGCGTATTGATCATTTTATCGCTTATGTGAATCCTTATTTATTCAGCCTCAATCCCAAGATTCCCAATGGGCGGCTTTTTTCGTCCCCCAATCACCCTATTTTTAAAAAATATGCCTATCAACAAGAGGAAGATTTTTATCGTATTATAGACAAAATTTTGCTTCCTGTGTGTCGGGAAAACCACTTAGAGGCAATGCAAATTTATGCAGAAGATATAGGGGCGCGACCGCCTCAAATGGAAAAGGTGATGCGTCATTTCGGATTGGGACGGTTATTGGTGAGTCAATTTAAAGTTCCCTCTTGCCCTACGCATTTATACCAAATAAACAGGGCCAAGTACGAAGATGTGGTGGCGCTGGATACGCATGATTTGCCGTCTGTCCAAATGTTTTTTGATTCATTGAATGATAACCAACGTTTTCAACATGCCATCAATATGGCGGGATCGTTGCGTTTTCATTACACAGATTATTTAAAATCAACGGAACAACTTACCCGCATGCAATGGGCGGAGGCTTTGACTTGTCCCGCCAAACGGGTTCAGGCTTTTTTCACCAGTTGGACGGGTCAAAAAGGGCGGTATAATGTGCCTGGGGCCCCGGGGAAATGGAATCTCAGATGTGATATTCATTTTGATGACCTTTACTTTACGAATTTACTTTTGGGGCGAGCCTATAATCCTTTAGATGCCATTGCGTTGGCTATCTTTGCCCGTGGGGATTCTTTCTATCAAGCGCATGCGGCATTTGTTGCCCGTTTGCATACGGCCGAAGATACCTTGAAACATTTGATTCAAGAATGGCTTAGAAATAATACTGTTTGAATAGGGGAATAAAAGTATCAGCTTATAACGGGATTGACAGGGGGAAAATCTGTGGTACGATAATATCATGGAGGAAAAGAGCATGACAACAACGCCCTCCTTGTTTCAAAGAAATCTTAAAAACAGCTGCTAAAATAAAGTGACACAGACAATAGGGGGGTAGAGGGGACGCCACAGGAGGGGCTTTGCGAGAATGGATTATTCAAAAGACGCAAAAGTCAAAATGGGCTCTTTCAGTGATTTTTAAACTGTGCTTCTTCGGCCACTATTTTATCATGGCTGTATTCAACGATGCGTTTTACTTTGTGCCATAGACCGCTTTCCCAAGCACTGATTGTTCCCCAAATCGCCATAATGGTGACGAAAATGGTGCAGATTGCCTCTAAAACTTCTAATTTATCTTTAAAACTTAAATTGTTCCATTCTTTCATTATTCTTATTTAAGTATAAAATTATTTTTTTTCAACAAAGGTTTTTAAGCTTTTTATGATTTTAAACTTGACTTTTAGGGGATAAAAAAAGTATATTTCCTGTATGAGTTATCAAATTCACATAACAGACAAAGGCGTGCAAATTGAATTGCAAGACGATTGCCTGAACGATGATGTTTATCGTTCTGTTCAAAAAGTCAAAGCCGCTGTTTGTCAAAAAGAAAACCCTGAAATCCGTTTTGTGGATAAAGGAATGACCCGTTGGGATTCAACGCTTTTGGCCTTTATCTATGGTGTGATGCGACTATTTCCAGATAAGCAAATTCAAACCCAAAAATTACCCAAAGACATTCAATGTTTAATTTCTTTGACTTGGGCGAACCGTCGGACGCCTCAGGTCTTAAAGGAAAAACCTGAAACTTTTTTGGAAAGAATGGGGGGATACTTTTGGGATAAAATGGCCAGCCTTCAACGGGGGGGCGTTTTTTTGAATGAAGTATGGAAAAGTTTGTGCCGATTCTTTCGTCATCAGGCTGTTTTTCGCTCGGTGGATTTTTGGTCAGTTTTGGAAGGCTGTGCGCCTAAGGCGGTGGGGATTGTTTGCCTAATCAGCATAATGGTGGGGTTGATTTTGGCTTTTGTCGGGGCAATTCAGTTAAAATCGTTTGGGGCGCAAATCTATGTGGCCAGTTTGGTGACCATCGGCATGACCCGTATTATGGGAGCGATTATGGTGGGGATTATCATGGCGGGACGGACAGGGGCCTCTTATGCCGCCACTATTGGCACAATGCAGGTGAATGAAGAACTGGATGCCCTGAAAACAATGGGGCTTTCCCGAACGGATTTTTTAATTCTTCCCCGTTTGATTGCGCTGGTAATAACCATGCCTTTTTTGGTGATTTTGGCGGACTTTATGGGGATGATAGGGGGCGGTTTAGTGGGGGTGTGTATCTTGAATTTATCTTTGGAAGAGTATATTCAATTTTCCACAAAAGCCTTTGATATGACAAATTTTATCGTGGGGATTGTCCATGGGATTGTGTATGGAGGCGTGATTTCCCTTTGCGGATGTTATTTTGGGATAAAGTGTGGCCGAGATTCAGGCAGCGTCGGGATAGCTACGACGCAAGCGGTTGTCTATAGTATTGTGTGGATGATTGTGATGACGGGACTTTTAACTTTATTATGCGAGGCGATGGGGATATGATAAAGAGGCCATGTATTCAGGTTGAAAATTTAACTTTGTCCTATGACGATTATGTGGTCATGCGGGATTTGAATTTTCAAATCAATCAAGGGGATATCTTTATCATTATGGGACCTTCGGGGTGTGGAAAGAGTACTTTACTTCATGCTTTGACGGGCTTGACCTCTGTTCCCAAAGGGAAAATTTTTATCAATGGGATAGATATTGTTCATGCCAGCGAACGGCAAAAAGAACAAATTACTCGTCAAAGTGGGGTTTTATATCAAGGTGGGGCGTTGTTCAGTTCTATGACTTTGGAAGAAAATGTGGCGCTTCCTTTGCAACAACAAACCGATTATTCTCCCCAAACAATTCATGAGATTGTGAATTTAAAATTGGCGTTGGTGGGCTTGGCAAATTTCAACGACTTTTATCCATCAGAAATCAGTGGCGGTATGAAAAAAAGAGCCGGCCTTGCCCGTGCTTTGGCATTGGATCCGCAAATTGTTTATTTTGATGAACCATCGGCGGGGTTAGATCCTGTGAGTTCTCGGGCGTTGGACGAACTCATTCAAACTTTAAATCAAAGTTTGGGCACAACGATTGTGATGGTGACACATGAATTGCCTTCTTTGTTGGGGATTGGCACAAACGGGGTGTTTTTGGATAGTGCCAGTAAAACAATTACCGCCAAAGGGAAACCTTTGGATTTATTGAAAAATCCCCCCAATAAGAATGTGTATGAATTTTTAACAAGAGGAGAAAAAGATGAAACAAAAACCAAATAAAAAGGCCATTGGTTTATTTTTTACAGTAGGTCTGATTATCTTTATTTTGGTGGTGGGAAAAGCCCTGTGGATGCGTTTGGGGTACCAAGATAGTTATAAAGCCGTGATGTATTTTGATGAATCAACACAAGGCTTACATGTGGGATCTCCTGTTGTTTTTAATGGGGTTGAAATGGGAAAAGTCATTCAAATTTCGTTAGAGGCAGATCCCAAAACTTTTGAATTTAAAATTCCTGTTTATGTGGAATTACGCCCTATCAATACGATGGATAATCAAGGGTGGTTAAAGTTTTTAAATAATAAACGGGATACCCTTCATCGTATGATTGAATTGGGGTTAAGGGCTCGTTTGAAAATGCAAAACTTTTTAACGGGTCAGTTGATGATTGAATTGAGTATTGATAAAAACGCCCCCCTTAAAATGGTGCATACTTTTGAAGAACAACAGGAAATGTCTGTCCCCGAAATTCCCACAGTGATGTCGCCTTCGGGGAAACTTTCTAAAGGATTGGATGAAATTCAATTTCAAAATACTTTTTTAAAAATCAATGACATTGTGATAACTTTGGAAAAAAAGTTGCCATTGCTTTTGGACTCTCTGACAAAATCGGCCAAAAATATGGAAAATATCACACGGGTGGTTTCCAATGAATCATTGGATAAAATGAATAATACTTTGACGGAAATTTCTGGGGCGATGCGGTCGCTCAGGAATTTAACGGATTATTTGGAACAATATCCTGAATCTTTATTGAAAGGAAAAAAATGATGAAAAAATGGGGACTTTTTTTGTTGGGTGTTTTACTGTCAGGGTGCCTTGGGGGACGCAGTCAAGCCCCTGTCTTGTATTCTATTGAAAGTGGAACTTTGGCCCCTATGTCGTCTTCTTTGACGGCCACTGTGTTGGTGTCAGAAGTTCAGTTGCCTCAGTATTTAGATCGTCCTCAAATGGTCTTATTTGATGCGGATAAGAATCAAGTTTTTGTTTTAGAAAAAGAACGGTGGGCTGAACCATTAGGGGATTTGATCAAAAGGGCCCTCACTTTGGATTTAGCGCGACAATTTCCAAAGGCGTTCATCAAGCAAAATTCTGTCGCCCAAGAAAAATTTGATTATTATTTGTTTGTGGATATTTCGGATTTAAAATTGACCCTGAATCATCGGGCAACAATGACAGGTTGGTGGGTACTGCGTTCGGCCAAAGGAAAAATCCTTTTGAATGAAAAAATAGACCTTTCTCGTCCTTTGTCAAATGATTATTCGGATATTGCTGTTCAACAGGGGAAAATGTTGGAAGAATTAGCCCAGCAAATTGGGCGGCATTTGAAAGGGTTAAAAAGCACGAATTAGTTTTGGCCTTTTCCAAAGGGAAGTGCTTGACATTGCCGCTTCTTTCGTGTAAAATATCCCTTAAAAAAGGAGTTTTTTATGAAAATATATAATACTTTATCCCACCAAAAAGAAGAATTTAAGCCGCTTCAAGATGGCAAAGTTTTGATGTATGCGTGCGGAATTACGGCTTCGGGGGACGCCCATGTGGGGCATGCATATCAATCTATTATTTTTGATATGATTTCCAAGTATTTAAAATTCAGGGGCTATGAGGTCAAATATGTGCGTAATTACACAGATGTTGATGATAAGATTATCGCTAAAGCCGCCACTTTGAACCAAGAGCCGATGCAGTACGCCCAACATATTATGGATAAGACGGATAAAGAATTGGCAGAGTTGGGTAGTGCAAAACCCACGATTCAATCACGGGCGACTGAATCTATCCCTGATATGATTCAATTTATTGAAAAGTTGATTGAAAAAGGCTTTGCGTATGCAACCCCTCAGGGGAATGTGTTTTTCAGGGTTTCTAAATTTCCTGGATACGGGAAATTGTCTCGCATCAACTGGAATGAAAATCGGGATGGAGTCAGAAAAGAAATTGAACCTGATAAATTGGACGATAAAGACTTTGCTTTGTGGAAAGCAGCCAAGCCTGGGGAAATTTCGTGGGATACGCCTTGGGGAAAAGGGCGACCAGGGTGGCATATTGAATGTTCCACGATGGCAATGAAGTTTTTGGGCCAAACGATAGATATTCACGGGGGGGGGCGTGATTTGGCCTTTCCTCACCATGAAAATGAAATTGCTCAATCGGAAGCCTTAACGGGAAAGCCTTTTTCAAATTATTGGATGCACAATGGCTTGTTGAAAGTCAATGGACAGAAAATGAGTAAGTCCTTGAATAATGGTATTTTGTTATCAGATTTGTTAAAAGAATATAAAAGTGATGTGATTCGTTTTGCGTTGCTTCGGACATTGTATCGTTCGGACATCAATATCACGGACGATTTGTTTCCTGAATCCGAAAAGCATATCTATCGTTTTTATCAACTCTTTAAAAAGGTACAAGAACGGACCTATGCTGGAAATGAATCAGAAACACAAAACTATGTGGCAATGATTGAAAAGGAATTTATTCAAACAATGGACGATGATTTTAACACCAGTGAATTGTTTGCCAAATTGTTTGGGTGGATGGACTTTATTTCGCAAGAATTGGCCAAAAAGAACACGCCTTACCTTTTGCCCGAAATCACGGCTAAGATAAAAGAACTTTTTGCGGTGTTGGGCTTGTTCCAAAGAACGCCCGATGATTTTATTCAATTTGTTCGGACTAAGTACTTGAATAAGTCGGGGATTAAAGAAGAAGATATCTTAAAACAAATTCAACAACGGGCTGATTATAAAAAGAATAAACAGTATGATTTGGCGGACGCTCTTCGCAATCAATTATTGCAAAATCATATCACTTTACAAGATACGCCTCAGGGAACTTTTTGGGAGATAGAATTGTAAAAAAAGTTTGATATTTTTTCTCGGGAATCTGGTCAAAAGGTTCCCGATTTTTTTATGCTCCTCCGCTTATTTACAGAAAAGAAATTTTAAAATTTTTCTTGATTTTTTTCATAAAATTATATATAATCCTTCCACTATTTTTGAAAGGAAATTGATATGAAAGCGATGAAAATTCAAACAAAAAAACTCTTACATCAAAGCCTGATGGCCGTGGTCTTTTTTGGCCTTGGATTTGGGGTGCATAAAGTGATGAATCCCCGAACTAGGGGCGGTTGGCCTATGGCGGGGGAAGTGGCGGTTTCTGTTCAAAATCTGGCCACACAAGATTTAACGGATAAGAAAAAATTTATCGCTTCAGTGGAGGCCATCAATAGTGTGAATATCGTCCCTCAAATTTCAGGCTATATTCAAGAGGTACGCTTTAAAGATGGGGCCTTTGTCCAAGCAGGAGATATCTTGTTTGTGATTGAACAAAGCAAGTTTTTGGCGAATGTGAAAGCGGCAGAGGCAGATTTAGAAAAAGCCAATTCTGATTTTTCTGAAATATATAATAACTATCGCCGTCAAGAACAATTGTACAAGGAAAAGATTACCCCAAAAGCGGCGATGGAGGCAGCCGAGAACAAGTTGAATCAAGCAAAAGCGTCTATTAAGCAGGCGGAGGCGAATCTGACTTTGGCTAAAATCAATTTGGATTATACGGAAATCAAGGCCCCTATTAGTGGTTATATCGGTAAAGTGTTGGTTACCAAGGGAAATTATGTGAGTCCTTCAGTGGCCAGTTTAGCCCGCATTGTACAAACAGATCCTATTCGGATTGCCTTTTCCATATCGGATAAAGACAGGTTGGCTTTTTTGACAGATGTGCATGGGAAAAATACGCAGACGCATTTTGAAATTGTTCACCCGAATCATAAAGTGGTAGAGGTAGAGGCGGACAATTTTTTTGCGGACAATGAAATCAATGCTGAAACCGCTACCTTACCTGTTTATTTGGATTACAAAAATCCCGAGAATGCTTTAATCCCAGGGAATTATGTTGATGTTTTAATTCGTCAAGGGGATAAAAAACAATCTTTGGTAGTGCCTGTGGTGGCGGTTTCTCAAGATATCAATGGAACTTATGTGATGGTTGTGGGGGCCGATCATGTGGTCAAACAAACTTATGTGGAATTGGGAAAAGTCGTGGGACAGGTTCAAGAAGTTTTAAGCGGTTTGAATCCTTCTGATCAGGTCATTGTTCAAGGATTACAAAAAGTCCAAGATGGCACAAAAGTGAAACCCATTTTGGTAAAATAGGAGAAGTCAGATGTTTTCAAATTTTTTCATTCGCAGACCTCGCTTTGCTATAGTTTTATCTGCTGTGATTAGTTTGGCGGGGATTATTTCTTTGATGAAATTGCCTGTGGCTTTGTACCCCGAGGTGACGCCCCCAGAAATTTCTGTTTCGGCGGTTTATCCAGGAGCGAGTGCGGAAGTGGTGGCCAAGACGGTGGGGATTCCTTTGGAAGAGCAAATCAATGGGGTGGAAGATATGATTTATATGAATTCTTCCTCCAACGATGGGGCCTACAGTCTCACGGTTACTTTTAAAACAGGGACAGATCCTGATATTGCCTTGGTGAAGGTTCAAAGTCGTGTGCAACAGGCGACCCCAAAATTGCCCGAAGAAGTGAACCGTCAAGGGATTACAGTACGCCGTCGATCTTCAGATACTTTGGCGTTTATTGCATTTACTTCCCCTGATAATTCTTTGACAGATATGCAAATCAGCGACTATATTTACAACAATGTCAAACGGAAATTGGGCAAATTAGAAGGCGTTGGCTCGGCGGAAGTTCATGGATCGCAATTGGCGATGCGGGCGTGGTTAGATACGGATAAAATGGCAGCATTACATATTACCCCCAGCCAAATTAAAACGGCTATTCAAAGCCAAAACTATCAACCCTCGTTGGGAAAAATAGGTGCTTTGCCAATGGCGACAGGGACGCAGATGGTCTATGCGATTCAAACCCAAGGTCGTATCAATGAAGTGCCCAACTTTGAAAACATTATTATTCGGACAGCAGAAGAAGGTGGGCTTGTTCGTTTAAAGGATATTTCTCGGGTGGAAATTGGTCAAGAAAATTATGGTGTTTCGGGGCTTTTTAATGGGAAGAATTCTATCGCCATGTCTATTTCAATGACATCAGGGGCGAATGCGTTAGATACGATGGAAAATGTGCGTCAAGCTTTGGCTGAAGCCAAAAATTACTTCCCAAAAGGAATGGATTATGTGATTGGGTATGATGCCACGGATTACATCAATGCGTCTATTTCTGAAGTTGTTTGGACTTTGATTTTGACTTTTGTTTTGGTGGTCTTTGTGTGTTATATCTTTTTGCAAGATTGGCGTTCCACCTTGGTTCCTTCGGCCACCATACCTGTGTCATTATTGGGGACCTTTGCGGTTATTTTGGTGCTGGGTTATAGTATCAATATGTTCACTTTATTCGGTCTGTTGTTGGCCATTGGGGTGGTAGTTGATGATGCGATTGTGGTGATAGAACGGGTCATCTACCTTATGCAAACGCAAAAATTGACCGCCCAACAGGCCAGTTATCAAACAATGAAAGAAGTGAGTGGGGCTTTGATTGCGACGACTTTGGTTTTGTTGGCTATCTTTGTGCCGATTGGTTTTATGGACGGGATTGTGGGGTCTATTTACCAACAATTTTCGGTGACAATTTCTACAGCGGTTTTGTTTTCCACGTTGAATGCCTTGACTCTGTCGCCTGCTTTAACCTCTATCCTTTTAAAGGATACTCAACCAAGGACAAAAGGTCTTTTGGGGTTGTTTAACCGAGTTATTCAAAAATCAACTAAGTGCTATATGGGCTTGGCGGGGATTTTGGCCCGACACCTGTTTTTAATAGCGATGACTTTTGTCGTTTTGGTGTGCCTTTTGTTTGGCTTGTTTAAAATGACTTCTACCTCGTTTATTCCCGATGAAGACCAAGGGGTGATTGTTATGAATATGCAATTACCTGAGGGGGCTTCCATGGAAAGAACAACGGCTCTTTTTGAAAAAGTAAAAGAGGTGTTGGATACGGAAAAAAGAGGAATTATCAGCACGCAAACGATTTTGGGATACAGTTTTATTTCGGGGCGTGGAGAAAATGTTGCGATGGCGTTCTTGGTTTTAAAACCTTGGGACCAACGGGGGCCTGAAGATTATTCCACAACAATTTTAAACCGTATTCGGGCAAAATTGTTGGCTTTTCCTGAGGCAGACTTTCAACTGTTTGAAATGCCCGCTATCCCTGGGTTGGGTATGACAGGGGGATTGGATATTCGGTTGCAATCTTTGAACGATATGGATTTTTCCAAGTTAGATGCGACCACGCAATCTTTCTTGGCGAAATTGAATCAAGCCCCTGAAATCGCTTATGCTTTTTCTACTTTTACCTCAAAGACGCCGAATATCTTTGTGGATATAGATCGTGAAAAAGCCGAACAAATGAAAGTCCCAGTTGTTAATATCTTTTCCACTTTGGAAAGTTATTTGGGGTCGGCTTATATCA
This sequence comes from uncultured Alphaproteobacteria bacterium, assembly GCA_934216505.1. Classification (GTDB taxonomy): domain Bacteria; phylum Pseudomonadota; class Alphaproteobacteria; order CAAHEQ01; family UBA3637; genus UBA3637. The sequence goes on from CAKQBW010000004.1 coordinate 50,493, forward strand.
ACGATGTCAATTTTGGGACGCAGGTGAATAAGGTGATGATTCAATCAGACGCCCAGTTCCGTGCGGACAAAGAAAATATCAATGATATTTATGTGCCCAATACCAAAGGGCAGATGATTCCTTTGCGGGGATTGGTCCATTTATCTGATATTTTAACGCCACGGGTGATTGAACGGTATAACCAATATCCATCGGCCAAAATTACAGCGGTGCCTCGTCCAGGGGTTAGTACAGGGGACGCAATGATGGCGGCCAAACGAGTCGCCCAAACTTTGCCCAAAGGATATACCTTTGAATGGTCCACCATGAGTTATCAAGAAGAAAACACACATGGTCAGATTGGTTATTTAATAGCGTTGGCGATTTTGTTTGCTTACCTGTTTTTGGTGGCGCAATATGAAAGTTTCATCATTCCTGTTTCCGTGATGCTTTCGTTGATTGTTGCAATGACTGGGGCAATGCTGGGTCTGTTGGTGTATCACTTGCCTTTAAGTATTTACGCACAACTGGGCTTGATTTTGTTGATTGGACTTGCCAGTAAGAACGCGATTTTAATTGTAGAATTTGCGAAAGATGAACATGAAAAAGGGCGCTCTATTATTACTTCAGGATTGACAGGGTTGCGTGAAAGATTTCGGGCTGTATTGATGACGGCTTTCACTTTTGTGTTGGGGGTGTGGCCTATGGTTGTAGCTACAGGAGCCGCCAGTAATTCTCGTATTTCTTTGGGTGTGCCCGTTTTCTATGGCATGTTGATAGGGACGGTTGGGGGATTGTTAGTGATTCCTTTGTTCTATATCCTTATCCAAACAGCCTATGAAAAATTACGCAAAGGAAAATGACTTTCTGTTGTTGAGAGCATCTTGCCCGTGGGATTCTTTTGATTGAAAATCAGCCCCTAAAAAAGAGAGCAAAGAAAAATCTTTGCTCTTGTTTTAACTTTCCTGAACCCCCATCGCCAGAAACAGTTGTTTTGGTGCATCCATAATCCATACAACGATACGAAAAAGTTGATATGTATCGCAAAAGGAAAAATTTTAGTGCTTTTCATCCCCTCGCGCATGGTATTTTATAAGCATTTTTTTATGGCTTTTTATAATTTTGGTTCGGGGCAGATGTCTTTTAACTATTTTTAAAAGCATTACTCAGAGCTGATAAAAGCGCTCATAAAATAAAGAAAAAACGTCCATTTCTGAACGTTTGCGCGATTTGGTTGGGGTGGGCTGATTGTAAATCGCTGGAAGCGATTTATCCTGCGCTGACGCTTGGACCGCCTGACGGCGTCCGCTCATTATATTCGCGAACAAACCAACTTCGTTGGGCCGAACCCAATACACCTTTGCCAATAAAAAAACCGCCCTAACGGACGGTCCTTTATTGGCTGGGGTGGCTGGATTCGAACCAACGAATGACGGTATCAAAAACCGTTGCCTTACCACTTGGCGACACCCCAAACGATTTTTACATTCTAGCAAACTTTTTAAAAAATTGCAAGCACTTTTATTTAAATTTATTATTTCTTGGAAAACCAACGGGCGGGACACGCCCCACAGTGGCCCGTTTAGCCAACCATAAAGTCATGTCTGGTTCAATATGAATGCCATTACCGGAAGGATAGGGCAAGCCTTCAGCCCAATTAAAAAAGCGCACATCGGATAATTTAGCCCCATTGTATTTTTGTAAAATAACCCCCGACCCTCGTGCCATCGTGGGGATTTCCTCAGTTTTATAAACCAAAAGTTTTCGGTTGTTTCCAATAACGGCCACAGAATCACCTTCGGCCACACGACACAGCCATGCCTCATCATTTTCCCCTAAATTCAAAATGATTTTTCCTGCTTTTGTTTGGGCGATGATGTTATTGGATTCCACAATAAAGCCCTTTCCGTTTCGGCTGGCCACCAATAATTTTTGGTTAGGTTTAAAAATAAACATTTCCACAATATCGGCATTTTCGGGCAGATCAATACTTAAACGCAGCGGTTCTCCAAATCCCCGTCCCCCAGCGATATTGTTGCCTAAAATAGAATAGAAACGCCCGTTTGAAGCAAACAACATGATGTGGTCCGTGGTGTAAGTATTGACCGAAAAAGCCAACGAATCTCCCTCTTTAAACTTCAAATCCGTCAAGTTGGCATTAGTTCCTTTTAAAGCCCGAATCCATCCTTGTTTAGACAGAACAACCGTAATAGGTTCTTTTTCAATCAAAGTTTCAATGTTCATTTGGATTTCTTGAACGGCCCCAGAAATAACAGTTCTGCGCTTGCCTAATTCTGTTTTTTGCCCAAAATCTTTTTGAATTTTTTTAATTTCTTCCGCTAATTTTCCCTTACGCAATTCACCATCAGCCAATAAATTTTCCAGCCCCGCTTTTTCCAAAGCCAGTTCTTCAAATTCATTGCGTAATTGTTCTTCCTCTAACTTTCGCAAAGAACGCAACTTCATATTTAAAATTGCCTCCGCCTGAATATCGCTTAAGGCAAATTCTTGCATCATTAAAGGTTTAGGTTCGTCTTCGTTTCGGATAATTTCAATGACACGATCCAAGTTTAAATAGGCCGTCAAAAATCCCTGTAAAAGTTCCATGCGGTGCGCAATTTTTTCCAAGCGGAATTGACTGCGCCGAATTAAAACTTTTTCCCGATGACTTAACCATGCCCCAATGACTTCGTTCAGGCTCATTACTTTGGGTGTGTGGTCAGCGGTCAATACATTCATATTCAGATTAAAATTGATTTGTAAATCACTGTTTTTAAACAAATGTTCCATTAATTGTTCAGGAATTACAATGCGGGATTTGGGTTCCAAAACAATGCGAACATCTTCGCTGGATTCATCACGAATGTCCGCCAACAAAGGAAGTTTTTTTTCGGCCAATAACTTGGCGATACGCATAATTAAGTCAGATTTGACAACGCCATAGGGAATTTCTGTAATAATAATTTGATATTGTCCATGACCGAGATCTTCTCGTTCCCACTTGGCCCGTACCTTTAAAGCCCCACGCCCTTCTGTATAAACCTTCACTAGAGTGGTTTTGTCTTCCACTAAGACGCCCCCTGTGGGGAAATCAGGTCCTTGCACAAAGTCAATCAGTTTTTCGGTGGAAGAATCTGGGTGTTTCAGCAAATAAAGGGCGGCTTCACAGACTTCCCCCACATTGTGAGGAGGGATATTCGTGGCCATACCCACGGCGATGCCACTGGACCCATTGGCCAATAGATTCGGAAAAGCCGCTGGCATTACACAGGGTTCTTCATCTTCCCCATCATAGGTGGGTTCAAAATCAACAGAGTTATTGTCCAATCCGTCCATCAAAGCCAAGGCGACAGGGGTGAGACGTGCCTCAGTATAACGCATAGCGGCGGCACGGTCGCCATCAATGTTGCCGAAATTTCCTTGCCCATCTACCAAAGGATAACGTACGGCAAAACTTTGGGCCAAACGGACCATCGCTTCATAAACAGAAGAATCCCCATGGGGGTGGTATTTACCAATCACATCTCCCACCACACGGGCGCACTTTTTAAAACCTTTGTCGGGGTCCAACTTTAATTGACGCATAGCCCATAACAAGCGGCGATGAACAGGCTTTAATCCATCTCGCACATCGGGCAAAGAACGCGCCACAATCGTGGAAAGGGCATACGCTAAATACCTTTCAGACAAAGCGTCCGCCAGTTGCTGTTCTTGAATTTTAGATAAGGTCAATTCTTCAGTCATTAGAGCAATTTTAGGCAAAAATATCCCAAAAAGCAAGAGATTTTTTTGAAAATAAAAAAAAACAAAACTTTCGCTTGACAGAGTCTTGAAAATTTGCCATAGTAATTTTCAATCTGAAAAGGAGTTGAAATGCATTCAAATATTTTTTTGCGGGTTTGTTCATCGGCGGTCATGGTGCCGTTGGTGTGGGCTGTCGTTTGGTTTGGTAAGAGTGTGTATGAGGACTATTCTATTCCTTTGTTTAAATTGTTTTTGGCTTTTTTGGGGCTGGGATTGGCTTGGGAATGGGAAAATATGTTCCATAAAAAATTGACAACATCGGGCATGTGGCTGTTTTTTACCACCATTCTGACGGTCTTTTTGGCAGAAGATAATCTGTCTTTTACGCTTTGGACGATTTTGGTGGGTACAACATTGGTGTATTGGAAAGACAAAGGAAATTTGGCTTTTGCGTTGGGGACAGTGTATATCTGTCTGCCTCTTTTGTCCTTGAACTATCTTTACTTTACCAATGGGGATAGCTCACGTGAAATGATGTTGTGGCTTTTCTTTGTGGTGTGGGCGACCGATGTTGGGGGCTATATTGTGGGGAAAACCGTTGGGGGACCCAAGTTGTGTCCTGTGGTGAGTCCCAAAAAAACGTGGTCAGGCTTGTTGGGGGGAATTGCGTTTGCGATGATTGTAGCGTACGTCTTTTCTTTGTATTTGAAAGCCTATGGCTATGTTGATGGATCGTTCCAATTTACCACAAAGTTGCTTGTCTTTTCGGCTGGGGGCTTAGCCATTGTTTCTCAAATTGGGGATTTGTTTGAATCTTATATTAAACGGCGGTTGGATTTAAAAGATTCTAGCAACCTTATCCCGGGGCATGGGGGCATTTTTGACCGAGTAGATGGTCTTTTGTTTGTGGCTACCTTGACGGCATGGGTTGTTTATTTAACCAGTTCAGGAGGGGCGCAATCATGACAGGCTTAGCCTATTTGTTTGCTTTTGTTTTGGTGCTTTCCCTTGTGGTCATTGTCCATGAGGGTGGCCATTTTTTGGTGGCACGGGCCTGTGGGGTCAAAGTGGTGGAGTTTTCCTTGGGCTTTGGCAAAGAATTGTTTGGGCGGGTGGATAAGCATGGCACCCGTTGGAAAGTTTGTTTGATTCCTTTGGGGGGATATGTGAAAATGTTGGGGGATGCTGATGCGGCCAGTGCCCGACAATCCGATGAAAAAATTGCCCCTGAAGACAAAGATAAAACTTTTATGTGTAAAAAATTGTGGCAACGGGCTTTAATTATTTTTGCGGGGCCGGGCACAAATTATTTGTTTGCTTTTTGTTTATTGACGGGCTTGTTTTGGGCGGTGGGGACATTTACTTTGGCCCCCTATGTGGGCAGTGTTTTGGATAATTCTGTGGCGCAAAAAATAGGGATTCAAAAAGGGGATATGATTCAAGATATCAATGGACATCATATTGACTCTTTTTCTGATATTAAACGTATTTTGGTTTTAACGGAATATGGTCATGATTTGACACTTACTTTGGATCGTCAAGGCAAGGAAGTCGTGTTGCAGACGCCAGCTTTACAGGAAAAAGAATCAGGTCAGGTTATTTTGGGAATTACCCCTGATGCGGGAAAGATTGAAACGACCCAAAAATTGACTTTTATTCAATCTATGGGACAATCGGGACAAGTCTTGTGGGAAACGACAGCCGATACTTTGCGTTATTTGGGACAGGTTTTAACAGGTTCTCGGTCGCCTAAGGACTTGCGGGGACCTTTGGGAATAGCGGAAGCCTCGGGGGATGCTTTGATGGGGGGCGTTGTTGTTTTGTTGAGTTTTATTGCCCATATTTCTATTGCTTTGGGGTTGATGAATTTGTTGCCAATTCCTGTGTTAGATGGGGGGCATTTGGCTTTTTATGGAGTGGAGGCCGTGTTGCGCCGTCCATTGTCTGAAAAAGTTCAAAATACTTTCATTTGGACAGGCTTGGGGATTTTAATGTTGATTTTTGCGTATTCTCTTTTTCTTGATGTTCCACGTATTTTTCAAAGGATTGCCGAATGAAAAAATTTAAATATGGTCTGGCTTTATGTGCGTTGATGGCTTTTTCTGTACAAGCAGAAGAGTTAAAGTCTGTTCAAATTTCGGGAACAAAGCGTATTGAAAATTCAACGGTCATGAATTATTTGGGCCTGAAAACCAGTGAAGAAGTGGGGCAGGCGGAATTGGATAAAGCTTCCAAGACTTTATTTGCAACAGGGCTGTTTTCTGATGTGCAAGTTTCAATGAACGACGGTGTTGCCAACATTCAAGTGGTGGAAAATCCGATTGTTCATGAGGTTTATTTTGATGGAAATAAGGCTTTAGATGATGATGCTTTAAAAACAGAAGTGTTATTAAAGCCACGGGATGTTTATACCAAACGGAAATTGCAACGGGACGCTGAACGGTTGATGGAAGTTTATAAGCGTCATGGGCGTTTTGCGGCCAAAATTGAACCCAAGATTATTAAACAAGATCAAAATCGTGTAGATGTTGTTTTTGAAATTCAGGAAGGAAAAAAAGCTACTGTTCAAAAAATTGTTTTTGAAGGCAATCAGGCGTTTTCGGATTCTGAATTACAAGACAAAATGATGACCCAAGAAAAGGCATGGTATCGCTTTTTAAGTTCCACAGACACTTACGATCCTGATCGTTTTAATTATGACCAAGAATTGGTGCGTCGTTATTATTTAAAGCACGGGTATTTGGATTTTAAAATTGAACGGGCCATGGCCGAATTGACGCAAGATAAAGAAGGCTTTATTTTGACTCTGTATGTGAATGAAGGAAAAAAATATACGATTTCGGATATAGAAATTCAAAATCATTTACCTGAATATCAATCCAAAAAAGACCTGAAAGATTTGATTGACCTTGAAAAAGGAGCGGTGGTTGATGTAGATGAAATCAATACCTCAGTGGATAAAATGACGGACTTTTTGATAGATAGTGGGTATGCTTTTGCAAATGTGGTGCCTGACATTGTACGTGATGAAAAAACAGGAACAGCTAAACTGATTTTCCGTATTTCCGAAGGCGATAAAGTCTTTGTGCATCGGATTAATATCAAGGGGAACAGTCGTACCAAAGATAAAGTTGTGCGGCGGGAATTTAAAATTAAAGAAGGTGATGCATTTAATGCTTCTAAATTGCGGCGGTCTAAACAAAATGTTTCGGATTTGGATTACTTTTCCAATGTTGATTTAAAGACGGCTCCTGTGCCAACAAATCCGTCTTTAATTGATGTGGATATGAGCCTTCAGGAAAAATCAACAGGGGCCTTTAATGTGGGGATTGGGTGGTCTTCCTATGATGGGTTGATGTTTGAAACAGGGATTCAGGAACGAAACATCTTGGGGACAGGGAATATCGCTAACTTGAATGTGATGCTCAGCCAAAAAGAAACACAATATACGATTGGTTTAACGGACCCGTATTTTATGGATTATAACTTGACAGCGGGAATTGATTTATTCCATACCACGCGGGATAATTCGGATTCGTCCTCTTATGATTATAAAACCACAGGGGGTGTTTTGCGCTTTGGGTGGAATTATACGGATTCTTTGCGCCATGTGGCCCGCTATACTTTGCGTCAAGATAATATCACGAATGTGGATAACGATGCGGCTCTTTCCATTAAGAAACAGGAAGGTAAAAATGTTGTTTCTATGATTGGCCAAGAATTGATTTACGATAAGCGGGATAGTCGGTTGAACCCCACCACAGGGTATTATACTTCGCTGGGGGCTGATGTTGCAGGTTTGGGGGGAGATAGTAAATTCTATCGGATAAACTTTACGGGCATTCGTTATTTTTCTGTGGCAGAAGATGTGGTCTTTTCTTTGCGCACAGATGGGGGGCGTATTTGGGGTTATGGCGGGAAGGATGTCCGCATCAACGACCTTTATTTCTTGGGGGATGCGTCCTTGCGTGGGTTTGAATACGGGGGCGTTGGGGCTCGGGATATTCAATCTCAGGACGCTTTGGGGGGAAATTGGTATACAACGGCTTCGGCTGAATTGACTTTCCCCACGGGCTTACCGAAAGAAATGGGGATTAAGGGAAAATTATTTACCGATGCTGGATATATCAGCAAACCTGACGATTTTAACTCGGAAACAATGGAATACTCCAATAAGATTCGGGTTGGTGTGGGGACAGGGGTCCAATGGTCTTCTCCTATGGGGGTGATTAATTTGGACTTTACTTACCCGTTGGTTAAGACGAAGTTTGATAAAACACGCGTCTTTAGATTAAATTTTGGGAAAGGATTTTAACATGAAAAAAATGATGAAAAAATTAGATATGGCGCAATTCAAATCTAAAAAATCGCTGAAAGGGGCTTTGATTGCGGCGGGGGTTTTGTTGGTGGGCTTTGGGGCCTATACGATGACCCGTCCTGAAGTGGGCGTTATTGATTTTTATGCGGCCCAAGGAAAAGCCAAAGTCTATCAATCTGTGGTGGCTCAACGGCAAAAATATGAAAATGATATTCGGGCCAGAATGAAAGCTGATTCTGTGGGCTTGGAAAAAGATGCCCAAAAGTTGGAAGAACAAAAAAACAAAATGAGTTCCGATGAATTTGCGAAAAAGTTTCAATCTTTGCAAAAACGGGCGGCTTTAATTCAAAATAAATATCGTCCTGATGCGGAACGGTTGATGCTGGCTTCACAAATAGCTTTGAAAGGTGTCGAAAAAGAGATTGCTTTGGCGGTTGAAAAAACGGCCCAACAAACAGGAGTTAAGATTTTATTGCCTGTCAATAGTGTCTTGTATGCCAAAAAATCAGCTGATTTAACGGATAAATTTGTTAAAAATTTGGATAAGATTGTGCAAACAGTTCCTTATCCTGACCCCAATAAATTGGCTCAATAATCAGGTAAAGGAGATAGAATGGCAGACGCACGTTTTTTTAATAAAATCTCAAAAGGATTGACTTTGGCGCAAATCGCCCAAGTGGCGGAGGTTTCTTTGCCCGAAAAAGCCGATCCTGCCCATGTTTTTTCCGATGTGGCAGATTTGGAAAAAGCCACCCCGAACGATGTGTCTTGGGCTTTTATTCCTGCGGTGCGGGACGCTTTAAAAAATACAAAAGCAGGGGCTGTAATTGTTCCCGAAAAATTTAAAGAGTTTGTCCCACAAGGAACGGTGGCTTTGGTTTCAAAAGATGCGCATCGGTCCTATGGATTGTTGGCGTCTGCTTTTTATCCTTATACATTTGAAGCGGAAATTTCCCCGAAAGCGTTTGTCCATCCAACGGCGAAAATTGGTCCGGGCTCACGGGTGGCCCCTGGGGCCGTCATTGAGGCCCATGTTATTTTAGGGGCGGGTTGCGATATTCGGGCGAATGCCGTGATTGAACAGGGAGTCCAAATGGGCGATGCCTGTATTGTGGGGGCAAATGCGACGGTTTCTCATTGTTTGGCGGGACATAAGGTGTATATTTATCCTGGGGCACAAGTGGGACAAGATGGTTTTGGTTTTGCGATGAGTCCCGAAAAGGGACCTCAAAAGTGTCCGCAACTGGGGCGTGTGATTATCGGAAATGATGTGGAAATTGGATCTTGCACCACGGTGGATAGAGGGGCAATGGGGGATACGATCATTGGGGATGGATGTCGGATTGATAATCTGTGTCAAATTGCCCATAATGTGAAATTGGGATGTTGTTGTGTTATTGTGGCCCAAAATGGCATAGCGGGCAGTTGTGAGTTTGGGGACTTTGTTGTGTCTGGGGGCCAAGTGGGATATGCGGGGCATATCAAAGTGGGTTCAGGGGTTCAAGTGGCGGCGCAATCAGGCGTGATTTCCGATGTGGCTCCGATGAAAAAATTGATGGGTTCGCCTGCACAAGAGGGGCACGAATTTATGCGTCAGGTGATTGCTTTAAGGGGCTTGGCTCATAAAAAAACGGAAAAAGTGAAATCGTCTTTTAAAATGTTGTTGTTGAAAAAGTTTTTTAAGAAAGGTTAAAAAATGGCAAAAATTCATCCTTCCAGTCTTGTGGATACAAAAGCCGAATTAGCCGATGATGTAGAAATTGGACCTTTTTGTACGGTGGGGCCTTTGGTTAAAATTGGTGCGGGAACACGCTTAATTTCCCATAATGTCTTGGACGGAGATACCGTTTTGGGAAAGGGGAATACCCTGTATCCTTTTGCATCTTTGGGATTGCCGCCTCAACACAAAAGAAACAAAGCCACTGATACGAAATTAGTGGTGGGGGACGATAACATTTTTCGGGAACATTTTACCGCCCATACGGGTTCAGATGTAGATCATAAAATAACCACCATTGGGTCCAGAAACTGGTTCTTGGTGGCCTCTCATGTGGCACACGATTGTGTAGTCGGTGATGATGTGGTGATGAGTAATAACGCTGGTTTAGCGGGACATGTTGTAGTGGGAAATCGGGCTATTATTGGGGCGATGGCGGGTGTGTTGCAATTTACCCATATTGGCGAAGGTGCCATGATAGGAGGTATGGTGGGGGTTGCTCGTGATGTGATTCCCTATGGTATTGTGATGCGTGATGGTTTGGCGGGGTTGAATTTAGTCGGCTTACAACGGGCGGGTGTGGATAAAAAATTGGTGATGGAACTTCAAAAAGTTTATAAAGATTTGTTTCTGTCTGAGGGGCTTTTTGGTGAAAAATTGGAAAAACTTTTCCACTTTGAAACACACAATCCTTTGATCCAAAAACTGATTGATTTTTGTCGTCATCCTTCCAAGAATGGGATTTTACAACCGGAGAAAAAGTAATGTCCAAAAAATTGGGTATCATTGCGGGGGCGGGGGCTCTTCCCCATTGTTTGATTGAGGCGTGCGAACGCATGCACCGTGATTTTTTTGTGATTGGATTAAAGGGTCAAGCAGATCCCAAAGAATTTGACAAAGCCTTGCCGATGGCTTGGGTTCGTTTGGGGGCTGTTGGGAAAGCTTTTCAGTTGCTCAAGAAAAATAAAGTAGAGGAAGTTGTGATGATTGGGGCCGTGCGGCGGCCGTCGTTTGTGGGGCTGTGGCCCGATTATCGGGGCTTAAAAACGATTGCAAAACTGGGCTTAAAGGCACTGGGGGACGATGCTCTGCTTAAATTTATTGTCAAAGAGATTGAAAAGGAAAAAATGACCGTTGTGGGGATAGATAAAATTTTGCCTCATCTGTTGGCCAAAAAAGGGGTCTATACCTATGCGGTACCTACACCTCAAGATAACATAGATATTCAACGGGGAAAAGAGGTCGCTCATGCTTTGGGAAAAGCCGATGTGGGGCAATCAGTCATCGTCCAACAAGGGTTGGTTTTATCGGTAGAAGGGATTGAAGGAACGGATGCCTTAATTCGGCGTTCGGCGGATTTAAAAAGAAAAGGAGCGGGGGGCGTTTTGGTTAAGATGTGTAAGCCACAGCAAGATCGGCGTGTGGATTTACCCACGATTGGTCCGCAAACAGTTCAAGCGGTTAAAAATGCGGGCTTTGTTGGGATTGCTGTTCAAGCGGAAGCCGTCTTGTTTTCTCAGGCGGAACAGATGATAAAATTAGCAAATCAATTGGGCATTTTTATTGTGGGAGTTGATGCGAAATGAAATTAAAAGTGTATTTGATTGCGGGGGAACCATCGGGGGATTTATTGGGATCCCGTTTGATGCGTGCCTTAAATAAAAAAGCCCCTCATCAAATACAATTTATGGGTGTTGGGGGCGAAACAATGGCTTTGGAAGGCCTGTCCTCTTTGTTTGATATTCGTGATTTAGCGGTGATGGGATTTATGGAGGTGATTCCCAGTATTCCCAAAATCTTGCGTCATTTAGATGAAATTATGGCGGATATCCAAAAAAAGAAACCCGATGTGATTTTAACAATTGATAGTTATTCTTTTTCCATTCGGGTGCATAAAAAGCTAAAGAAATTAGGAATTCAAATCCCTCATATGCACTGTGTGGCCCCTCAGGTGTGGGCGTGGAAAAAAGGACGGGCCAAAACATTGGGACAATACATTGATCATTTGTTTTGTTTGTTGCCTGAGGAAGAAAAATACTTTACCCCTTATGGATTAAAGACGACCTTTATTGGCCACCCCGTGATAGAGGGGGGGGCAGATAAAGGCTCTGCTGAACGATTTCGTAAAAAATACGGCCTAAAAAAGACAACGCCTGTTTTGGTTTGTTTACCGGGTAGTCGTCAAAATGAAGTCAAATTTTTGATGCCACTCTTTATGAAGACGATTGAAAATTTGGCTTTAAGACATAAAGATTTATTTGTTGTGTTTCCTTCGGTGCAAACGGTGGCCCCCCAAGTGTGTGAGGCTTTAAAACATTGGCATATTCCCCATACGGTAATCATGGGGGAAAAGAATCGCTATGATGCTTTTGCGGCGGCAAAAGTGGCGATTGCGGCCAGCGGAACGGTGAGTTTAGAGTTATCTTTGGCCAAAGTCCCTCATTTAATTGCCTATCGCTTGAATTGGATAACAGGGTATTTAGCCCGTAAAGTTTTAAAAATTCATTATGTGAATTTAATCAACCTTTTGGTTGATAAACCGATTATCCCTGAGTTATTGCAAGAAGATTGTACGGTGGAAAACCTGACGACAACGGTGGAAAAACTGTGGCGTTTTCCTCATCAAAAAACAGAGGTAAGTCTTAAAAAATTAGGATTAGGCACTAAACCATCTGAAAAAATGGCCCAGACCTTATTAAAACTGATTCGGGGGAAAAAGCATGTTAGATAAGGAATTGTTCTTATATCACCACCCACTGAACCCATTTTGTCGGAAAGTACGTTTAACGCTTTTGGAAAAGGGGTTTTCTGTGAAGTTGATTTTGGAAAGACCTTGGGAACGGCGTGAAGGATTTTTACAAAAAAATCCATTAGGGGAAATTCCCGTACTGGTGGAATCCGATGGGGTAATTTTGTCGGGGCATCAGGCGATTTGTGAATACTTAAATGAAATTAAAACAAGTCCAAACTTATTGGGCGAAACGCCTTTGGGACGGGCGGAAATTCGGCGTTTGACTGAATGGTTGGACGGGGCGTTCTTTCGGGATGCGGTCTATCCCATTTTGTTGGAAAGGGTTTTAAAGGTGATTGCAACGCATGAAGCCCCTGATTCTAACATGATACGGGCTGGGCGTGAAAATTTACAAAAGTATATCAAGTATTTGGATTGGTTGGCGGCTCGTCGTGCTTTTTTGGGGGGGCAAAGGCTTTCTTTTGCGGATTTATCGGCGGCGGCGCATTTTTCTGTACTGGATTATTTGGGGGAATTAAATTGGCAAAACAGTGGGGATTTAGCCCTTTGGTATGCCAAGATTAAATCACGGCCTACTTTTGTGCCGTTATTATCGGATAAAGTCGTGGGAATTCCTCCTTCGGCTCATTACATGAATTTGGATTTTTAAAGAGGGAGGATTTCATGAAAAAAATAATCTTTCTTTGTTTGGTGTTAGGGGGGTGCGTTCATGCGGAAGAGGGTCAAAAGACTTTCTATTGGGAACGCCCAAATACGGGGGTAGCTTGGTTTGCTAAAGACCATAATGAATGTATGTTAGAGGCGGATAAGTTTCCTTTTGAATGGCCTGGGTGGCCGTGGTATTGGGGAAAGCCCAAGCCGCTAAATTTAAGATTTGATAACAATTCCGAAAATGGGGTGTGGGCACAATTTATTCCTTATCCTGGGGCGCAACCTGTGTATGTCAATTATGTGCCCAACGATTGGTCGGTGAGTTATAATGATTATCAAGATTGTATGGAAAACAGGCATTATACGCAACGAAAGGCCCCACGAGTCCATTATCAAGTTTTTTCACAATAGGAGCTTTACATGAAAACAATTATGCAAATTTTACCGTCTTTAAAACAAGGTGGGGTTGAAACAGGAACCATTGAAATTGCGGCGGCACTGCAAAGGGCAAAGATACCCAACATTGTTGTGTCTAACGGGGGCCAAATGGTGGCTCAGTTAGAAAAAATAGGGGTGCCTCATTTTAAATTACCTGTCCATAGCAAAAACCCCTTGACAATATGGTTAAATGCTTATCGTTTAGCGAAAATTGCCAAAGAAAATAAAGTGGGATTGATGCATGTGCGTTCTCGGGCTCCCGCATGGAGTGTAAAGGTTGCCTCAGAAAAAACAGGGATTCCTTATATTTCTACCTATCATGGCATGTACGGACTTCAACCTAAATTGAAAAAAATTTATAATCGGGTAATGTTGCGTGGAAAATGTACGATAGCGGTGTCTGAATGTGTCAAGGATCATTTGATTCAAAATTACCAATATCCTGCCGATAAAATCCATGTGATTCATCGGGGGGCCGATTTAACTCGTTTTAATCCCGAATGGGCGACTCATGAAAAGGCTTTGGAATTTGCTAAAAAGTACCAAATTCCTTTGGATAAACCGATTATTACTTTGGTGGGTCGGTTGTCTAAAATGAAAGGTCAGTTGCTTTTACTTCAGGCTTTATCCAAGATGAAACACCAAGAATTGACCTGCCTTTTGGTGGGGGGAAAAGCAAAGCCCGAATACGAAGAAGCCTTGAAAAAAGAAATTGAACATTTACCCGAAGGGATAACCGTTCAATGTTTGTCGGTGTCTGCCCATGAAATTCCCTTTATTTATGCTTTGACGGATGTGGTGGTGTCGGCTTCCACTATTCCTGAAACATTTGGGCGGACAGTGGCTGAGGCGGGGGCGATGAAACGCCTTGTCGTTGCCTTTGACCACGGTGGGCCTCAGGAGATTATTCTGGATAAAAAGACTGGTTTTTTAATTCCTGTGGGCGATGTGGCGGTATTGGCGGCCACTTTGGATAAAGTTCTTTCCATGAAATCTGACGAAAAAAATAAGATGCAAGAAGCGGCGTATCATCACATTCGTCAGTTTTTTTCCATTCAAAAAATGTGTGAAAAAACTTTAAAATTGTATCAGGAGATTTTAAAATGAAAAACAAAAATAAGGCTGTTCCTCAACAAAAAAAATTGACGGATAAAGAAAAAATTACCCAACTGGAAAAGTTGGCCGACAGGTTAGAGCGCATGCGTTTGGGGGATTATGTAACCAACTTGAATAAGACCTCCCGTATTGTTTGGTTGGGCTTCATCAGCGGTATTTCCCGTGGGGTTGGTTTGACAATAGGAGCCACTTTGGTTATAGCCATTATTTTTAAAATTATCAGCGCCCTGATTAGTATGAATGTTCCTTATTTGAGTGATATGATGAAAGATGTCAAACAAACATTGGAATCTCGCTATATGACGACCCAACCAGTTGTTCCACCGAAAAAGGGGGCTGAATTGAAAATGAAAGCCTCCGCTATTCCCGAAACATAGGGAGCCCCTTTTTCATCAAAGTTTCTTGTGTTTCCATAAAGGTGGCCAAATTGATATTGCCACTACGGATAGTCATACGCATTTGGTCGGCGGCGGCTGTGTTAGGGTTAGCAAAGGCTGTTTTATAGTAAAGTTTTAATTTTTCCACCCCTTCTAATCGTTGATAAATCACCCCTAAAATACCCCGAGCGAGCAAGTCGGCCACTAAGCCGCTATCTAACCCTGTTGAGGCGGCGTATTTAATTATAGAGTTCAAAGCATCTTCCACACCGTTGGCGTGAATAGTGGATAAGACCAAGTGTCCTGAAGTGGCCGCTACCAAACAGTTGGCGGCGGTTTCTGGAGTTCGGATTTCCCCCACCAAAATATAACGCGGTTTAGAACGCAAGGCAGAACGCAATCCTGCCCCCCATTGATCGTTTTCAACGGCGGTTTGTTTGCATAATCCTAACCCCCCATTTTTGGCATGATATAAACCTGTCAAGGGCATTTCAGGAGGGTCTTCAATGGTGTATAAAAATCCCCCTTCGGTATCCAAAAAGCGTTTCATAATGGCGGATGCTGAAGTTGTTTTCCCTTGCCCTGTCGGCCCTGCAAACAACAACAATCCCGCTGCCCGTCCCAAAGAAGAAAGATGTCGGACAATAGCAGGGGCAAAACCGAGTTGTTCTATTTCAGGGGTGGAAGTGGGCATTTTACGACAGTTATATTGGACGCCTTCATTGGTTATAATGCGTTCCACACGATAATGGTCGCCCGCAAAGGAAATGGCATAACTGGACATGCCTGTGTATCCTTGTTCCAAAGTCCGTTTAAAGTCAGGTAAATCAGGTGTTTCAAATGGAATCAAAGCAAATCGGGTGCGTGGGTCCCGAACATAGGCAATATCTTCGGGGGTATACCAAATATCCGAAAAGCCTGTATCGTGCATATTGGGCCCTTTAATGACGGTGGCATCAGCACTGATTTCATCAGATTCATTGGAAAAAACGCCTGTTTTCTTGGGTTCATTTCCTTGGGTATTCGCCTGTTGGCGCAAAGCCGCTAAAGGATCATTGGCAGGAGGAACAGCCACCGAAGAAGCCCCCATTTGATTTTCCGCATGGGTAACTGTTTCAGGGATTGAAGCTTCTGTTTTCTTTGGGGATAAAAAATCGGGTAAAATAGGTTTGTTAAACATGACTCCTCCTTTTTCTTTACAGGATGACATATTTTTTGATAAAAGTCCAGTATTTTTCTTGCTAATTTTTCTAAAAAGGTTAAACTGAAAGGGAATTGAAACAAAAAGAGTTGGATAATATGAAAAATTTAAAGTTTTATAGTGGAGTGCCTGAGGGTTATGAGGCTTTTGTTTTGGCCGAAAAAGCCAAGAAACAAACGCTTTTATATGTGGCTTCTGACGAAAAAAAAGCTAAACGAATTTGGGAGACTTTGCAATATATCAGCCCTCAAACTTTGGTTCTATTCTATCCTTGTTGGGATACAGTGCCTTATGATCGGACTTCTCCTGCGCCTGACATTTTGGGGCAACAAATGGATGCCCTTTTGCAAATTTCTTCTCTCAAAGAAAAAGCCGTGGTGATTACCTGTGTGGCGGCTTTGACTCAGTTGGTTGTCCCCCGTGATTTTTTAAAAGAGATTATTTTTTCCGTTCAAAAAGGGGACACGATTGATTTTGAAAAATTAAAGGCTTTTTTGTTGAAAAATGGGTATCAACAAACGGATGTTGTGATGCAGGCGGGGGATTTTGCCATACGGGGCGAATTGATTGATATTTTTACCCCTCAATTACCTGAACCTGTTCGGTTGGATTTTTTTGATAATGAATTGGAAACGATTCGCTTTTTCAACCCAATTACGCAACGCTCTTCTGGTTTTTTGGACCAAGTTCAATTTCAGGCAGTGCGTCCCTTTCATTTGGACGAAGTCGCCCGTGCTTTATTTCGTACTCGCTTTCGGGAATTGTTTGATAACCCCACGAATGATTCGTTTTATCAAGCGGTAAGTGAAGGCATTTATCGGCCAGGGATGGAAAGTTTTTTGCCTTTATTCCATAAAAAAATGGTTTGTTTGGCGGACTATTTACCAGACGCCCCAGTTTTATTTGGGGCTACTTTTGATACAGCGGTCAAAGCACGGTGGGCGCAAATTCAAGATTATTATCAGGCACGCCTTCAATTTTCTGAGGTGTCTTTTGCGAAAACACAACAATATCACCCGTTGCCTGCGTCTCAGTTTTATTTAGATGAACAAGCGCTGGCGCAAGTGTTGTCCAAGCATGAATTGATTCAAATGACCCCTTTTCAATCGGTTAAAAGCGAAGACCAAGGGGCCTCTATGGGGCACGATTTTGTTGATGTGCGTTTGTTAAAGGAAAAGGATTTATTTTCGGAAATAGTGGATTTTATCCGTACTTGCCCAAAACGGGTGATTTTGTCGGCCACGACCGAGGGGGCAGCGGACAGATTAGTGGCTCTTTTTAAAGAAAAAAAACTAAGCCTTTCTTTGGCGGACAGTTGGACACAGGCTTTGAAAAAATCCCCTGCTGTGATTGTGGCCCCCTTTGAATCAGGCTTTCAAACACAAAAGTTTTTACTTTTGACGGAAATGGATATGTTTGGGGGGCGTATGCGTCCCGCCCCAAAGCGTCAAAAGGCCCAAAACTTTATCGGCGATATTTCCACTTTAAACCAAGGGGATTTGGTTGTTCATACAGTGCATGGAATAGGGCGTTTTACAGGCCTTGAAACTTTAACGATTTCTGGGGCAGCCCACGATTGTTTAACTCTGGAATATGCGGATAAAGCCCGTTTATTTGTTCCTGTTGAAAATGCCGATGTTTTGTCCCGCTATGGGTCCAATGAGGCGACCTTGGATAGGTTGGGTTCTCCTTCTTTCCATGTGCGCAAGGCAAAAGTTCAAAAAGATTTATTGGAAATGGCGGACAAGTTAATGAAAATAGCGGGCAAACGCCAACTTCATCAAATGCCCAAGATTTTGGCCCCCCACGGGTTGTATCAAGAATTTTGTGCCCGTTTTCCCTATACAGAAACAGAAGATCAACTCAAATGTGTTCATGAGATTGAAACGGACTTTTCCTTGGGCAAACCCATGGACAGACTTGTTTGTGGTGATGTGGGCTTTGGGAAAACCGAAGTGGCGATGCGGGCAGCTTTTTTGGCGGTGATGGCCGGCTATCAGGTGGCTGTGATTGCCCCCACGACTTTATTGACCCGTCAGCATGGTCAAAACTTTACCGACAGATTTAAAGGCTTTCCTATTCGTGTGGGGACGCTTTCCCGCTTGATTACTTCCCGTCAGGCCAAAGCGACCAAAGATGAATTAGCCAAAGGGACTTTGGATATTATCGTGGGGACACATGCGTTGTTGTCCAAAACGATTCGCTTTAAAAATTTGGGGTTGGTGATTGTTGATGAAGAACAACACTTTGGTGTCAAACATAAAGAACGGTTGAAAGAATTACAAGAAGGAGTCCATGTCTTGACCTTGACAGCAACCCCGATTCCCCGTACTTTGCAACTTTCCTTATCGGGCGTCAGGGATTTATCCGTGATTGCTACGCCCCCAGTAGATCGGTTGGCGGTAAAAACCTATGTGATGCCCTTTGACCCCGTGGTGGTGAAAGAGGCGATTTTGCGTGAGCATTTTCGGGGTGGCCAAGTCTTTATCGTTGTGCCCCGCATTTCGGATATGCCCGAAGTGTATGAAGCACTCCATACCCTTTTGCCTGATTTAAAGATTGTTCAGGCCCACGGGCAAATGCCTGCCTCTCAGTTGGACGAGATAATGACAGACTTTACCAACGGCCAATATGATGTGTTGTTGGCGACCTCTATTATTGAATCAGGATTAGATATTTCCACGGTGAATACAATCATTGTGTATCGGGCGGATATGTTTGGTTTGGCGGGGTTGTATCAGTTGCGGGGTCGTGTGGGACGAGGCCGCCAAAAAGCCTATGCCTACCTCACCACGACGGGGACTTTGTCGGACAATGCCCGTAAAAGGTTAGAGGTGATGCAAAAACTGGATTCCTTGGGGGCGGGCTTTATGTTGGCCAGCCATGATTTGGACATTCGTGGGGCTGGGAATTTGCTTGGTTCAGAACAATCGGGACATATTCGTGAAATCGGGGTGGCATTGTATCAAAAGATGCTTTCTCAGGCAGTTCAATCTTTGCGTCAGGAAAAAGCCCCAGAAAACACGCAAGACCTGTCGCCGCAAATTTCGGTGGGGTTGCCTGTGTTGATTCCCGCCACTTATATCCCCGAATTGGATATTCGTATGGATTTGTACCGCCGTATGGGCGAGGTGCAAAGCCAAAAAGAAATTGATGCCTTGCGTTTGGAACTCAAAGACCGTTTTGGCTTGTATCCCATTGAAACTGAGAATCTGTTTTTGACATTAGAGTTAAAGTTGTTGGCGAAAAAGGCGCATATAGAACGGGTAGAGGCGGGGGAAAAGGGGGCGACTGTGTCATTTTTTAATAATACTTTTCCTAACCCAGCGGGCTTGATTGACTTGATAAAATCCCAATCGGGTACGATGCGGATTCGTCCAGACCAAAAAGTTTTAGTAATGCGTCCTTGGGCAACGCCTGACCAAAGATTAAAAGGCGTTCGTGATTTGTTAAATAAAATCGCCCAGTTGGTTTGAATTTTTTTGTTGTTTTTTTATTTCTTGTTATTCCCCTCCCTAAAACAAAAGCCCCGCTATCAGACAGGGCTTTCGTTCTTGTAATCCAAAAAGTAAAATTACGAACCTGTTGGCGTTGTTGTTGGCGCTTCAAAGGACAATTCATAGGGCTTGTTCGTGCTTGGGAAAGCATTTTCCATTGCCGCTTGAATTTTATTTGTTACACCAGTTCCTGTAACATGTAAAGTATAGGTTGTTCCACTTTTGGATACCTGCATAGTGGTGTTGGCCCGTACATCTAACTTGTAATCAGAAGCACAATTTTTGGTGGCAGTAATTCCTTCCCCCGCATTGTCAGATTGAGCCAAAATAACGCATTGAGAGCCTGTGGCCAAATTTTCATTGGCCCGATATTTATTCATTGCAGTTGTATAGCCCGCAATGCCTCCCACGGACAAAACACCAATAATAGCCAAAACGCCCAGCATTTCAACCATAGAACGGCCTGATTCATTTTTCATCATTTTTCTTTTCCTTTCTTAAATAAAATTTCTCCCCTTTTTGGGAATAGACACTTATATTTTTAGGGAATTTTTTCGCATAAGTCAAGGGAAATTTTTTGTAAAGCCTTTTTTCGGGGGGGCTTTCTTTTGGGGCAAGGCTGTGCTTATGAGGATAAAAGGTGTGTTCCACTATATGTTTATTTCTTTCCCTCTTGTCATTTCGCCCCTCTCTGTCATTCTGAGCGGGGCTTGCCCCCCGAAGAATCCATAGCCCCCCCCTAAAACAAAAGCCCCGACCACAAGGGCGGGGCTTTATTCCGGTCATAATTTAAATTATGAAACAACATAGTTTGTATCATCACGCCCAGTAATGCCTTTGATGGCCTTGCTGATAGCGGTATCTGTTACCCCTGTTTTCACAGTAATTGTATCAGTACCAGAGGCTGTAAAAGAAGCATCTGTTAAAGTGCTGGGAACAGTTGCACCCAAGTCAGAGCATTTCATAGCAGTCGTACCAACACCTGCTCCTTGATTATAGGAACGTGCCAAAATAGCACATTGAGCAGCAGCAGCAACGATTTCATTTGCTTTATACTTATTCATGGCCATGGTGTATCCAGCGATACCACCGACAGACAAAACACCAATAATAGCCAAAACGCCCAG
>CAKQBW010000005.1 GCA_934216505.1 uncultured Alphaproteobacteria bacterium
GGGGTTTGGAGGGAAATGAAAAAGGCAAATTTCGTCTTGCAAAAAAATTCACTGAGGTGTATATTTTACCTCATGAAAGTCCTGATCATTGGTCCATTGGGCGCAGGGAAATCCTCCCTCGCTTACCAATTAAACAAAAAGTTTCACCTACCCCGACTTAACTTAGATGAAGTTTGTCGCATCAAAGAAAGTGGAAAATATCGCCCCCAAAAAGGACAACATTCCTTGATAAAAAAGTTTTTAACAGCCCATCCTTCTTGGGTGATGGAAGGGTGTCAAAAAAATTTATATGAACAAGTAAAACCTGATTTAATCATTGATATGCGTCTTCATCGCCTGACAGCTATTTTCCGATTTACAAAGCGTTTTTTAAAAGCAAAGAAACTGATTGGAAAGAAAATCCCCTCTGATTTACCGGTACAGGCTTATCACTATCGTCCTATCACTTTTTCCAAAATCAAAGAGTGGGATAAAGCAAATTGTGAAATCAATGCCCAGATTGGCCTTTTTTTAAGAATAACTTCAACCCCTGTGATTCGTTGCCGTGGATACAGGGATTATGCAAAAGTTTTTTCATACCTTTCAAAATAAATCCCGAATCACCCCTCTGTTTTGGCCCGTAAATATGGGCTTTGTGGGGTAAAAAGAGAAAATTGAAAAATCCGCTTTTCAAATAGGCGACAAAGCCCGTCAATAAAGGAAAGTTGCGTATTACAAAAACGATCGTTTTTGTCAATATACTTTTTGCCATGTTTTTGGATTTTTATAACTTTACAATAACCGATTGATTTTAAATAATAATTTCATCGTTTTGTTATTTTCCCCCTTTCCCTATTTTCCCCTATTTCAAAAACGATCGTTTTTGTTATACATAGGAATATGTAAGACTTTAGTCGGGGAATCGGAGGTAAAATGATGAAAAAAATTCTTTCTTTGTGCATAGCCACGGGCTTGTTGATAACTAGTTTTAATCCTGTCTGGGCTCAATGGCATCGCAACAAAACAGTTCCGAGTCAATTTACCAACTCAGTTTCCCGTGTGGCCACACCTCCTGCTCTGAACACTTCTTCAGGATACCGTCAGGCGCTTTACAATTATGCGAGCCAAGGCAATCCTCAGGCTATGCGTCCTATTTTACAACACTATCGTATTGATACGCCTGATTATAATGGGAATACTTTGTTGTGCGAATCGGTTTATAATAAAGATTATGCGGCTTTTACGACCTTGAAACGCCTAGGGGCTTCCACAACACACGCCTGTATCAATACTATCCCAGACCAGACGGTGGCTGAGTTTAACTCAGGCTATATGAATTGGGCCCGAGCCGTGAATGCAGGTCAAATAGCCTATGGGACGGCGGGAAAAGCCTCAGGGGCTGTGGCAACTTCTTCGGGCCTTTCCACAGGCGCCATTGTGGGGATAGGCGTTGGGACAGCGGCTTTAATCGGCGGGGGTGTCGCCTTAGCGGTCAGCGGCGGGGGAAGTCATTCGTCAAGTACCCAAAGTGTCCCTGTGGCCGTTTGTAGTGGTCATGGAACCAAAGACGAATCAGGTGTTTGCCAATGTCAATCAGGGTGGGGTGGAACAGATTGCGCCACAAAAATTTACGAATGCGAACCGGGTTACATTGCCCAAAATGGAACCTGTTATCTGGATTTGAAGTGCGATTCTTCCAAACATTTGCATCAAGTGGCTAATGCCTGCGAATGTGAAGCGGGATATTCTTATGAATATCAAGGGGCTTGTTATGCGCCATTGAGTTGTGGAACAAACGGACACCAAGAAGGGGATAAGTGTGTTTGTCAGGCGGGTTATACGGGAACAGATTGCGCCACTTGTGCCTCAGGCTATATTGCTCAAGAGGGAAAGTGTTATGCTCAATTAAATTGTGTGAATGGAACTCAGGTCAAAGAGGCTTGTCAATGCATTGAAGGATGGGAGGGGGATTTATGCACCATAGCCGCCTCTTGCGAAGGGTATCAGGCCACTTGTGCCACAGGCTTTGATTCCACAACCACTTGTCAGCACGGGAACGAAACTTGGTATTCTTGCGATAAATGCGATGACCAACATTTGATGTTTGGAGGCCAATGCTATGATAAAATCAGTTGTGCCAACGGTGGCACACAAAGCGGCCCCACCACCTGTGATTGTGTTGGGGGCTACTATGGGACGAATTGTGAAAATGCCCCTTTAACCTGCGGCGAACATGGCGTTTGGAATGCCACCACTCATCAATGTGATTGCACGGATAATTATACAGGCGAACAGTGTCAAACAGAACCTGAAACAGATTTGTGTGCTGATGTAAATTGTGGAACGAATGGAACCTGTTCAGAGGGGGTATGTGTTTGTTCCAATAATTATTATGGGACAAATTGTGAAAACGCTCCTTTAACCTGTGGCGAACATGGTGCTTGGAATGCCACTACTCATCAATGTGATTGCACGGATAATTATACAGGCGAACAATGTCAAACCGCACCTGTTGAAAGTAAAGACGGTTATCTCTTTATCAATGGAACTTATGTTGCTGATCCCACAGCCTGTCCTGCGGATAAATATGGTATGTCTCCCGCTTGTCATGATTGTCCCGTTAATTCGCATTCTGTGGCGGGAACAAGAACAGCGGAAGGGTGTATATGTGAAGCAGATAAATTTTGTTATTATAATATACATACAGACGAAGATTGTTCTGAAGATCAGGTTAAAGTTTATGGCGAATGTTATTCCCAAGAAAGTTGTAAAGAAGGATATGTTGATTTTAATGGAACTTGTACTAAAGTGGGTGAATGTAGTTCCAATGAACTAGATTATCAGGGGCTTTGCCTTTCACAAGGAACATGTGATGAGGGTTTAACTGATTTCATGGGAATGTGTCTTAAACTAGGAAAGTGTTCCGTTGAAGAGATAAATGTTAATGGAATCTGTCTTTCACAGGGGGATTGTGCCGAAGGTGAAGTTGAATATCCGCCCTCAGGGGGGATATGTCAAAAATTAACCTCACTTGGTATAAGCTCAGAATTGGCAAACGACGAAAGATGTGGAAGGCATGGCGCCTATAGTTCTTTAACATCATCATGTATTTGTACGGAAGGTTATTATGGGGAAACATGTCAAAATCCCCCGACTAAAGATTTTTGTTCTGATAAAAGTTGTGGTGAATATGGTGTCTGTTCAATTTCTACTGGAAAATGTGTATGTAAAAAGGGGTATAGTGGGGAAAATTGTACTGTCGCCCCAACCTCACTTCAAGATAATTCTTTGTTGGTGCAAAATACTTTGCCTGTGAATATCGCTCAGGTCAATTCTAAAGAAGTTTTGCCCCCTGGAACAAAAGATTTAATTGGGAAAAAAACAGATGATAACCTCCATGGACTTTATAATGGAACAACAATATCTGTGAATAATACCGAGGAACGAAATGTTTATGGGTTGTCTTGGAATGGAGGTGAAATTGACGAACAAATGACAAATGCAGGGTGGAAGAGTGATGGAACTATAATGATTACCAATAAAGGGAATGGAAATGTTTATGGAATGTGGGGAAAGGGAATGGAGTATATGGATAATGCTTCGAATGGTTTTGGAGGAAAGATTATCATAGACAACGAAGGTGATGGAGATGTGTATGGAATGTGGGGAACGGGGAATGATTATTTTTACAACATGTGTATTTCATGGGCATATTCCGATGGAACGGGACTTCTTTCCATAAAAAATAAAGGAAATGGAGATGTTTATGGTATTCATTCACAAGGTGGAGCGGACTATGGATTTATAGATGTTGCTTGGGCAGGACGCGGCATGTTAGATATATATAATGAAGGTGATGGAAATATTTATGGATTATTTGGGGATAAAAATGTACATACGGTGTATGCTGATACAGTGTCAGAGTATCTCAATTCTCAAGCCATTATTCAAATAACGAATATGGGCAATGGGGATTCGTATGCTTTGTTTGGGAATAATGCTCATTTAGTTTCTAATGAAACTCTTATTGCCTCTGGCGCAACAATACCCTATGCAAATAATGCCATTTATATGACAAACAATGGTCGTGGAACGGCTGTGGGTATGTATAATAATGGAGAGGCAATTTACAACTCAGGCATTATTACAATCAATAACAATGGAAGTGGAAATGCTATTGGTATTTTTTCGGCAGGTGAAAATACAAATGTTTTAAATTCTGGGACTATTACATTGAATAATACGGAAAGTGCTAATTTGGCAATTGGGATTTATGCAAAAGGGGGAAATGTTGTAAATACAGGTAAAATTATTATCAATGGGACTGAAAATGCCTATGGAATTTATGCAGAAGATGGAGCAACTGTGTATAATACAGGCAGCATCCAAATTGGTGATTATGTGTATAAAGGGAATGGGGCCTTGGAAAACTTTATATACCTTAATGGCGCTTCGTTGGTGAATATCGGAAAAGTTGAAGCAACTGTTTTGAATTTTGGAACAAGTGGGAATTATAGTTTAGGGAAAAATGGAAATTATACAGGGGAAACAGCAACGGGGATATTAAATATAGAATCATCTGTGGTAAATGGAAGTTTTGACCAAGAATATACCCTGACAAATGCTTTGGATATAAAGGATACCTCTCAATTAAAGTTGGTCTCTAATTCGGCTTTATTTGATGCCCGATTGGCGGAAAATGGCTCAGATGTGATAATGACAAAAAAAGCGTTTAACACTTTGACCCCTAACAACAGTTTGGCATCGTTCTTGGAACAAAACTATGCCCTGGGGCACAACGAAGCGTTCTATAATGAATTGAAAAACTTGGGGTCGGCTTTGGATTTTCAAAAGGGCTTGAACAATCTGACGGGTAAAGAGGTATTGGATCGCTTTTCTTATGAAGATTTAACCGCTGTGCGTGAGATGAACTTGGCCATGAATCAACAAATGTTTGCGAATGAGGATAAAAATATCTTTACAACGCAAGGAAACCTCAATCAATTTTCATTTAAAAATGGAAAAGCAAGTTCAGGACAGTTTGCTCTAAGCAATAAAAAAATCAGCCCGAATTTGTGGGTTGGCTATGCGATGTCTGTAACCCGATTAAACACAAATGATGAGGTTCATAACAACACCCGTAATGCGAGTCTTTTCCAAATGGCTATTCCTTTTCATTTTAACGGGAACGGGGTAAAGATGATTTCTACCCCGATGGCGGGCTTTGCCCGTGGCCATTATAACCGTACGGGCTTTAACGATACCTCCTATAAAGGGACGATTGAAAAGCGGTTGTTTGGCGTTATGAATGAAATACGCTATCCGTTATCGGTGGGGGGCTTTGAATTATCCCCAACGATTGAATTAAATGCGATAGCCTATAATCAACGCGGAGGTGAAGAACACAAGCCCTATAGTTTGACGATTCAATCGGAAAATAATTTGTCTGTAGAAGCAGGCGTGGGGCTGTATGCCGCCAAACAATATGACTTGAGTTCAGAGGCTAAATTGAACTTGAACGCCGGCATGATGCTTTATCGTGAGTTCGCAGACCCGTACAACATGAAGTTAGGCATGCAGGGCATGAGTGGGCATTTTAACCTGTATGATGAAGACAGAAGTTCTTACCGTGGGGTGGCTCGTTTGGGGTTAGACTATCAAACGAAAGATTTAGACATTTACGGTTCCATTCAGCACTATATGGAAGACGACCCCCATACCAATATCAAATCTGGATTTAAATGGAAATTTTAAAAAAGGAGAAAAAATGAAAAATAAGTATTCTATATTTACAACCTCTTTCCTGTGCTTGGGGATATTGGCTCCCTTGTCTGTTTCTGCCCAACAAGCAACGGAAAATCAGGCCGAAGTTGAAAAGGTATATTCTTATGCTGATGGGACAAAAGCCGTCGTTTCAAAAGATAACACAACATTGGAAGATAAAAACGCCTCTTATTCCTTTCATAACAATAATCAAGGACAAGTTAAAAAAACAGAAATCAAGGGAAGATATAGGATTGATTCTTTTGTGAATCTAAAAAATGTCTTGGAAAATTCTTTAAACGAAAATGATAAATTAAATAACATGCATATAGAAATGTATGATAATGAAAAAAACACTCTTTTATATACCTATGACCTTGCCTTTCTTGCCAATCAGCAAGAGGCAGAGCCAAGGAGTTTTAAAGTTTATGATTCTCAGGGAAATAAAATAGCAGAAAGCAACGGCAAAAATCGGACCGTTTATGATGCTCAGGCATTTGAAAAATTTCAAAAGGTTTTAAAAGGGGAAGAAATCAATACAAAATCAGCCATTGTAAAGGAAAAAGCCGATGCCTTACTTAATGAACTTTCTATGGTAGCAATTCTGATTTATGCGGGTAAAATCAATGGGGAAAATATCCCCCATACAAATGAAGAAATCAAAGAACTTATAGGTGCTAAAAACTTCACCTGTGGCGTTAAAGTATCCACAAAAGAGGGAGATATTTTTGACCTAGATTTTCCCGAAAAATGTTTGGAAACTTCAGCGGAGGAAAAAGAATTTGATATAACGGGGAAAGATGTGATAGAGGCAATGCATAAAGAAATTAAATCGTCTGATCGTGTCAAACTGAGTTGTACAGGAAATCATTGCCAAATGCAATTGAAATGGAAGTAGGTGTAGATAGCGTATAAAAGCCCCTTCCTCTACCTGTCCTTCTGAGGAGGGGCCCGTCCCTCGGAGAATTCTCTCTGTCATGCCCGACCTGATCGGGCATCTGTTGGGGCCACCTAATAGGGGCTTATAAAAAAAGGCTGGGTATTTATCCCCAACCTTTTAAAGGCCTTTAGTTAGACTTCTTTTCGGCAAAAGGACAAGCCTAACTTCCTAATGATTAAAGTTAAAAAGCGAGACACCCCTCTACCGACACAAGGCGTAGCCGAGGTAGTTGGCGCGGAGGAGGGTGTTCACGTTCTGAAAGTTGGTATTGACGAGGAACGCGAAGCAAGAATTATAACTGTCATTCGTCCAATAATAAGAACTTCCAAAAGCTGCTTTCAAAGCGTCCCAATCGGCCCCTGTACAATCACTTTCAGAACAAGAATTCTCATACCCTCCTGTAATTCCTAAATCCGAAAGCGATGCCAGACTTTTTCCATGGGCCAAACACCAATTACGGGCCGACCACCAATTCATGCCGTCAGAAGAAAGTAAGAAGGGAGTGCCGTTATAATTTTTCTCTATTCCACTCTTCAATGTCTCACAGGTTCCATTATCGGGCTTTTCGCAATTGCCTTTGGTTGAACGAATAACACAATACTCTCCTTCTTTACAGTTGGCATTTGTGGCACAGTCCCCTTCAGTGATTTCTTTGCATTCCCCGTTTCCTGAGTTATCGCTCGGCTGCCAAAGCCCCTCAGAGCATTGGCAATAGCCATTTTCGCACTTTGCCTCGTCCGAACAAATATCCGTACATTCATCACCTTTGGGGCCTGACGGCGCAGGGTCATTGGGGGACAAATCATTATTATAGGTGATGGTCGTGCAACCTTCGTTAATTTCTCGGATAATGCTGTTTTGGCCGACAGAGACTTTCATTTGGTTACAGACGTCCATTGCCACATTTTCCAAGGTCAAACTAAAGCGTTTGTTGGTCGTGGTCCAATCGGCTGTGCCTGCTTCATTTTTAACCTCTGTCCCAAATTTTGCCCCGCCGACCTCGTTGTCTGTAAATTCACCCAGTGTCGGCGCCGCAGACCCTCTTTGAATTTGTGTAGAAGCCACGATGGCCCTTACAGACGCCCCGTTTAAAATCTGATTCGCCCGATGTTTGTTCATGGTAGTGGTATAGCCCGCTATCCCTGCCACAGAAAGTACCCCAATAATCGCCAGCACCCCCAGCATTTCTACCATATTACGCCCTGATTCATGTGTTTTTTTCATATAAGTTCCTCCTCAAGAATAATAATAAAATCAACCGAATCCCACTATAACAAAAACGATCCTTTTTGTTATACGCAACTTCCCTTTATTGACGGGCTTTGTCGCTTGTTTGAAAAGCGGATTTTTGAATTTTCTCTTTTCATCCCACGACGCCCGTAAATACAGGACAAAATGGGGGTATCCGTCATTCTTATGGAATACCACGACCGAAGAATCCCTGGGTGTTCGTGATTTGGGGATTCTTTTCTGTGTTCAGAATGACAAAGTGGAAGAAATGCATAAACTGATCCTCGCTTGCGCAAAAAATGATGAGAAAATAAAAAAACGCTAATGTCCCTTATTTGAGGTGTTTTTATGAGGTAAAAATTATCAATTTTCCTGCTTTTAAAATTTTATCTCAAAGTAAAGATTTTTTGGGGAAAATTAAAAATATGATAAAAATCCTTTTAAAGGCTTGCTTTTTTGCCTTTTTTCATTTATAATTCAAAATAGTGCCGAGATAGCTCAGTTGGTAGAGCAACGCATTCGTAATGCGTGGGTCGTGTGTTCAAGTCACATTCTCGGCACCATTTTTTTAGTAAAAATGGATTTTTGAAAGAAACATCAAAGGGGGGATTTAATTTTACTTTTTGATTTCTTCTATCAATAGTCTCATTAAATTATTCAAAGTCATTTCACAGTGAGCTAATCCGGCCTTGTGTAGTTGAACTTGAAGATCTCCTGTGGCATAGAGGAGTTTTATTAAAAATATTTTTTCTTTTTTGGTTCTGTTTAATCTGTTCATGATTATATCCTTTTGGAATTAAATTTTTTCATAAAAGATCAGATATGCCAGTCTTATGAGATAAAATAACATCCCGAAAACATAACTTTTACTTTAATTGCGTCTTATACAGGGCGGCATAAACGGAGTGGTCTTTTGCAAGCAATTCTTCATGCGTGCCCATCTCTCGTATTTCGCCATGGTCAATAACCACAATCTGGTCAGCGTTTTTGACTGTTGATAAACGGTGGGCGATAATAAACACCGTTCTATCCTCC
Organism: uncultured Alphaproteobacteria bacterium; assembly: GCA_934216505.1. Lineage (GTDB taxonomy): Bacteria > Pseudomonadota > Alphaproteobacteria > CAAHEQ01 > UBA3637 > UBA3637. Next base: position 8,948 of record CAKQBW010000005.1, read on the forward strand.
ATCAGGTTATAAATAGCCTGTTGCACGATTTCTTCGGATTTATTATCCAAGGCAGAAGTCGCTTCATCCAAAATAACAATCGGGGCATTTTTAAGGAAAGCCCGAGCAATGGCAACCCGTTGTTTTTGCCCGCCGGATAATTTTGTTCCTCTTTCCCCGATTTCCGTGTCCAGTCCATTCGGCAAAGAACCGATAAACTCGTCAAGGCAGGCATTATGAACGGCCTGATGAATATCCTGTTCGGTTGCATCGGCATTTCCCAAAAGGATATTATTTCGGATTGTGCCGGCAAACAGAACATTATCCTGGAATACAACAGCAATTTGATCACGCAGAGAATCCAGTTCTATTTCCCGAATATCTCGGCCATCAATTTTAATCGCTCCTTGGCGGACATCATAAAACCGGGGAAGAAGGCTGACCATTGTGGATTTACCCCCGCCAGAATTGCCGACAAAAGCAATCGTTTGGCCTTTTTTAACATCCAAAGAAATGCCTTTTAATACGGGCCGATTGGCTTCATATTCAAACCAAACATTATCAAATTGTATGTCGGATTTTATCCCCGTTATCCGGACAGCATTGGGGGAATTATGTATGTGTGGTTGCTCGTCTAATACACCAAATACGCGTTCCATAGCCAACAAAGACATTTGAACATTTGTGAAATTGGACCCGATGGATTTAATCGGATGATACAGCATCAATAAGGCCGTAATGAAAGAAACAAACCCACCTGGGGTCAGTTGCCCCGTTGTGATTAAATAACTGCCATACCAGATAACACCCGCTATCCCGATGGAAATCATAAAATGCATCATAGGGGTCAGCATTCCGGTCTTCTTGGTCATATTCATGCCAAGTTTGAATACGGAACGTAAGGTCTCACAAAAACGGTTATATTGATAATCGTATAGATTAAACGATGAAACGACCCGGTTGCCTGAAAAAGCCTCGTTATAATGGGTCATAATGCGGGCTCCGGAAAAGACGGTTTTATCCATAATGTCTTTTATCTTTTTGCGAACACGCGTCAGGGGAAATAAAGCCGCCCCCAAAACAACGACAGCAATAATAGAAAGTTGCCAAGAATTGTAAAGTAAAACAACGATCAAGGATAGAGATGAAAATAAACGCGTTGTAAAGAGTTTTAAGTTGGATAACAGGCCGTTGCAGGCCAGATCGGCATCTTGATTAAAACGGAACATCACATCACCGGAAGTGGTCTTGTCAAAAAAAGTGGCATCACAACGCATTATCTTTTTGAAAAGGCTTTTTTTGAGATCCATCGTGATTTTTTGTCCAACCCAAGTATTCAAATAAGTTGCGGCATAATTGAGCAGACTTTGGGCCAGACTAAAAAAAATAATCAATAACGGCAAAAGAGATGTGACTTTCGCGCTTTTTTCAATCATAACAATATCCATATAAGGCTTTAATACCCACGCAATGACGGCGTCCATCGCCCCCAACGGTAATGTGACGAGTAATGCTAAAATTGCTCGTCCCAAATAAGGCCGAACATAAGGATATATTTTTGAATAGTTCTGGATTAAGTTTATTGGCTTGAAATTTTTTATAAATTGCATACACTAACCTTATTTTATTAAAAATTTTTACAAATGTTTTCTGCTAATAATTTCTCATCAATTTTATCCATATTATATTCATGGATATTATGATTATTATTAAATTGTTTTAAAGTATATAAACGCATCATCATATCCGCATTTAATTGATTCGTATATGGAAAAAAAGTATAAAAGATATGCATGGGAACATTTTTAAATGTTGAAAACAAATCTATCAACCCTGATCTCAATGCGATGATACCTTTGGATAAAGATGCTAAATAGCAAACTTCTTCAAATGTTAAAAAAGTGTTTTTTAAGTTGTTTCCATTTGGAAGAATATATTGATTGTTGCAATAAATATCTCGTCCTTTTTTTTGTAGTTTGAGAATAATATCGTTCCAAAAATTTGTGGAAATTTGTAAAATGCTACGAGCGTCAGTTGATATAAAAATAAAATTATCAATGTCTAATCCTATAGCACGAGTTTTTTTATATACACTTTTTTTTATTTCATCTGAAAAAACAGGTAAAGTGAAATTTACATCTTTAGCATCAATTCCCAAATGACCGCATATATAATCAGAGAATAAAATTAAATTATTCTTACATTTTTTTATTTGTTGTGCTCTGTAATTTTCAAACTTTTCTTTAAAAGGGATATGTATAACTTTTGATTTTAAAATGGACAGCTCATTAGTTGTAAAAAAGTCCATTTCTAAATAATTTAATTGTATATATACAATATCAAACTGGGGGGCCAAAAATTTTGCGAGTTCTAAATATTTTTTCTCGCTCGTTATAATTAGCGTGTTTTTTTTATCAGAAAAATAAGGTAATGCTTGAAGAAATACATACCATTCTCCAATATTATGCCTAAAAAAATAAAGATGCTTATAATGAAACTTCTTATCTATTATGTTTATGATTTTTCCATAATATAGGTTGTGTTTTGAACCTATATTAAAACAAGATATTTTCTTAATAATTTCATTATTAATATGGAATTTATATTTTTGTAAAATTGGTATTCCAATAAAATATATTTCTTTTTTAAAAGGTACAGAACATTTCTTTATTTTGAGTATGCCACAAAAATATTTTTTCAAAGTATATCCATTTTTATAAATTGTCTTTTTTATAAAATTTTTAATAAAATCTCTACATATACTTCTCATTCGAGTATATTTATCTATTTTTTTTATTATTTTTTCATCTGTTCTTATTCTTGATACATTGGGCATTTCCGTATCAAAACGCACGTTGTGAAACAATAAATTGAGGATGCTAATATCAGAATATTTTGGTGCTAAAAAACGTAAAGATTTAATTTGATTTTGAGATGCAAAAGGAATACTTCCTAACATTTCGGCGGTATATTTATCTATATCATTGATAATGTAGTTAAAATACTTGCAGTAAAGATTTAAATCCGTAGGGTTTAAGTGAAATTCACTTACGATGTCAGAATATGTGTCCATAAAATATTTAATTCCGTTTATATACTCATCTAATTTCCACGCTTTCAAAGCCTCGGTCTCTAAATTATCTAGAACAGGATAAATGACATTCTCTCGTTCTTCATATCCTATTGTTTGCCCATGTGGAGCCCTAACGAGAGCCTCTATAAAGAAATGTGAATAATCTAAATTTTTAAACATTGAATATAATACTACATTATCCAATTTAAATTTGCTGGGAGATATTCTTAAGTAAAAATTTTTAATTTTTTTCTTATAAAAGGTATTCATCAAATTTGCGAGACATGACTGAGTTATGCCAGAACCTGTAAAATCAACAAATGCAAAATTGTCATCGGAAACATCTATTTCTTGTTTCAAATACTTGATGATCAGATTTCGTTTGGATCTATTTTTTTCTACAAATACTTTTTTAAATGCATCATTATTTAATAACAAAGTCCTTAATTTTTGTATATCTTTGTCTTTTAATATACAATTTGGATTAATATATTTACTGGGAATAAATTTTTTTACATCATCAATATTCAAATTAAAATGATTTAAAAACATTTCAATATTTTTAGAATTCCATGTTTCTTCAAAGATAAAATCAAAATTTCCTTTATTCATTGTAATGGATGGAATTCTCCAAATTGCTCTAGAGCCATAAATGTAAAAAGTTTTTATCTTTGTTTTTTTCTTTTCATTTATTTTATCAAACATTTTTTTTAGGATATATCCATCTCTTGCAATAAAATATAATCTAGTTATATTTTGGTCTATTGCTTGTTGATGTAACCAACTTACATATGGGTATAGCATCACAGCCCCGAAGGAAGCACCAAAAAATTCCTTTTCACTATTGCATCTAAACATTCTTGTATTTCTGGCAGTCCCTATAGTTATTTGAACAAAAGGGTTTTCGCTATTTTCGTTGACAAATTTATTTTCATATGGATATAAGCCATAATAATCATAATGATTAGCAGTAATTCCATTTTTTTGAGCCATAGCAATATCCGAATGCATATTATCCCCAAAATGTACCCATGAATCTGCTCCAATATGTTCTAGTTCCATCACTTTTTTGTACAAATTTCCCGAGTGCTTACCTACTTTATATTCTGAAGATAAATAGATAGGGACATCTTTAAAAACATTGTCAAATCTTAATAGAAATTTCTTTATTGTATCTTTGTCATAATAAATATCGGATATTAAAATAACTTTATTTCCTTCGTTTTTTAATTTTTTTATTTTATTGATATTTTCTGTTATAGGAAGCAAACATTTAAGTTCTGTTTCAATTTCCAGTTTTTTTAACTCAGAAATTACTTTTTCTGTTAAATTATAGTTATTTTTTATAATACAATATAATTCATCAAATGTAATTTCTTCTTCACCGATTAAAGATTTCTCATATCGTGCAAATTTTTCTGCTTCAATTCTAATAGTATAAAAATTATCCCTTAAATGTTGAGGGATATATTGATATTTATTCCCTTTTAAAGAATGAAGAATGATGGCAAAAATCCCCAAAGGGGTGGCTACTTTTCTTGTAATTAAGGTATCAAAAATATCAAATGAATATAATTTAGACATTATTTATCTCCTTTATATAAGTTATACTTACCATGAATGTCAGGATTAAAAATTTGAAAAAATAAAAAAGTATAGAAAATGGTTCAAAAATGATATGTTGTTTTTTTAACGGTTTTAAAAATTTTCTAATATGTTTTTTTAACTTTTTTTGACATTTAAGAATTTTTTTATTTGTCGTTAATATTTTTATTATATTTATAGTGTAACTTGTGTCAATGTATTTTTTATATAACATTTCATAATGAGTAAACGTGTATATATCTTTTACGTCTTCTGAATAAAATTTTAAAAAGTGAATTCCATATTTTTTCATCGGCAAAATAATTAAATTATTTACAAAAGAAATATTAGTTAAATTTATATTTTCTTTGGTTACATCAAACATATTTTCAAATGTAAAATTTATGCCATTTTTTTTCAAAAATTCAGACCAAATGTATTGTTCTGCACAATATCTATGTCTAAAATGGCTATATTCCCCATTATTTTTATGTTCAGGCAATAATTCATGATTATAAAACCATTTTGTATAATCGGGTTCGGGCTCAAGAGGAATATCCCATATATTTTCAACATCTTTTTTCAGACCAAAAAAGACCCAATCTGAAACGTGAAAAGGTAAAATATTAGGAAATCTTACGTAATAATTACATATTATAACTTTTTTTTCCAAGATTTTACAATATTCTATTCTTTTATCAAATTTATCAAACCAATCTAAAACGGAGCAATTATTAAAAATAATATCGGTTCTTGTTTTCAGGACGTATTTTTTTGTTGCATTTTTAATTCCATTAATGGTGGAAATAATTTGTCTATTTAAATTATGATATTGTTTACTTTGGGGAAATAAAACAGGGGCACCTGGATCTTGATTTTCAACGAGAATATCAAAATCTAATCCTGAAACATCTGATCCTTTCCATGTTGATAATATAATTTCAGATTTAGAGAATGATTTACGGAGACTCTCTAATACCAATTTAGTATATTCATTGTTTATAGCCCCCTGAACAACGATGGATATTTCAGATGAATCAATATGTGTCATTTAGATACTCCTTAATACAACCATTTCTTGGAAATGTTATTGCAATTCCCGAAGGATATGGATTTGTTGGTGCAAAATCGTTAATAATAACTCTGGTGGCATGATTCATTCCCATTAATATCGCATATGGATTTATACCGTTTTCTTCAAGTATATTTTTTAATCCTTTTCTAAATTCTTCTGGACGTGAAGTAGTAATGACTATTTGTGCTCCATTATTTTGTAGCTTACGTATTACCTCCATATTTTCTGGAATTGTTTCTTTGTTATTATACCAATTGTGGCTTCCATATTTTCCGCAGTTTTTCATCAAAACTCCGTCAATATCAACAAAATATGTTCTATGACTCTTTTGAACTTTTTTCCATTCCGATAAAGTTCCCCAATCATCGTATGAAGTTGCCATTTTTGATGAGAAAATATAGTTATTTGATGCTAACATATATGAAATAATATGACTTATATACATTTCTCCCGATATTTTTTTAATGTTCATTTCTTCATATGCTTTGATAAAATCAGAGGCATTTTCAAAGCAATAAATACCCAAACAAATAACATTTGAAACCACTTGTTTTTCAATGATATCTTGAATCAAACCTTGCTCATTTATAATTAAAAAGCTCTTTTCTGGAATGTTGGGTACATTTGGATGATCCTGTAAATTATAACCAATAATTGAATTTTTAATTCCCTTTTCAAAATTTACTTCAACTCTATTATCAGAATCTTTTATTACAAAAGCACCGTTGATGTTCATTTTTTTCAATGTTAAATAAATAGTTTCACTTGCAGAAGATGTAAAATCATCTAGTAGACAAATTTCCACTTTAGGATTATCTTTAAATGCCTGTTCCATTATGAGTTTGGCTTCATGTTTGTCATCGTGAGGTTTTACTATTGTGATAATAATTCTGTCAAATACATCTAAGTTTATTTTTTCAATAGATTTTTCTATCATTAGCTTTCCATCTGGATGTGTTAACATATACTTTGGTTTCATATTCGGAAAACGACTAGATTTTCCCGCACAAGGAAGAATTAATGTATTCATTTTGTCTCCATTTCATTTATTGTGTTCAAAACTTGTTTAAGAGCATTATTTAAGAACTCTATTGTTATTTGGTCTTTTGTGTATGGATAAATTCTTAAAACATTAAGTAGTAAAATATAATATATCGTAAGCACATGTTTCTTTCCATTATCCATTGCATATAAATTATCTAGCAACGCTTGTTTAGCGGTAGATAATCTCAAATTTAAGTTATAACTTCTTTTTTGATATCTATACGACCATCCTAGATCAATATCTTGTAATAATTTGGCAATATCAATCATCCATGAATTATAAAAAGAATCTAATAAATCAATTACATATATCCCAGAGGGAGATACGATAATATTTTCCAATGTTAAATCTCCACAACAGGCTGATAATGGAACATATTTAAAGTTAAAATTATTTAATTTTTTTAATGATTTCAAGATGAGCTTATTTCTTATATCACACGTATCATATAAGGATATAATTTTTTCTTTAAATACATAATCAGTGTTATCAGATAATCTACTTTGTTTGAAGGGTAATGAATTAAAGAGTAATTCCACTAAATCTACTATTTTTTTTATTTTAATCTGATTCATATATTCTGACATGCAAACACCATTCACAAATTCCATGTCAAAATAGAAAAGATGATTGCTATCATATCCATAATCTAATACTTTTGGTGTTTTTATCAAATCTAATTTAAAGCACTTTTGCTTTGCGCATTGTTTTTTTAATCTGTCGTTATAAGAAGTTCTACCTGCGTCTTTTCTTAAAACAAAACAAGAATCTTTTTTATATAAATTAATCTTACATCCAGAATGTCCAGATAATGACCTTATAAATGTAATATTTGATTTGTTCAACATTTTAAAACCCATAAATTATATCATTCTCAATTTTTTCAATTGTTTTATGTGATGTATTGTATTCTTTAATAAAATCTTTTTCAGCCCAAGGAAAATAATTAAAGCTGTACATTGGTTCTAAATCGCCGTGCCAACGATTATTAGTATATATAATGTGTTGTGGGGTTTTAATTTCACTAAGCACATCATTAAATCCCGACCGAAGAGATATAATACCTTTGGACATTTCTGCCAGTACATATGCTTCTTTTATAGTAAACATTTTTGAATTATATATAACATCATATCCTTTTTCTTTTAGCTCATGTTCTATATTTTTCCAGAATTGTTCAGGTAATAAACTCATAGAACGAGCAAAAGGTATTAAAAAGACAAACTTACTTAAGGTTACCCCGAGTAATTTCGCTTTTGAGAGAGCTAGTTTTCTATCTTCTTCTGTAATAAATGCTTTTTTATATTTTAAATTTGAAAAATTAGTTCCTAGGTATTCTTCCCAAGATTTCAAAAAGGGTTGTTTTTTATTGTTCATTTCAATAAGTTTATTATTATATAAAACGGCTTCTATATGATTATTATTTTTATCATTAATGTTTTCTGTTAAAGGTCCTTCTCCACAAAAGAATACAGGAATTTCTGGTGCATACATCTTAAATATATCAGCATGTTGGCGCTTTGTTCCAAAAACCAACATTCCTTTTTTATACCAATATTTTTCAGTTCTTGCATAAATTAAAGCTTCTCCCAAATTGTTTAAAATAACCCTAATATTTTTATTAGATAACCTATTTACATTTTCTTCAAAAGCTTCAAGAAAAGTCTCATATCTATGTGAAAATTTTTTAATTTTATATTGGACACCCAAAAAATACCGTTTTTCATAATTTTCTGTTTTCCTAATTTTTATAGCAGGTATTCCTAAAATCCGCTTGATTTTTTCCATCGTTAAACTCCTTTTTTAAAAACACCATGATTCTGTAAGTCATATATATGGATTACATCTATTTGTTTTTCATCGTCTGTTAGAACAAATAAACTTATAATTGCTAAAGTTCCAACGATACTCATATCATAACTCCTTATCAAAACTTGGTTTTATAATTACTTTCCCCTCTTTTTCTCTGCTTGTAGCCTATACGCAGTGTCCCTCACTAGATTTATCGTTATTTACTAAGATTTTTTCCCTGAAGGTAGTCAAATATTATATGGTTAAATTTTAAGTCATTATCATCTATAAATTTTATAAAATTTTTTTCCTTTCAATTCCTTTTTATTTTTCCTCATTAATCCAGACACTTTTACTTTTACCATGTAATCACGTCTGAGGGACAATAGATGTGCCGAAATTCTTTTAATTTCAAAAAGTTAAGTGAAAAAATCTAACAGGTTGTATTTTGGATGAGTATTTTTAAATTTATAGTTGATTTTTATGTAAAAATCAGATAAACTTACAGAGTTGAAAAACAAAGGTCCCATAATTTTTCCATATTTTCTGTTTTTTATCTATCCCAAAATCCAATATTAAAAAATATACTCTTTGAAAATCTAAGGGACATTAAAAATCAAAAAATTATAGATGGTTCTGGTACTAACCCCCATTGTCCTTGCAATATGTGCTTTAGGGACACCTTTTTTATATAGATTAAGGATTTTTTCTTCCTTTCCATCTAAGATATGTTTTTTATTTTTACATCCGATTTCTCTTCCTAGTTTTCGCCCCGAGGCTTTTATTCGTGACAATGCCTCTTTGGTTCTTTGGCTGATAAGATTTCGCTCTATTTCCGCAGAAAGTGAAAAAGCAAATGCCAATACCTTACTTTGAATATCGGTTCCAAGTCGGTAATTATCCTTGATAGTCCAAACCTGAACTTCTTTATTCATGCAAATATTAAGAATGGTCATAATTTGAAGCAAATTACGCCCCAATCTAGAAATTTCTGAACAAATTAAAATATCCTCTTTTTCAATTTTTTTTAACAATTTCCCTAATTTTCGCTTTTCAAAATCTTTAGTCCCACTAATTGTTTCGGTTACCCATTTATTAATCTTGATGCCTTCTTTTTCACAAAATCTGTTAATCTCAAATTCTTGGTTTTCTAAGGTTTGCTTATCAGTGGAAACTCGTACATATCCGTATATCATTTTATCCTCTATAAAATATTTTTTAACACAAAAATACCCCACAAATTTTATATCTACGGGGTATATAACCTAAAAATAAATTCTTACTTTACTACATTTTAAAATGGCAATAGCGGTCTATGTTTTTGCCATTCCGATAGTTTTAGCAATTTTTTTACATATTAAGTTTTATGCATTTTATCGTTCCTTTTATATAACCTTTAAGAATGTTTTAGGGGATACGGATCGTTATTGAGGGGACACTGCAAGACTGCTTGCATCAAAATAACACTAGAGGACATTAAAAACGACAAAGAAAAAGAGGTCCCCAAATATCCTGTCTTATACATTCCCAAAGGCAGATTTTTTTGTGTCGCTTTATCGGGTTTTTATCCCCAAGGTATGATACAAATGGGCCACAGACTGTTTGATTTTTTTGTACTGTGCCTTTTGTTCGGTTGTTTGTAAGGGCAGTTTATTCAAATAATTTAAGGCCCGTAATAGATTATGTCTTACAGGGTCTTGTTTTTTTTTCAAAAGAATTACCCGTATAAAAAATACCATGGACATAATGCCCCTTTTTTTTGATGGACCCATCAGGATTTTTTTCCACGTAGGAACCATGTAAATTCCCATCAAAGTCGTATCCGTTCATATTATCTTCCAGACTTTTGTTTCCCCTGAGTCATCATGGGGATTTTTAACATTTTTTCAATGTCTTTCTTTAAAGGAAAATTTTCTGGCGTTAGTTTTTTTGCTAAAGGCACTATGCCTTTTTGACCACAGGGAATCTGTAAAATTGGGCCACATTTCATAAATTCAGAAACCAAATCCATTCTTTCCTCCTTTGAATTTCAAGGGCACTTTAGCATGGCCCCATTTTTTTGTCAATAAAAATCATTCAATTTTCTTATTTTTTTTATGAAGTCGTTTTTGGGTAAAAAAATCCGTCATCATTTGGGAACACTGGGGGATTTTTTTCAACCTCACTTTTAGTTTGTGATGTGTTTGAGGGCGACAAAAAACTTTGGCACCTTGTCGGATGCCTCCTGTTTTGGGATCTGTGGCCCCATAATAAACAGCGTCCAATCGGGCCCAAGCAATGGCCCCTGCACACATCACGCATGGTTCCAAACTCACGAACAGAGAATACCCGTTCAAATACTTTGTGTTGAGTTTTTTAAGGGCTTTTTGAATAGTTAAAATTTCCGCATGAGCCAAAGGATTTTTTTGGGCTTCTACTTGATTATAACCTGTGGCAATAATTTTTCCCGAATGGGATTCAAAGACGACACACCCAACGGGAACTTCGTCTTTTTGAAAGGCTTTTTGGGCTGCTAAAATAACCCGATGAATAATTTGTTTTTTTTGCATAGAATTAGTCTAGCATATTCCTTTTTTAAAAAAAAGATATATTTCAAAAAAAATCATTGACATTAAATAAAAACTAGATTAAAATAAAATCTAGTCCAAGATAAAAGAGAATCTCAATAAGGAGGAGGAATGAGAAACGAACTAGGGCGCAGTATGGTGGAAATGTTGGGGGTGCTGGCTATTATCGGTGTTTTATCTGTCGGTGGAATTGCAGGGTATAAAACAGCCCTAAATAAATATCGGGCCAATGAAGTAGCACAAGTTGTTTCCATAGCCAAATTAGAATTAGTGACCGCTGCCTCTCAAGGCATGCAGAATAAAACAAATATTGGTGATTTGACGGGCCAGTTGGGAAATTCGGCTGAGGTGGCTTTGAAGGATCATGATACATATAAGAACGCTTATATTTCCATAGATTTTAAAGAAAATACGGATTTATGTAAGCAATTTAAAAATATGTTTGCTAATGATTCTGATTATGCGCTTATTGGAGAATGTGAAGATTGATAATTCAAAGGAGAATTTTATGGTTAAAAAAGTAAAACGTTTTTTTGTCTTTTTATTATTTTCGTTGTTTTATTCTCTTCTATCGGGAAAAGGAGCTTTGGCTGCCTCCACAAAGAACAACAGGCTGTGTGTTGTCCCCAAAAATTCATCAGGAAAGCTTGTTTACAATGGTGGGGCGACGGGTGTAAATGCCTCAGCGGTTGGGTCAGATTTTTGTTATAATTGATGGCTGTTTCCCCAAAAATATCCGTCATTATTCCCACCCATAATAGTGAGGAGTATTTAAGTGAGTGTTTGGATTCTGTTTTAGGACAGACTTTAACGGATTTTGAGGTGGTGTTGGTTGATGACGGGTCCCAAGATGACACAAGAGCCCTTTCCCAATTTTACGCCCATAATGACGGTCGCATTCGGCTTTTTCATCAGCCTTTTGCGGGGCCGGGGGCGGCCCGTAATTTAGGGCTTTCTTTGGCCACAGGGACTTTCCTTTTGTTTTTGGATAGTGATGATTTTTTTGAAGCTGATATGTTTGAAAGACTCTATCAAAAAGCCCAAGAAACGCAGTCGGACCTTCTTTTTTATTGGTATTCAAAATATGACCAAGCCACGCAATCGGAAGTCTCAATTCCCCTGAATCCTTATGTGAAACAGATTCCCCACGGGGTTCCTTTTTGTCCCCAAGAGTATGAGGAGATTTTGTTTCAATTATCGGGCGGACAAGCGTGGCGATATTTTTTTCGGACGGATTTTGTTCGTTCGTTTGGTTTTCACTTTGGAAAAAGTCTGTGTGGGGAAGATGGTGTTTTTACTTATCCTGCCCGTGCGATGGCTCGGCGAATGTGTTTTATCAACACCCCTTTCGTGCATTACAGAATCAATACGCCACATCAACTTACCCGTTCCTGTGATTTTGAAAAGCACTTGAAGCGTTCGTTTCAAGAAACTTGGAAAATTTTGAAAAAATTAAATCGGGCCACTGCCTTGAAACAAAGCTTTCATTTAAGAAAAAAGAATGCGCAACAATGGCTTAAAGTTCAAAAAAAGTCCCTGAAACAAAAAATTTGATTTTCTTTGGGGACGGGGTGTTTTTTATAAATACCTATTGACTTTTGGGACTTTTTATGCCAAACTCATGTTCATCAAAAACATTTCAATAGTACCGTTTTACGAAAATCAAAACAGGTATTTTTTTCAGGAGTATAAGTTTTTCAAATGTCCAATTTAGCAGAAAAAAAAGAAAGAATCGCAAAGAAGATGGCTGATGCGGGTCTGTGTTCTCGGCGGGAAGCCGAACGATGGATTTTGGCAGGACGTGTTCAGGTCAATGGAGAAGTATTAAAAACGCCGGCTTGTGTGGTGGGGGCGGGCGATGTTGTTTTGGTGGATCAACACCCGCTGCAAAAAAAATCCCGCACACGTGTGTGGCTGTACCATAAGCCGGCGGGATTGATTGTCAGCGCGCATGACCCCCAAGGGCGTAGCACAGTTTTTGACCACCTGCCCAAAAATATGCCTCGTGTCATTTCGGTGGGGCGTTTGGATTTAAATTCAGAAGGTCTTTTACTTTTAACCAATGATGGGGAGTGGGCCAGAAAAATGGAACTGCCTGCCAATGGGTGGGAGCGTACCTATCGGGTTCGTGTCCATGGGATTTTGACGGGGGAAATTTTGTCCCGCTTGTCCAAGGGTGTAAAAATTGAGGGGATAAAATATGCCCCTTGTGTGGTGGAAGTGGAAAAAAATCAAGGCACGAATACTTGGCTTAAAATGACTTTGCATGAAGGAAAAAATAGGGAAATCAGAAAGTTGATGGCCTTTTTTGGGCTAGAGGTGGCGCGTTTAATTCGTATTTCCTATGGGCCTTATCAGTTGGGTACTTTAAAACCCGGCGCTGTTCAGGAGGCACCATGCGCATAATTTCGGGACAATTTAAAGGGCGGATTTTGCTGACCCCGCCCGAAGGAACGCGTCCCACGGCCGACAGGGCCAAAGAAATGTTATTTGATATTTTGTCTGCCCGTTTAATGCAGGCTCAAAAACAATGGTCTCGTTTAAGATTTGCCGATGTATTTGCGGGCAGTGGGGCAGTGGGATTAGAGGCCTATTCACGGGGCTGTAAGCATGTTTTTTTATTTGAAAAAGACAAACAAGCCCAACGCATTATTCGTCAAAATGCGCGTCAAATGGAAATCACTTTGTACGGGGAAGCATTGGTTCCTCCTGTGGCCCCTAAGCCGATGGATATTCTTTTTATGGACGCCCCGTATCATTTGGGGTTGTGGGAAAGTGCCTTAACCGCCTTTGATAAAAAAGGGTGGATAGATGATCATACTTGGGTGATTGTGGAAGTAGATAGTCATGAAAATCCCTCTCTTCCTGCCCCGTTTGTTCTGAAAGAAAAACGCCATCAAGGGCGGAATACTTTTTTATTTTTAACCAAGGAGTCTTTGAATGAATCTTAAAAAATTTGCAACGGCTTTACGCATGTTATCGGCCGATATGATTGAAAAGGCAAAATCGGGCCATCCTGGGGCGAGTTTAGGCATGGCGGATATAGCCACTGTTTTATGGGCAAAGTTTTTAAAGTTTGACCCCAAAAATCCCGATTGGATGAATCGGGATAGAGTCATTTTTTCCAACGGACATGCTTCCCCTTTATTGTACAGTTTGTTTTATTTGTGTGGCATGAAAAAAATGACGAAAGCGGCCTTAAAAAACTTGCGTCAATGGGGCAGTTTGACCCCTGGACACCCCGAACGGGGACAAACGCCGGGCGTTGATTTTTCCACAGGCCCGTTGGGACAGGGACTTTCGGGGGCTGTTGGTATGGCTTTGGCGGAAAGGATTTTGCATCAAAAATTTCCCGACTTGATTCAACATAAGACATATTGTTTTGTGGGGGATGGTTGTTTGATGGAAGGGATCAGTGAAGAAGTGATTTCTTTGGCGGGGTTGTGGCAATTAAAAAATTTAATCGTTTTATGGGACGATAACCAAATTACGATTGATGGACAAACAAACCTTACCACAAAGACGAATATGCGGTTGCGTTTTGAAGCCAATGGGTGGGAGGTCTTGGAATGTAATGGTCATGATTTACAGGAGATTGAAGCCGCTCTAAAACAAGCGCAAAAATCTGTTCGGCCCGTTTTCATTGATTGCCACACGATTATCGGGTATCCTGCCCCCACTAAATCGGGCAAATCGTGCGTGCATGGATCGCCATTAGGGTCCAGTGAATTGGCGCAACTGAAAGACAATTTAAAATGGACTTACCCTGCCTTTGAAGTACCTGATGATGTTTTGGAAATGGGACAAAAAATAGGAAAAAAATATCAGGCTGATTTTCAACAATGGTCCAAAAAGATAACCCCTGAATTTCAAGATTTCTTTCATCAAAAATTTTCGTTTTCTTTGGTGGCTCTCAAACAGGAATTTTTAAAAAATCCCGAAAGTTTAGCCACCCGTCAGGCCAGCCAAAAAATTTTAGCCGCTCTTTTAAAACAAATCCCTAATTTAATAGGGGGAAGTGCGGATTTAGGGGCCTCTAACCTGACAAAGACAGAAGCCTCAAAGGAAATCATGCCCCCTGATTACACGGGCAATTATATCAACTATGGCGTTCGGGAATTAGGCATGGCGGGTATTGCGAATGGCTTGGCAGCGTACGGGGGATTTCTTCCTTATACCAGCACCTTTTTTTCGTTTTCGGATTATATGAAACCAGCGATGCGATTAGGGGCGATTATGAATTTAAAACAGATTTATGTTTTTACGCATGATTCTATTGGATCTGGGGAAGACGGTCCCACGCATCAACCGATTGAACAATTGATTTCTTTACGGGCGACCCCTAATTTAAGGGTCTTTCGGCCTGCTGATGCGATAGAGTGTGCAGAAAGTTATGAAGTGGCTCTGAAATTATCGGGGCCGAGCGCCTTGGTTTTAACACGTCAAAAGGTGAAATCAGTGCGTTCAACAGCCGATCAAAACCTCACCCAAAAAGGGGCTTATGTCTTAAAAGAAGTAAAGGACAGGAAACTCACTTTGATTGCCACTGGGTCAGAAGTTCCTTTGGCTTTACAGGTGGCGGCACAACTGCCCCATACAGCGGTGGTGTCTATGCCCTGTTGGGAATTGTTTGAGGCGCAACCCTCCTCTTACCAAGAGGCAGTATTGGGAAAGGTCCCCCGTGTAGTGATAGAAGCCGCCAGCCCTTTTGGTTGGGAAAAATATGCGGGCTCTGAAGGCCTGATTCTGGGGCTCAATCATTTTGGGGCCAGTGCGCCAGGGGAGGTTTTGTTCCAACATTTGGGCTTTACGGTGGAAAATATCTTGACGCGAATCAAAGAAAAATTTAACATCTGAGACCTTGTTGAACTCTTGATTTTTTGTCCTTTCAGTGCCATCATAGTCAAGCAATCATTCAATTTAGTATTTGACTTTTTGTCAAGTTTATACTAAAATATGACGAAAATTTTAGAAAAGGAAAAACATGGAACAGACGGATTTGGGTGAAGTCATTACTGCAATGATAACTCCTTTCACAAAAGAAGGAAAACATATAGATTATGATTCTTTGGATACCTTGATGAAACAGGTGTCCAATCAATGCGATGGGATTTTGTTGGGGGGCTCTACGGGGGAAGAACCCACTCTGTCGGAAAAAGAAAAATGGATGCTTTTCCGATTCGCCAAGTTAAAATTGGCCCACAAAAAATGTAAACTCTTGGTCGGAACGGGTAGCAATGACACCCGTAAAGCCGTGGAACAAACACGGCGGGCTTATCAGGAAGGGGCCGATGCAGCCGTGGTGGTGGTGCCTGCTTATAATAAGCCCCCTCATTTGATGAAGCATTATACTTTTGTGGCGCATGCGGCGCCTCAATTGCCAATTATTATTTACAACATCCCTGGGCGCACAGGCATCAATATGGACGCCCAAACAATAGGGCAATTAGCCCGCCAAAATCCCAATATCGTGGGATTAAAACAAAGTTTTTCTGATATGGATAAATTTAGTGAAATTAAAAACGCTGTGCCTGATTCTTTTGCCATTTATTCGGGGGACGATAGTTTAACTTTGCCGATGCTTTCTTTGGGGGCCAAAGGAGTGATCAGTGTGGCTTCGCATACCCATGGCAATCAAATTAAAAGAATGATTCAAGATTTTAAACAAGGACGTGTTCAAAGTGCTCAACAACAACATGCGAAATTGTTTCCTTTGTTCAAAGCGTTATTTATGACCACAAATCCCATCGGGATTAAGGAGTATTTGGCCCAAAAAAAGATAATTCAAAATAATACCTTGCGGTTGCCTTTAACGCCGATGGAGGATAACGAACGGCAACATTTTCAATACCTGATACAACAGGCGGAACGAAAAGCCCCTTTCTTTTCCCCTCTTTTGCAAAAGGGACGGGAATAAAAAAAGAGTGTTGGAATTCCAACACTCTTTCGTTTTGAATAAGCCAATCCTTATTCGGCTTTCTTTGCCTTTTTGGCTTTGGCGGGTTTGTCTGTTTTTTCGGCTTTCTTGGCCAAAGCAGCCCCCAAAATATCGCCCAAAGAAGCACCCGCAGCCGTTGAACCGTATTCGGCCAACGCTTGTTTTTCTTCGGCAATTTCACGCGCTTTAATGGACAAAGTCAATTTGCACGCTTTCGTGTCAAAACTCAAGATTTTGGCATCTACTTTTTCGCCAATAGCAAAACGTTCGGATTTTTGTTCAGAACGTTCACGGGCCAAATCAGTCCGTTTAATAAAGCCTTTGACGCCATCAACATCTACTTCAATGCCATCTTCCGAGATACCCGAAACGATCCCCGTGACAATAGCCCCTTTCTTCAAGGAACCAGCGGCCTCCACAACAGGGTCTTTTTCCAATTGTTTGACCCCCAAAGCCACCCGTTCTTTTTCAACATCAATGTCCAAAATTTTGGCTTTGACCATCATGCCTTTTTTGTATTCTTTGATGGCTTCTTCCCCGGGTTTGTCCCAAGACAAATCAGAAGTATGAATCATGCCATCAATATCGTCATTCAAAGCAATAAAGACACCAAATTCAATCATGTTTTTCACAGGACCTTCAACGATATCGCCCACTTTGTGAGTGGCGGCAAAAGCCTTCCATGGATTTTCTTGTAATTCTTTGACACCCAAAGAAATACGGCGTTTTTCTTCATCAACTTCACGCACAACAGCGGTGACTTCTTGACCCAAAGAGACAATCTTGGAAGGATGCACATTCTTTTTGGTCCAACTGAGTTCGGACACATGTACCAATCCTTCTACACCATCTTCCAATTCAACAAAGACACCATAATCGGCGATATTGCTGATTTTTCCAGTAACTTTTGTCCCCACAGTATAGCGTGTATTGACACCCGACCAAGGATCTTTTTCCATTTGTTTCATCCCCAAAGACACACGGCCTGTTTCAGGATTGAATTTAATGATTTGCACTTTCACTGTTTCGCCCACTTTTAAGACATCGGCGGGATTGTTAATGCGCTTCCAACTCATGTCTGTGACATGCAACAAGCCATCAACGCCACCTAAATCAATAAAGGCACCGTAGTCAGTAATGTTTTTCACAACACCTTCTACGACTTGCCCTTCACTCATATTTTTAATGATGTCAGCACATTGTTGCGCGCGGGCTTCTTCCAAAATAGCACGGCGAGAAACAACGATATTTCCACGGGCTTTGTCCATTTTTAAAATAGCAAAAGGTTGAGCCACGCCCATTAAAGGAGTCATATCACGGATAGGACGCACATCAATTTGTGAGCCCGGTAAGAAGGCTGTTGCCCCCCCCAAATCAACCGTAAAGCCGCCTTTGACGCGACCAAAAATAGTCCCATTGACATGTTCGCCAGAAGCCATCGCTTTTTCCAAATCGCCCCATGCTTCTTCACGGCGGGCTTTTTCACGGGACAAAACAGCGTTCCCGTTGCGGTCTTCATAGCGTTCTACATAAACTTCAACTTCATCGCCCACTTTGACACTTTGGGTGCCGAATTCTTGAACAGGAATGCGTCCTTCGGATTTTAAACCGACATCCACAATGACTTCATCTTTTGTTAAAGCCGTGATTGTTCCTTTAACAACCTGTCCTTGAACGGGCCGTTTTGACATAAATTCATCCAGTAATGCCCCGAAATCTTCGGTCATTTCTGGCATATTTTCTTGTTTTTTTACCATATGATTATTTTTTTGTTTGTTGGCCATGGGGAAAATCCCCAATGGACTTTATCGGCCTTTTAACGCCCAAATCAATGGGGCCGTCCATTTTCTTTGGTGCTTTGCCCCAATGGACAAAGTGGGACTATTTTATCATAATTTTTGGCAAAAAGCAACTTTTTTTGCACAGATTTAATTTTTCCTATTGACAAAGAAAAAAAAATATGCCAAAACAGGGCGAAAATGTTTTTTAACGAAAGGAAAAAAATGATTGATAAACGTGGTTTAAAAAGATCTTGTCCAAAATGTGGGGCTATCTTTTATGATATGGGGAAAAAAGATTTCGCCTGTCCGAAGTGTGGTAAAAAGTTTAACACAGAATCCTATCAACAAGAAAAGAATAAAGTTTTAACCAAAAAGATTAAACATGAGGCTGCTCATTTAGAGGACGAAATTGATACCGAAACCTTGATTAAAATGGCCAATACCCAGACCGAGGAAACGGATAAAGAAGCCGATGATTTGATGCCCTTTGAAGAAAGCGATTCCGAAGATATGCGTGAATTTGGCGACCTGATGGACGATTATGGTCAAGAGAAAGAAATATAATGTTCCATCAAGAATTACCTCCCTTTAAATCATTCGTTGGTCAATTGTTGATTGCAATGCCTGAGATGGAAGATAAACGCTTTCATCATACCGTGATTTATATTACGCATCATTCTCAAACTGAAGGGGCCAGTGGTTTGATTATCAACCAACCCACGGATAAAATGACCTGCCAAGAAATTTTGGATCAACTTAAAATGCCCTATAAAGAGGATATTGTCTTTCCCAAAGTGTTGATTGGGGGGCCGGATCATCGGATGCAAGGGTTTATTTTGCATACGCCTGAGGTCCAATACCCTGAAACGCAAAAAATTACGGACACGATTAGTTTGACGACCACGCAAGAGATTTTGGGCCAAATTGCCCAAGGAAATCGCCCCCAAAAATATCAGGTTGCCGTGGGATGTGCCAGTTGGGCCCCCAGCCAAATGGAAGAAGAGATTATGGGGAATTTGTGGTTGAGTGTGCCCGCCACGAACGACATTTTGTTTGATGAACCTTATGACAAACGGTGGGAAAAAGCGATGCAACTTTTGGGAATTTGCCCTGCCCATTTTGCTCCTAAGGCGGGAAAGGCTTGATTTTTTCATTAACATATCTTATTTTAACAGAACAGGAGGGAATATGAAAAACAAAATTTTATCATTTTTATGCGCAGGAGTTATTTTTCCTGTATCGGCGGCTTTTATTCAAGAAGGCCCCACCATCATGGATATTATTGATGTCAAAGATTTGGCCGATGATACCCCCGTGGTGATTCAAGGCAATATCATTCAAAAGATTGATAAAGACAAGTATTTGTTTCGGGATAACACCGATGAAATTATCGTTGAAATTGATGATAAAGCGTGGAACAAAGTTGATGTGCGTACCGAAGATACGGTTCAGTTAGTGGGGGAAACGGACAAAGATTTTTCGGAAACGAAAATTGAAGTAGATCAAGTCATTAAAGTCAAATAAAAAAGGCCCCTGAAAAGGGGCTTTTTTTTATCAGGGATGATGAACTTGCAAGTACATTTTTTTATCCAACCATTCTTTGACTTCGGGCACGCTATGCACTTCGGGGACCCAAGATAAATCAGGGGGTGAATCTGTTGTAAATTCACACCGCATACGCACGGGCAAGACGCCGACATTCAAGGCGGCATACTGATTATAAATACGGTCATCAATCAACACAGTTTCGGCGGGGACAAGGTTGTATTTTTGGAAACATTCCAAAAATTTTCCCTCTTTTGTCGTATCATGTAAAAAAGTTCCATGCCCCACACACTCTATCGTTAAAAAATCCCGCACAGGGGCCAACAATTTATTCAAAAAACGTTGTTTGACTTCGGGGTCAAAACTGGCGGACAAAGTAAATTGACGATAGCCTTGTTGATGCAACGCCCGTAAAGTGTCCAGTACATGAGGATACAAGGGACGATGTTCAAAAAATTCAGGCGACAGGCAAAAATCTTTATCCATTTGAGCGCCCATCGTGGGATGGCATTTTAACTCTAACGCCCCATAGCGGGGATCAATCGGTAAGACTTTATCCAAATCCGCCCACTTTAAATCATGATAGAGGGACGCATATTTGGGGTGGTGCGTTAAAAAATGATAATAGGCCTTATTGATATTGGCCAATACACCATCTACATCCCAAAAGATATTTTTAATTCTTTGAACCATTTGATTTCTCCAACAAAAAAGGGCCCTGAAACAGGCCCTTTCATTCTAGCAAATCCCCTTATTTATTGCAAGGAGAAAGAACTTCAATTAAAGAAATTCCCAAAAAGGATTGGTTTTCACAAACTTTTTGGCTGCCATGATGTCCCCGCACTCCCATACAAGCGGACAAAGCCAACATGGAAGCAAAGACCATAGATAATAAAGCGATTTTTTTCATTTTTATCTCCTTTTTAAAGGTTAAACATATAACGCTATGCGACTTTACAAAAAAATATAACCTTTGTCAAGTGGGTTGGATACTTTTTTTCATTTTCTTTTTTTTGTCCTGATGAAGCAAGTACATGGAACACAAAATCAAAACGACACTTAAGCCATCACGGATATCTAAAGGTTCTCCCAAAAATAACCCACCAAACAACACCGCCATCATCAAACCTGTCCCTGCCAGCAAAGAAATCGCTGTCATAATAGGGCGTGTCTTTAAAACATAGAGCATCAACAAAGTGCCCACAGTCCAAGAAAAAAGGTAATTCAAGAGCCAAGGTCGCCATAATAAATCAAAAAAATTGCCCGAATCCATCAGATACAGGCGGCCCAAACATCCTCCTGATATAAAAAAGACTTCCGTTAAAATAACCATCAACAAAAATTTCATTTAACGCATTCCTTGAATAAAAATTGCCCCAAATACTAACAATAAAGCCACCCCTTGTTTCAGGGTCATTTTTTCATGTAAAAACAAACTGCCGACCACAGCGGATAAAATCAATGCTAAACACGATTTAAAAATCATAGCCCGCCCCATATACATTAAATGATAGACATACAGATGAATAAATACACCAGCCAACCCCAATACAACATAAGGGATAATCCATCGTCCCTTTAAGGTTTTCCAATAACTGCGACTTTTGGCTAACTCTTTTCGGGCCAAAATGTCCGAAACGGAATAACATATTTGCATTAAAAGGATACAGAAATAGGCTTCCATCAAGGCTATTTACCCCGCATACAAGTGCGCCTGATACCCATTTGAAGGGGCGTCAAATTATTTTTGGAGCCTTCATAACGATAATTTTGTCTTTTTTCGGATCTGTCCTTTGGGCCCATCAATTTCGCAAATTCAATACCGCCTAAATAGTATAATTCATATAATAATTTTCTGTCTTCTTTTTTGGGTAAATTAAAAATCATTTTTTTCCTTTCATTTCCTAGAAAAAGGAGTAGCATAATTTTGTCTGATTTTCAAGAAAAATTAAATAGTAATTTGATTTTTTAAAGGGCGAAGATAGGTAATCATTTTTTCAAGAAAGTCGGAAAAGTTTTGCTTGCTTTTATATAAGGTCATGATATTTTCTTGATGGGGGAAAAGTTGTGTATAACCTATTTTCCAAATAACGGGAAAATCGCAGTTTATGATAGCGCAAGATGTCATTTCACTGATGGCCCAAACGATGTTATCAGGTAAATCTTCTTTCGGGTATTTTTGGCGAATTTGATGAAAAGTGAGCGCCAAAATTGTCTCCCATAAAAGTGTGGCATACCAAGCACTTGAATTCAGTTTATAATCAAACGCATGAATAGATATATTCGTTCCAAACCAATCAGATGTGCCCGAGCAAAACAGATCCAATCGTACCCGAAAAGGCGGAATTTTTTGATCCATAATTTGGGCGATTTTTTCAAGGTGCTTTTGCCCTTCCCCTGTCCAATAGTGATTATAAAAATCCAGTGCTTCTTCCAGTTCTTTTTGTCGGCTCAGATAAGCGTTATGTACAAAATCAATAAGTTCTTTGGGCGGGAAATCTTTTTGACATTTTTGAGCAATTTCAAGTGGAATATGATATTCTTGTGCCCGAGAGGTATCAGAAATTCCCTCAGCTTCCTGTAACATTTCGTTGAGAGTTTTGATTTCTTCTGATTCGTTGATGTAAAATGTGTAAATATATTGCATGGTTTTTATACTAAACATTTTTAAAATAGAAGTCAATTCACTTTTTTATTGATTTTTAAATTAACTTTTTTTAAAATGTAAGCGAGGTAAGTGGTTCTTGCCTTAAGGATTAGTAGTCCTTTCAGATTGTCCTTTGGACATTAACTTCCAGCCTAGACTGGAAGGTTGCAAAATAAACCTTTTGGCCAATATGCAACACTATTTATCTGAATAGCTACTAACTTCCAGTCGCTTTAACCAAGCGATTTTTTTTGTTAGGAGTTGAAATGAAATACCTTGCGTTTATCTGTTTGGGAATTGCTTTGACCGCTTGCAGCCATACCGGCCCGTTTATTACCAATATCTCATCAGACCGAAATGGAAAATTAAATGTGGAAAAATGTCAAATTCTTTTTAATGGATTGACAAATACGCTTTCCACCGAAAATTGTATGAATTATCAAATCTAAAAAAAAGCCCCGTTTCAAACGGGGCTTTTGGGTTTTACTTACCTTCCGCAAGTTTGGTATAGAACGCCCACCGTTCATCTACCTGCGCTTGCGCTTGTTTCAACAATTCCTCGTAATGTTCGGGGTTTTGTTGTTTGACAAACTTAAACCGTGTTTCTGTTGCCATAAAGTCAGCCACAGGGACAGAAGGTTTGCTGTCCAATTGGAAAGGATTTTTCCCTTCGGCTTTCAATCTGGGGTCAAAGCGGTACAAAGGCCACAATCCAGATTTTACCGCCATTTGTTGATGTTCCATACCCAACTTGCCAATATCATATCCGTGTGAGATACAATGGCTGTAGGCAATAATCAACGAAGGTCCGTTAAAGGATTCGGCTTCATTCATCGCCTTTAAGGCTTGGGCATCATTGGCTCCCAAAGAAATGCTGGCCACATAAACTTCCCCTGAACTCATGGCAATCGCCCCTAAATCCTTACGGGGAAGCGCACTGCCCGATACAGCAAACTTGGCGCTGGCCCCAATCGGTGTTGCTTTAGAACGTTGGCCCCCTGTGTTGGAATACACATTCGTATCCATCACCATGATATTGACATTCTTACCCGAATACAACGCATGGTCTAACCCACCGTAGCCAATATCATAGGCCCAGCCATCACCGCCCAAAATCCATACAGACTTTTTCACCAAATAATCTGCATGATCGGCCAACAACTTGGCTTTGGCAGAACTTAAAGTTTTTAATTTTTCCTTTAAGGTTGCCACTAATTGCCGTTGTGTGGCAATACCTTGTTCGGTTGTTTGGTCGCCGTTTAACAAACTTTCCACCAATTCAGCCCCAATATCGGCCTTCAATTCATTCAAAAGTTGAATAGCAAACTGGGTCTTGGAATCCACAGAAGTACGCATACCTAAACCAAATTCCGCATTGTCTTCAAACAAGGAATTTGCCCAAGCAGGTCCCCGACCTTCATTGTTTTGCGCATACGGTGTGGTCGGTAAGTTGCCGCCGTAAATAGAAGAACACCCTGTGGCATTGGCAATCAACAAACGATCCCCAAATAATTGAGTCATCATCTTGACATAAGGTGTTTCTCCACAGCCCGCACAGGCGCCAGAAAATTCAAACAACGGACGCATTAAGGCCACATTTTTAATTTGCTTGGTGTTCAATTTAGTGCGATCCACATCAGGCAGACTCATAAAGAAGTCAAAGTTTTTGATTTCTTCATCAACATGCTTTTCAATGGCATCCATCGTCAAAGTGTTTTTCGCCTTCATGGGGCACACTTGGGTACATAAAGAACACCCTGTACAATCTTCGGGGGCCACCTGAATGATGAACTTGTCCCCTTTGAAGTCAGGGGCTTTGTAATCCGCCGATTTAAATCCAGCGGGCGCATTCGCCAAGGCTTCAGGTTTGGCCACTTTTGCCCGAATCGCCGCATGCGGACACACAGAAACACACTTGCCGCATTGAATACATGTTTCGGGATCCCAGCAAGGAATCATGGTCGCCACACGCCGTTTTTCATATTTGGCCGTATCTGTGGGCCAAGTCCCATCAACGGTCCATTCAAACGCTGATACCGGCAATTCTTCACCCCGTCCTTCAATAATCGCCCCTGTCACCTTTTGCAATAATTCAGGTGCATTGGTGGGAATCCCAGGTTGGCGATGAATAGAGGAAGTGGCTGCCCCAATTTGAACTTCATACAAATGTTCCAAAGTGGCATCAACCGCTTTGATGTTCGCATCAACAATTTCTTGCCCTTTCTTCATATAGGTCTTAGTAATAGACGCTTTAATCTTTTCAATGGCTTCGTCTTTAGGTAAGACACCCGAAATGGCAAAGAAACACGCTTGCATAATGGTGTTAATGCGGCGTCCCATGCCTGTCTTTTGGGCCACTTCTACAGCATCAATCGCATACATTTTGATATGCTTGTCCAAAATTTCTTGTTGGACTTCAACGGGCAAAGAATCCCATACTTTTTCACGGGGTGTCGTTGTGTTCAACAAAAACACAGAATGAGGGGCCGCTACAGCCAACAAATCAATCTTGTGCAAGAAAGGTTCATGGTGGCACGCCACAAAGTCCGCTGAAGTAATCAAGTACGGTGCTTTAATGGGGTTCTTCCCGAAACGCAAATGAGAAGTCGTCATCGCCCCTGATTTTTTTGAATCATACACGAAATAGGCTTGACCATAGGTTCCTTCGCCATCGGCAATAATTTTAATTGAGTTTTTGTTTGCACCGACCGTTCCATCAGACCCTAAGCCAAAGAAAATGCAACGATTCATGCCTTCCACAGGGAGTTGATAGGACGCATCATAATCCAAAGAACAATGAGTCACATCGTCTTTAATGCCCACAGTAAAGTGATTCTTGGTTGTATTTTCGCAAACAGCTTTGGCCATCGCAGGGGTAAATTCTTTGGAAGAAATCCCATAACGCCCGCCCAAAACTTTTGGCATAGCCCGTCCATTGACAGCGGCTTCCGCTAACGCAGAAACAACATCTAAGTACAAAGGTTCGCCCACAGCTCCTGCTTCTTTTGTTCTGTCTAATACTGTGACGAACTTGGTTGTTTCGGGCAAAGCCGCCACAAACGCTTGAGAGGGGAAAGGACGATATAAATGTACCGCTAACACGCCGTATTTGCCACCGTTGGCATTTAAAGCCTTGACTGTTTCGCCCAAAGTTTCAATGCTGGAGCCCATGGCCACAATGACATGTTCGGCATCAGCGGCGCCCATGTAATCCACAATATGATAGCGGCGACCCACGATTTTTTCAAACTTATCCATGCATTTTTCCACA
The DNA here is from genome assembly GCA_934216505.1 of uncultured Alphaproteobacteria bacterium. Lineage (GTDB taxonomy): Bacteria > Pseudomonadota > Alphaproteobacteria > CAAHEQ01 > UBA3637 > UBA3637. Next base: position 35,244 of record CAKQBW010000005.1, read on the forward strand.
ATTTCAGGGACCGCATTATAGTATTTATTAGCGGCTTCCTTAATTTGGAAGAAGACATCAGCGTTTTGGGCTGTTCCCCGAACCTTTGGATGGTCGGGTGTCAAAGCATGTTTGCCTGTAAAATCAGTGGGGATATCCGCCATCAAAGCCTTTAAATCATCATCACTCATTAAATTGATTTTGTTGATTTCGTGGGACGTGCGGAACCCATCAAAAAAGTGCAAGAAAGGTACCCGTGAAAGGTAAGTACTCATTTGAGCAATCGCCGCTAAATCATGGGCTTCTTGAACAGAATTAGAGGCGAGCATGGCGAATCCCGTTTGACGGCAGGCCATCACATCGGAATGGTCCCCGAAAATAGATAACGCATGGCCACACACAGTCCGCGCCGCTACATGCATCACAAAAGGTGTCAATTCCCCAGCAATTTTATACATATTGGGAATCATCAATAATAACCCTTGAGACGCTGTATAAGTAGTGGTCATAGAGCCCGCTTGTAAAGCCCCATGAACGGCCCCGATTGCCCCCGCTTCAGATTGCATTTCCAAAACTTCAGGGACTTTACCCCAAATGTTTTGTTGTTTGGCGGCCGCCCAAGTATCGGCCCATTCCCCCATCGGGCTGGACGGTGTAATAGGATAAATAATAGAAAGTTCATTTAACTTGTAAGCCACCATTGCGGTTGCTTCATTTGCGTCAAGCATTTTTGTTTTTGCCATTTTTGTTTCCTTTCATAAAAATGATAGGGGCTCTTATACCACTTTCTATAAAAAATTTCAAGAAATTTTCATAAAAAAGTATGAATCCGCCTTTTTCCCTCGTCTTGTCCTTTTGAGGAAATGCAACAACCGAAGAATCTTAAGGGGGAGGTTGTCATTCTGTCTCCTCTTCCTGTCATTCTGAGCGGGGCTCGTCCCCCGAAGAATCCATACAACGTTTGTCCTTCTTGCGCATGCGAGAATCTGTTGGGAGTGGTGTCATTCCTGCTTTTGAAGTTTCCTGTCATTCCCGCGCAGGCGGGAATCTCGTCAAAAAGAGTTTTATCTTATAAGATGCCCGATCAGGTCGGGCATGACATATTAAAATTGTCGTTAGGACTCTCTTTTCCGTCATTCTGAGTGGGGCTTATCCCCCGAAGAATCCAGAAATCACTGACGCTTGAGCATGGATTCTTCGGTCATGATATTCTCTCAGAATGACAAAAATACAAATTTTCCAATTATTACATTTTCTTGAAATGACACAATCCCCCGTTTTGGCCCGTATTTATGGGCTGTGTGAAGGGAAAAGAGAAATTTCAAAAAGGTGGGATAAAAACAAGCGACAAAGCCCGTCAATAAAGGGAAGTTGCGTATTACAAAAACGATCGTTTTTGTCAATATGCTTTTTAGCGTCTTTTTGAATTTTGATAATTTTAAAATAACTTATTGATTTTAAATAAGAATTTAATCGTTTTGTCATTTTCTCTCTTTCCACATTTTCCCCTATTCCAAAAACGATCGTTTTTGTTATAGTGAATTTCGGTTGATATTATTGTTATTTTTGAGGAGGAATTGATATGTATAAAGAAAAAGAATCAGGACGTTCTATGGTGGAAATGCTGGGCGTTTTAGCGATTATTGGGGTATTGAGCGTAGGTGGTATAGCAGGTTATACCACCGCTATGAACAAACATCGGGCGAATCAGATTTTGAATGGGGCGTCTGTGCGGGCCATCGTAATTTCCACGCAAATCCAAAGAGGCTCTGCGGCACCGACACTGGGCGAATTTACAGACAACGAAGTTGGCGGGGCGAAATTTGGGACAAAGGTTCAAAACACAGCGGGAACAGGCGATTGGAATAAAGACACCGACAAGCGTTTTAGTTTGACCTTGGAAAATGTCCCAGCTGAAGTTTGCGCCCAAATGAAAGCCATGAAAGGAAAAAATGGGATTATCCGAAAGATTGATGACGGTTGCACGACCATCACCTATAACAACGACCTATCGCCTAACGACCCTGCGCCGTCAGGGCCAACTTGCCCCGCAGGAACTTCTGAAGACGGGGCGGGTGGTTTTGCCAAAAATGTGGATACAATCCAATGCTATTGTAATGGGGAAAGTGAAAAATGGTCAGGCTCGGCGTGCGATGGGACTTTATCTAACGACAAGTGCACGGACAACACCGATTGTAAAAAAGGGAGGTATTGCAATTACTATGATGCTGGCTTTACCACCCTACGTTCAGGTAGTTGCGAAAATGGTCCAGATGCAGGGTCTGGTCTTTGCGCAGTGATTGATAAAGACGCTGGAACCAACGATTATGGTTTTACTTTGAGTGCGGATGCTATGGATTGGTTTAGTGCGGAAAAGTTCTGTGAGGCGTTGAATAAAACGATGGTAAGTTTAGAAGATACCGATTGCACAACAAGCAGTTGTGATTGGAGTAAAACAGCAACAGGGAACCTGTCCCGTACTTTTTGGTGGACAAGAAACCTAGTTGAAGAAAACAATTCTAATTCTTGTAGTGCATACATTGTATTTGGTGCTAAAGACCCTGTTTACAGAACTCCTTCCCGTGATAAGCCAAATAAGGCCCTGTGTCGGTAGGGGATTGTCATTCTGAGGGAGGGGCAGGAACGTCCCCCTCGGAACTTTACACAGTGCGGGCGGGGAAATAATGCTGAGCGGGAATATTCTTTATCGCTCGCCCACAATAACGCACCCCCTCTTGGCACTTGCCTGACTTAAGGCACGGAGGCGCCAAACAAGCCAAAACTTCAGGCCGATGAATTTGATTTTCCAAAAATTTCCTGAGTTGGGCGGAAGTATGATAAATTTCCTCTTGCGCACACCAACAAGTCCGCTTTCCTTGTTCATGAAACAACGCATTCATATCATAGGTCTTTTGAGTCACCACCATCGCTCCATAGGGGGCAACGGTCGTGGCCAAACTATCGCCCTCTTCGGCCCGTAAATCCAACCATTGTTGCATAAACTCTTTGGCCTGAAGTTCCAAATGCGCCTGCTTTAAAAGAGGAGGCAAATAAAATTGCCCTGTGAAAAGGGGCTGACCCCTTTTTACCGACCGATGCCGTTGGTCTTGGCCATAGGTAGCGCAAGAAATAATGACCTCTGTTTGAATCAATTGTTGTGTATTATTCATTGTATCAGGATCAAAAGGAAGAGTATCCAAACTATCCACACTGGTCGGAGGGACAATTTCTTTTTCGTTCAAAAAAGTATGGGTGAGCAAAACAGTGGGACGCTCTACCACATGGGCTTTGTGGGGCGTAAAAGTCGGCGCCCAATCACGTTTATTTTGTTTTTCTTTATCAAACATATACGCCAATTCTGGGTGTTGTTTTAACACTTCATCAACCATTTTTTGGGTCAAAAGACGCATTTCAGGGCTGTGGGCTGTCCGATACAGAGCCATCAAAGCGGACACATCAATCGTGTAATCCATCGCCGTTGGGGCACACTGAGAAATAAACATACGCAACTGTTCTTGCGCAAATTTCGGGGCATTTTGTTGAATATACTTTTCATTCGCAAAAGGCCGTTCTTTTTGAATTGCTTGCTTGGCTAATTCTGTTAAATGGGGCAAATTGTCCCGATAAATCTGACACCCTTTTTGAATCCACGCCATCACCTTGGTCAAATCTTTATCAGGATACAACTCACGCAAAGAGGCTTCTATCGCCCGAAAATCAGGGGCATCATACATTTTGGAAAAGCGTCCAGAACGTTGGTCTGTGTTATAAAAAGGGCTGGACAAATGCAACCCAAACACCGCCAAAGACACAGGGATATCTTTTAAATGAAAAGTAAAATAACTGTGCTCTAAAGTGCTGTGATGACCTGTTTCCACCAAACGGGCTTTGACATCAATTTTCTTGTCCAACAAAGAATCGTCCGTGGTATAGCAAACACGGGCCGCATGGCTGGCCGCTGTTTCGGGGTCTTTTTTCATTTCATTATACAGTTCTACTTGCATTTTAAAAACTCCTTTTTTATTTTTTCGGCAATTTCAGGGGCGGGATTAAGCGGATGCACAGCCACCACTTCTTTTTTTCCAAAGGGTGTTGCATAGCCCGCCTGATAAAGGGTCTGATGAAAACGCCTGTGCTTTTCACCAATCATTTCTTTGGGGGCAAAAACAAACACAGGGACCCCGACCGCACAACATTCCGAACACATGGACATAGAATCCCCCGTCACAATAATTTTATCCGCCCAACTCAACAAGCCAAAATAGGGATTTTCCCCTTGATCCCCAAAGGTATAAAAGAATTTAGGTTCAGGTAATTCCTTTTTTAAAAAAGCCGTGATTTCTTTGGGCGTCCGCCGAGAAGTCGTCATCAATAAAGAAGCCGCCTTGAGTGCTTTTATTCCTGAAACAAGTTGAGCCGCCGCCGCTTCGGTAAAAGGGTGGTCTTTCGTTGCCCCACCCACAATAACCGCCAACCGCTGAGACGGATAAGGGGACAATACTTTTTGCCAATGTTTTTTTTCTGTCTTTAATTTTTCGGGGGTAATCCGATGGGGCGTCCCCACCACCTGCATCACATTTGGGGATTTTCCCGTATATTGATCATGTTGGGGTAAAACCAATAAATCGGCTTTCTTTTGCGACCAAAAACCCGCATTCATCAATTGCACAATCTTTGTTTTCCCGTGCGATAACTTTTTGATTTTCCACGCCACAGGAAAAGAACGGCGTCCCGCACTTAAAACAACCTCAGGCCACGGCGCCACCAACTTTTGCCGAGACGCTTTATCAATCCCCATAAAACTGGCTCCTTGAATCAAATTGGGGCATTTCACCCATTTGGTATAGCGAATATCTTTGCGCTCATAGGGTAACCCTAAAGCCTCAGCAACCCCCAAAAGTTGATTGACATTCCCCGCCCGATCATCGGCCAAAACCCAAATCATTTCTATCCTTTCACCACCACTTCCTGCGTGGCGGCTTTCTTTTGCAATTGACGAATTCCCCTTTGGACAACCTTGTCCGATTGTTCTTTAGAAATCTTTTGCGCACACACAGGCGTTTGAAAATACTGACACGGGCGCGCCACATATGCCACATTCGTGGCTTTATCTTGGACCACCGCCGTGCGTACTTGAGTATCCATTCGTTCTTTTTCCACATACACCACCAATGGCGCCCCAGGGTTTTCAATGCGATACCAACTGGACAAAACATACGGGGAAACCGTCAGTGTTTGAAAACGAAAGTCCGCTTTATCCAAAGGATTTTGATAAGCACACCCCGATAACATAAGAAAAACCAATCCAACATATTTTTTCATGATTTTTATTATAGCAAACCAAAGGTGAATTGACAAGGAAAAAAATACTTCCTTTTTTATAAAAGAAAGGGGGTGAGGAAAAATGGCTGAGAAAAAAAATTGCGGCTGTGGCTGCGGTTGTGGGACAGGCAAAAAAGGTCCTAAAAAATAAAAACAACGGGGCACTCGTATCAGGGTGCCCCTCAATAAAAAAATACCCCACCAGTCAGCGGGGCATTTTAAATTATTTAATCTTCTTTTCCACAAACTCTTCGTGTTTGCGTGTCTTGGGATTATATTTACGGCGTTTAATTTTTTCCGTATGAGTTCTGGGATTTTTTTTGGCCGTATAGAAATAACCCTCTGGACCCTCTAATTTAATTTTAATTGCAACTTTTTTTGCCATAGTCTTTACCTTTCAAAAAATAGGATAGCCAAAATTATAACTACTTTTTTTATAAAAGTCAAGAAAAAACTTTTACTCACTTTCCAAGTGTTTTTTAAAATTTTTTAAATCTGCCCACGCCTGCGCCCTCAGGTTTGGATTTTTCATCAAAGCAACCGCCGAAAAAGTCGCATACACAGGGTAATCTTTATAGGTACAATGTCCCGCACGTAAAGCGGACAGGGTCTTTCCCTTTATCAACGAACGTACCGTTTCCGCCCCCAATACCAACAGATAGGTGGGACGCACCCGTGCCAAACATTTATCCAAAATTTCAAGACCTTCACTGACTTCTACCGCCGTCAGCAACCGATTTCCAGGGGGGCGCCACGGACTTAAATAGGTTAAATAGGTATTTTTTTCCAAATCCAAACCGATGGAGGCCAACATCTGGCGTGTTTTTTCCCCCTCAGGTCCCGCCAAATAAGTCCCCGTTCTATCCTCCATGGCATTGGGCGCATTTAAAAGGCACAACACTTTGGCAGGCACCACCCCTGTTCCCAACAAAGTATGCGTGGCCGTTTTACTTAAAGCAGATTTAGAGGTCCGTTGAATTTCCTTTTGAGGAACAGGTTTTTCCTTGGACTTTTGGCAAAAAACATTTTTTGTTTCCCCACAAAAACCATCTATCCCTATCTGCTTAAACCAAAATAATTTTTGAAAAATTGTCATTTTTACTTGCTCTTTTTACAAAAGAAAGATACCATATTTTCATAAAAAAGGAAAGAAAAATTATGAAAAAAAGATTGTGGTTTTATACAACATTTTTTATCTGTGTCGTTCTTTTATATGCAGGGGGCAGGTTTTATGTCGCCCGCCAAGAAAAAGAAGAATGGGAAAACCTGTGGAAAACCAACCGTTCTTTACCAGAAGATTTAGATGTACATGCCTATCTGTCAGGCAACTTTGCCCGCCAAACAGGCAAAGCTGATGTCGCTCTCAAGGCCTATTTAAACGCTTTGAAAAAAGACCCCAACAACCAAAGCCTGAGACAGGAAATTTACCTTTTGGCTATGATTCAAGGACAGGCCCCGCTCTTTTTACCTTATTTGGACAAATTTACCCCTCAGGCGAAGGCAGAAATGATGGCAGATTATGTGCAAGTGGCCCATCTGATTCAACAAGGAAAAACGCAACAAGCCGTCAAAGTCCTTACCTATAAAAAAACACACCCAATTGACAAACTCTTGGTTCCCCTGATTAAAAGTTGGATTTATGCCAAAGAAGGACAACGCCCGCAAGCCTTTCAGATTTTAAATGAATTAGATGAAAAAAAATTCGCCTTTGCTAAAGGTTATCAAACTTTTTTGTTGGGGGCCTATTTTAACGACTCGTCTGCCATTGAAAAGGGGATTCAACAAATGCAAGGAAAACGGTTGCCCGCTGTTGGCTTTTTTCCTTTGATGAAAAAGTATGTCGCCCCGAATGCCGATTTATTTCAACAATACGAAAAGATGGTCAAAAACTATCCCGTCACCGCTGATTTAATTCAATTTATGGGACGGCAAAATTTAACTTTTGACACAGGACTGGCCGAAATTTTTTACTTTGTTTCCGCCGATGAAGGCAACAATTTATTGGATAAAAAAGAGGCCTTGTTCCTCAATAGTGTCGCCTTGCTTTTGGATCCCCATAAAACACTGGCCTTGATTTGGGGGGCTGAATTGACACAGGCGTTAAACCTCCCCCAAGTGAGTTTGTTGTATTATGCCCACCTGCCCCAAAAAAATGCGACCCTTTTGTTTAAACAAGCCCACTTAATGACTTTGGTCAATCAATCCGATAAGGCCATGGAAATTTTAACAAGCCTTAAAACAACCAATCAAGACAATGTGCCTCTACTGACTTTAATGGCCCAAATATACACCGAAAAACATCAAGAACACGAAGCATTAAAACTTTACGATTTAATCTTAAATCAATACGCCCAAAAACTAGACAACAAAAATTTGGCTAAAACGCACTTGATGCGGGCCAACATCAATTATAATTTAGGGCGGACAGACGACTTGATTTTGGATTTAGAAAAAGCCTATATCCTGATGCCCGATGATGCCATGATTCAAAATGATTTAGGGTATAATAAACTTTTACAAGGTCAAACAGACGAAGGATTTGAATTGGTTCAACAGGCGTATCAAAAAAATCCCAAAAGCCCTTATATTTTGGATAGCCTCGCCTTTGCCTATAGTCAAAAAAATCAATTTTTGGTCGCCCTGCCCTTTGCCGAAAGGGCCTTAGAACTGATGCCTCAAAGCGCCCTCATCAATATGCATTTAGGGGACATCTATCAAGCCTTAGGACGCAAAAGAGAAGCCCAATTTCAATACAAAAAAGCCTTGGATTTAAAGACAGACCTTACGCCTGAAATGGAAAAAACTCTGGCACAAAAATCCCAATTTAAAAGAAATTAAATCCTCCGCCAGAAGAATTTACTTTCAGGGTATTCTTTCCGTCTTTGGAAAGGGTCGCAATGGCTTTATCCAACTCCTCCTGTGTTGTTTTGGATAAGATGGTTGAAATCGCCCGTTGCGCCAAAGTATTCAAAACGGGGTCTTGATTTTCTTTGACTTTTTGCATCCAAAAATAACATTGCGCCGTATCGGGGGCTGTCCCAATACCTTCACATAACATTTGGGCCATTTGGTACTGCGCATAAGTATCCCCCGTCTGAGCGCCTTTTTGGTACCATTTAAAGGCCTCAGGGGCATTATTCATGCGATACATCAACAAATCCCCAAAATACCCATAGGCATCTTGCTTACCCTCTTTAAAAGCTTGTTCAATGTTGGACACTAATCCCCCCACATTTTCAAAACCAATGGCTTTATCAATTTCTGCATTTGTTAAATTATACCGTTCGGGATTACGGGGAATAAAGCCCATTTTTTCAAATAATTCTTGTAAAGAACGGGGGTCATTAAAGCCATTTATCACAGGAATCTTTGTATTTTTTTTGACTTCTTTAGACACCGATTTATCCGCCGAAGAGGGTTTCCATTTACTCAAAGCCTGTTGAATAGCGGAGAGTTCTTTTTTCTTTAACCGCCGCTCTAATTCATCACGTTTTTCGGTGGCCCGTTGTCCCACTTCATCAAAGTTATAGGCGGCAATAATACTGTACCACCCATAGGCATCTGCCCGATTTTTATATTGGGGATTGGTCAGGTATAAATCCGCCAACTCAATTTGCGCCAAAACATACCCTTGTTTGGCTGCACGGGTCATCCATGTAAAACCACTTTTGTAATCCAAAGGAACACCCCGCCCCTCTAAATACATTTCAGCCAACTGATACTGGGCTTTCATGTTCCCCGCCAAAGCCGCAATTAAATAATATCCATACGCTTGATTGAGATTAAATTCAGGTTGATTTGGGTCCGAATAAAAAAGCCCCAACTGAAAAGCCGCCTCAGATTCCCCCGCCAAAGTGGCTGTCTTTAAAGCCGTCAGCCCCGCTTGCGTCTCCCCTGATTCCAACAACAGTTTTCCCATCAAAGCCGTAGCGGGAAAGTAAAAGCCTGAATCCGCCGCCCGAAAGTAAGAAAGGGCCCGATTTTTATCCTGAACGACCCCCGCCCCATCCAAATACATCTTCCCCAAATAATAGGTGGCAATAGGATTGCCTTCTTCTTGTAAATAGGTCAATTCCATCAATGCATTGGGATACATCCCGTTGTTATAAGCCAAAATACCATCATTCAATCCCGCCCAACAGGGAAACGACAAACAAGTCGCCAACAAAAAAATCGTCTTTTTCATTTCAAGCTCCTTTCGTTTTTCCACCCCAAAACATAGCATAGCCCCCCGCAAAACGCAAGCCTTTTATTTTAAATAGGTCAGCGGATTAACAGGTTTCGTTTTATAGCGCACTTCAAAGTGTAATTGCGGTGTTTTCACGCCGCCGGATTTTCCCACTGTGGCAATTTTTTGCCCTGTCTTTAAAACTTGTCCTTTTTTCACCATGACTTTGTCCGCGTGGGCATAAGCGGTAAACCAGCCCCCCTCATGACGCACCAACACCAAATTTCCATACCCTTTTAAATCACTTCCTGCATAAGCGACCGTTCCTTTATCGGCCACCAAAATCGGCGTCCCTTTCTTGGCGGCAATGTTGATACCATCGTTATATGAGCCCCCCTTTGTCGCCCCAAAATTTTGAATCACTTTCCCTTTGACAGGATAGTGAAAACGTTTCTTTTGCGCCGAAACAGGCACCTTTATTTCCTTTTTGTTGGGCACTTTGGGGGAACTTTTAGCGGCACTTTTTTTCTGGCCCGCCCCTGTTGTCGCTTGAGGAACTTCCTCCGCCGTCCAAGATTGAATTACCAATTTTTGACCTGGCTTTAAAAGGTAGGGATCTTTTAATTTATTTTGACGCGCCAACTGATTGACCGACATATCAAAGCGGCGGGCGATAGAATACAGGGTATCTTTATGGCACACCGTATAGGTTTTGGGTTGGGGAATTTTTAACCGTTGGCCCACTTTGATGATATAGGGAGAAGGAATTTTATTTTCCTGAATCAACGCCCGCACAGGCACTTCATATTTGCGGGAAAGAGAATAAAGAGTATCCCCCCGCCGCACCCGTACCACGGAAGTACAGCCCGATAAAAAAAGCATCACACACAAGAAAATCAATCCCCGCATAAACATCTATTTAGCACAATTATACAAAAAAAACAAGAAAAAAGGCCGATTCCAAAGAACCGACCTTTTCAAAAAGACCAAGCCTCACTTATTTTTTGGTTTGAGAAGCCTTCACAGCCTCTTGTAATTTTTCACCAAACAAAGCACCAGGATTGACTTTTCCATCAACAATCAACATAGGTACCCCGTTGATGTTCAATTTTCTAGCATACTTTTGGTTGGCTTCCAATTTTCCACGGATTTCCTCGGAATCAGCATCTTTCTTTAACTTATCCGCATTCAATCCCAATTTCTTTCCCAAAGCCATCAAAGCGGGTTCGTCCAATTTTCCTTTGGCTTCCCCAACGGCTTCGTGCATTTCGGCGTACTTGCCTTGCTTACCCGCGGCTAACACATAGCGTGCAATTGTTTGTGAGGCTTCCCCGAAAATAGGTGTATCAATAGGAATCCAACGAATGTTTTTCCCTTCCGCAGAGGCCACCACTTTGTGCATTTCTGCATTTGTTTTTTTGCACCAACCACATTGATAATCAAAAAATTCAATAATCACAAATTTCCCTTCGGGATTACCCAAAGAATAGTTTGTTTTATCGGACACAATTTCTGCCACAATGGCTTTTGGAGCCACAGGTTTGCGCAGTTCTTCTTGGTATTTTTCCACAGACTCAATAATGACTTGAGGATTTTCTTGAATGTACTTTTCAAATGTTTTGGGGCAACCCGCTTTCATCACGGCCCAACCCGACAAAGCCAAAGCCAAGACGGACACGCCCAAAACGATGGCTTTCATGGGGCCACATTTGCACCCACACCCACATTCACAATGACAGTCTTTGCCGCATTCACATTTTTTTTCAACGGCATGTTCGTTCTTTTTTTCCATTTTTTTAACAGTTTTTTTCATTCTCATTTCTCCTTTCTTTTGTTTGAGAACTCCCCTTTAAAAAAAGACGCTCATCACCCTAGCATATTTTTTAATTCTTGACAAGAGGGAAAAACATTTTTTTTAAAACTTATATTGAAATTGAATTCCCCCCATGTCGGATTTGGAATCATAGTGTCCTGAATAATATCCAGCGCCATCGGCCGTTCCAAAGGCATTCGCCTTTTTAATAAACAAGTGCGCATAGCCCAAATCAACCTGCCAATTATCCCGTTGATAACTGAGCCCCCCTGACACCCAAATCCGCCGCGCATCCGGAATTCTGGGGGTCCGATATTCGGGCGAAGAAATTGCCGATTGGTCATAGGCTGACCCAACACGCAAAGTCAAATTTTTGTTCAATTTATAATCTGCCCCTAATGCAAAAAACCAAGTATCCCGCCAATTTTCATGGGTTGAATTTAAAGGAATACGGTTTTCTTGGTTCAAAGTCAAACGTTCAAAGCGGGACCAACGGGTCCAACGGGCGGACCCTGACAAAGTCCATTTTGCCCCAATCTCTTGTGCCGCAGAAAACAACACGGTTTCAGGGGTGGTAATACGGGCATTCATGCTGAATTGATTGCCCCGCAAATAAGGGATTATAGATCCCCGTGGTTCATTTTTCCCCGTCAATTTATGACGCACATGCGACCGATAGGACAATCCCAGCCGTGTGGTCGGTGTGGCTTTCCATGTCAGGCCCGCAATATATCCCAAGCCCATATCATGTCCCCGAATATCCGTGGTCCCACCATAGGGCACTGCGCCCGTTAAATGTGCCACTGCATATTGAATATTCAATCCCAGCCCCAAGGACACTGTATCGGTTATTTTATGTGAAAGAGCGGGGGTAAAATTCACCGCTGTGATTCCCGAATATTGGCCGTGTGTTTCCCCAAACCAACCGTTGGGATAATCTGTTGCTAACCCATAGGGCGCATAAAGCCCCGCCCCAATCGTTGTTTTATCATTGACTTTATATTGTGTAAAGACATTCGGCATCAACCGAAACAAGCGGGTAAAAGTGTGACCAGAATATCTTGGCTGCGTTGGATTTGTCCCCGAAGAAGTCCCATAGACCGTTGTACGCACATCAATCCCTGTAAAGCCCAGTTGCGCCCCTGATTTTTGATTCATTTCCATCCCTGCGGGGTTATACGCCAAAGCCGAATAATCGTCCCCCATAATCCCTGACCCTGCAAAAGAACGGCCCATACCCGCAACGGAATACTCTTGTAATTGAAACCCTGCCGCTTGCGCTTGGCCGACAAATAAACTAAATATAGATAAACTCAACAATTTTTTGAACATATTTTCTCCTTGTTAAAAAACAGGGCGAGTTTAGTATTTTTGCATTCTTTTTACTAGAGGAGAGAACAAAATCCCCTCAAAATTTAACAGAACTGTCATATTTTGAAATAATTTTTTAATCTAATTCACAAATTTTGCCGTCTTGAATACAAATACGGCGATCCATTTTTTGCGCCAATTCAGGGTTGTGTGTCGCCAACAAAGCCGATAAGCCTGTCTTGCGGACAATGGATAAAAAGGTTTGAAAAACATCTTCGGCTGTTTTGGGATCCAAATTTCCCGTGGGCTCGTCTGCCAATAAAAGAGCGGGCTGATTTGCCAAAGCCCGTGCAATCGCCACCCGTTGTTGTTCACCGCCTGATAATTGACCTGACCGATGCGTTAAACGGTGCGATAGTCCCACTTGCTTTAATAAATCAACCGCGCGTTCTTTGGCTTGCGTTGGCTTTACCCCAGCAATCAATTGAGGCATCATCACATTTTCCAGCGCATTAAAATCAGGCAAAAGCAAATGCGATTGATACACAAACCCCACCGTTTTCATGCGCAGTTGTGTGCGCCCCGCATCATTCATACGGGTCGCATTTTGTCCCAACATTTCCACACTACCTTTCGTGGGCGTATCCAACAATCCCGCTAAATGCAACAAAGTGGATTTTCCAGATCCACTCGGCCCCACCAACGCCACAATTTCTCCCTTTTGGATTTCCAAATTGATATCCTTCAAGATATTTAATTGCGTGGGACCTTTACCAAACGAACGCACCAAATGGGATAATTTCAAAACACTATTCATATTTTAACGCCTCCACAGGGTCCGTTTTAGACGCTTTCCAACTGGGATATAAAGTAGCCAAAAACGCCAAAGTTAAACTCATCCCAGCCACCCAACACACTTCATTCAATTCCACTTTGGCGGGCAAATGGGAAAGAAAATAGATTTCCGCCGAAAACAATTCATGTCCCGATAAACTTTCCAACCCCTGTTTAATACGGTCTATATTATAACAAAAAACAAGCCCCAACAATACCCCCGCCAAAGTCCCCATGAATCCCACCACTAAGCCCGCCAACAAAAACACCCGTTGTACGGCCCCTTTACTTAAACCCATCGTGCGCAAAATGGCAATGTCTTTGGCCTTATCTTGGACCAACATAATCAAACCAGAAATCATATTAAAGGCGGCCACAATAATGATTAAAGTCAAAATCAAAAACATCACATTACGTTCCACTTCCACCGCATTAAAAAAGGCTTGATTCGTGTGCCGCCAATCATACACATCGGCCCGTCCTTGGAGTTGATCAAAAAGGGAATCCAAAACAGATTGACTGGCCTTTAAATCCGTGGCAAAAACCTCCAAATGCGATACCTGATTTTTAAAGCCAAAAAACTTTTGCGCTACCGTCAAAGGCATAAACACAAAGTTTGAATCATACTCGCTCATCCCCGAATCAAAAGTACCCAACACCGTATAACTTTTCATTTGAGGCATAGACCCAAAGGCCGTCAAATGCGCCTTAGGCGACACAAAGGTCAATTTATCCCCCGCCCGCACACCGAGTTTATTTGCCAAACGCCACCCCAAAATCACACGATTTTTTTCAAAGCCCACCAATGGGGCCCCTTGGTAATTTTTTGTCAGTAAATCCCGATGAACGAAATCTGTTTGCGCCATGCCCCGCACCATCACCCCCGCTTGGCCCGCATCGGTCATCAGCATTGCCTGACCATCTACCACAGGCACCACCGCCACCACCGCTGGATTTTGTGCTACTTGCGCTTTTATTTCCTCATATCCATCCAAACTGGGACCAAAAATAGGATACACCCCTAAATGTCCATTCAATCCCAAAATACGCCCCAGCAATTCCTCCTTAAATCCATTCATGACACTCATCACGATAATCAAGGTGGCTACCCCCAGCATAATCCCCAAAAAAGAAAAGCCCGCTATGACAGACACAAAACCTGTCCGCTTGCGTGAGCGCAGGTACCGAAAAGCCAAAAGTCGTTCTGTTTTATTAAACATGGGGTGTATTTTATCCTAGTTTTTTTGGAAAAGCAAGCCTCCCCTTGATTCTTTTGCCTTTTTTTGGTACAATAAAGGCATGTCTATAACAAAAAAAATGATTCATCCTTCGGTTTGTCCTCATGAATGGGCACGGCGACAATATAAATGCCAAAAGCAGATTCAGTTTCATACCAAGAATGCTTCTTTGCAAGGATTGATTGGGTTGGCTTTTTTGGGATTCGGATGGCACTATGCCCAAAAACACCCTGTTGTGGGGACCTTGGTAGCGGCCCCTTCGGCGGCTTGTGCTTTTTCAAAAAGTGCCGCCTCTTTGGCCAAACGCCAACTTTGGATAAAGGAAAGTGAAAAACTGCAACGCTATGGATAGAATTTTTTTCCGAAAGCCCCGCCCCCTCACAAAAGGATTTTCATGGAAAACATCTCAGAACAAAGAAAAAATCAACTGAAGCATCTGGCCTTTTATTTACACGAACAGCGCAAATGGAAACGGGTCGTCAATTACCATGCCTGTTGGACCGTTCCTTTAATAGCCTGTACTTTGATAGCGGCTTATAAAAAGCAAGGGCTGGAAACCATTGCCGCAGGGGGTGCCTCTACCATGGGGCTTTATTGCGTTCATCGGGCTAATTTTTATCGGCGGCAAGCAGAATATCGGGTGCGCTTTCAAAAAAGAAAACTCCAAAAAAATTGATGCTTTCGAGGAAAAAAGCCCCCCCCTTTTTCTTAAACAAAAGTCAAGAAAGAGGATTTAATTTTTTTCAAGCCGGCCCCTTCAAAAAAGACCTCCATCATGTCCCCTGATTCCCGCAACACAACCCCTTTGCCAAAAACTTCGTGCCTGACCTGACGCCCTTTGTGTGAGGGAGAAACTAATTTTTCCCGTGCCCACGGCATACGCACCTCTGTCATTTGGGTATATCCTAAGCGGTTATTTCCCCGCCTGTCAATATGTTCAGGGGGGAGTTCTTTGATAAAACGGCTGGGCAACGCATTTTGCCATTGACCATAGACCCGACGATTAGACGCATAGGAAATATAAACAGATCGGCGGGCCCGTGTGATTCCAACATAGGCCAATCGCCGTTCTTCCTCTAATCCCAATTCACCCGATTCGTCTAACGCTCGTTGATGGGGAAAAAGACCTTCCTCCCACCCCGGCAAATACACGGTATGAAACTCTAAGCCTTTGCTGGCATGCAAAGTCATCACCACCAACTGTTCCGAGGTGGCTACTTCATCATTTTCCGTCAATAAGGACGCATATTCTAAAAAAGATTCTATACTTTCAAAATCCCCATTTCCCAGTACATTATATAATTCTTGGATATTTTCCACCCGCCCAGGTGCTTCGGGAGATTTATCCAACCGCCACATCATTAAATACCCCGATTCATTCATGATTTCTTTGGCCAAATCTTCGGGGGATAAATTTTTACTGTGCTCTTGCCAAGTGGCCACCATTTGTTTAAAGGCCATCAAGGTCTTTTTGGGGGCGGGCTTTAAATCCGCCGTTTCAATAGCGGCAAACAAACTGGTCTGTTGGGCTTGCGCCTGAGCCCGCAAAGAGCGCATCACGCTATCCCCTATTCCACGGCGGGGCTTATTCACCACACGCATAAAAGCCAAATCATCATGGGGATTTAAAACCAATCTTAAATAGGCCACCGCATCCCGAATTTCTTCCCGTTCATAAAACTTAAAGCCCCCGATGATTTTATAGGCAATTCCCGCTTGAATCAACTTGTCTTCAAATTCACGGGTTTGAAAGCCCGCCCGCACCAAAATCGCTATTTGGGAAAGAGGCACCCCTTGATGGCATTCATTTTCAATTTGTTCAATGACTTTTTCGGCCTCATGCCCGCCATTATAAAAGCCCTGAACAACCACCAAGTTCCCTTGATTTTCTGAATCTTGTGCCACACGCAAGGTCTTGCCCATGCGGCCTGAATTATGCGCAATCAAAGCCGAAGCCGCCCCCAAAATATGGGCCGTAGAACGGTAATTTCTTTCCAACCGAATCACTTTCGCATTCAAAAAAACTTTGCCAAAGTTCAAGATATTATCTACATCCGCCCCCCGCCATGAATAAATAGATTGGTCATCGTCCCCCACACAACAGATATTATTGTGTCCTTTGGCCAACAAGCGTAAAAGCATGTACTGAGCCACATTAGTATCTTGGTATTCATCCACCAAAATGTAATGAAATTGGTTTTGATATTCGGCTAAGACAGCGGCATTTTCCTGAAACAACCGCAGGGGAAGCAAAAGTAAATCCCCAAAATCAACCGCGTTCATTTCACCGAGTTTATTTTGGTACAGTTTATAAAAATCCAACGCCCGCCCTTCGCAAAAATCAGACTGTTCCCCCCCCGTGATTTTATCGGGAGACAACCCTCTGTCTTTCCAATGTTGAATGACATCTAGCATAATTTTCGGGGGGAATTTTTTGACATCTACCCCATATTGTTGCATCAAATTTTTTAACAAACGCTCTTGGTCATCACTATCCAAAACGGCAAAATTCGGTTGCAAACCCACATAGCCCCCATAACGGCGCAAAATTTTCACCCCAATCCGGTGAAAAGTGCCCAACCAAACCCCTTGTGCCGTCAGCCCCACCATTTGTTCCAAACGCTGGCCCATTTCTTTAGCGGCTTTATTGGTAAAGGTGACCGCTAAAATCTGCCACGGCAACGCCAAATGCGTGGCTAAGATATAGGCGATTCGTGTGGTTAAGACCCGTGTTTTTCCTGTGCCCGCCCCCGATAAAACCAGCAAAGGACCTTCAGTGGTCGTCACGGCTTGATATTGTTCGGGATTCAAATCTTTTAAAAAACTGAGTTCTTTTTCCATGCCCGAAAGCATAGCCGATTTTCCCCCTTTTTGCAATGAAAATTTTACTTGAATTTTTATAAAAATCAGCCTATCATATTCCCCATGATTTATAATGATGCCCATTGCCACCCCTTGGATTTAGGGGAATTTAAAATTGCCCATACTGTCGGTGTGGAAAAGTTGCTCATCAACAGCACAGGCCCCCACGATTGGGAAAAAGTCTTGTCCCTTCATGCACAGGACGATCGCTTGATTCCCGTTTTAGGGATTCACCCATGGCAGGTCCCTTCTTTAACCTCAGAGGCCCTCCAGCAACTGGAGACTTTGTTGGCTTTTCACCCTGTGGCCCATATTGGGGAAATTGGTTTGGACAAATGCAAAAGTGATTTTTATAAGCAAATTGAATTTTTTGAAGCCCAACTAATGTTGGCCCAAAAATATCATCGCCCCCTTCATATTCACTGCGTGCGGGCGTGGGGGGAAATGATGCCCCTTTTAAAACATCATGCCAACTTGACTTTTTTGTTTCATGGATTTTCGGGCGACAAAAATGTCATCAAATTTTTTCAAAATTACTTGGCCTTTTTTTCGGTTCAAAAAGCCACCAAGATTCCTTTGATTCCCCCAGATAAATTATTGGTGGAAAGTGATGCCCCCAGTGGCCTGCCTTCGCCCACCAATCTGCCTTTTTTATTTTTGGAATTAAAAGTGAATCCCGAACAGGTTGCCCAAAATTTTGAAAGGTTTTGCGATGGAAGATAGACTTTCACGCATGCGCCTGATGGTGGGGGAAGACAACCTAAATAAACTCCAACACGCCCATGTGTGCGTGGTAGGGTGTGGCGCTGTGGGCAGTTATGCGATAGAGGCCTTGGCCCGTGCGGGCATTGGGCATTTAACTTTAGTGGATTTTGATACGGTTTCGGTCAGTAATTTGAATCGGCAATTGTTTGCCCTGACTTCCACCTTGGGCCAACCCAAAACTTTGGTCGCCCAAAAAAGAATTCAGGATATTTCCCCCGATATTCGGGTGAATTGTGTCAATTTAATGATGAACCAAAAGACGGTTTCTGAAATTGTGGCATTACATCCTGATTTTGTGATTGACGCGATTGACAGTTTAAACCCCAAAGTGTGTTTGATTGAGGCTCTGGTTAAAAGTCAAATTCCCTTTGTTTCCAGCATGGGGGCCGCCCTCAAAACCAAGCCCGCCTTGATTGAAATTGCCCAAATGAAAAACACAAAAAATGACCCTTTAGCGGCCTTTATCCGAAAATACCTGCGCCGCCGTAAAGTCCCTTTGGACTTTCGGGTTGTTTATTCTTCAGAATTGGCACAAGATAAATCTAAATTACAGGCCCCTGATGCCCCCGCTGAATCGGGGCGGGCCCGCCACAAAATGGGAAGTTTGCCCACGATTACAGGCATTTTTGGCCTGACCTGTGCTCAAGTCGCTTTGGATTATTTCACTTCGTCCAAAGTGATGATTTCATAGGCATCGTGGTCCGCCATCAATTTCCGCCACAAAGCATTGACATGGCGATGTCCCGATTTTTCCCCATAAAATTTCCCCAACACAGGCATATTCAGTTGATATAAATCCCCCACAGCATCCAACACTTTATGGGCCACAAATTCACGTTTATCCCGCAAGCCCCCAGGATTCATTACCCCGTCTTTTTGAACCGCAATAACATTTTCTAAAGTGGCCCCTTTGGCCAATCCCATCGCCCGCAACTGTTCCACTTCAGACACAAAACCAAAAGTGCGAGCCCGTCCCACCAATTCTTTAAAAGAATCTGTGGTTAAATCTAAACCATATTCTTGCTTGCCAATCACACTGCTTTGGGGAAAATCAATCATAAAGGACAGATTCAATCCTGATTTATGGGGGGCCAATTCCACATGCGCGTTCCCTTCGTCATAGGAAACTTTTTTCAAAATACGAATGGCCTTTTGGGGGGCTTCCTGCGCCACCACGCCCGCACATTCAATTAAAGTGATAAAATCCTGAGCCGACCCGTCCATCAAGGGGACCTCAGGGGCATCTAATTCTAATCTTAAATTGGAAATTCCAAACGCATGCAACGCCCCCATCACATGTTCAATCATAGACACACTCACCCCTGCTTTATTGGCAATACAGGTACATAAGCGGGCATCGGATACATTTAAATAAGTCGCAGGGACCACATTATTTTTATCGGTAATGTCTGTACGCACAAACTGAATCCCTGTACCCACAGGGGCGGGAATCAAGTTCATGGCCACTTTTTGCCCACAATGCAGGCACACCCCCCGACAATCAATCGCTGATTTCAATGTATGTTCAGGGGACAAATAAGTTTGAGTTGAATTTTCCATTTTCTTTCTCCTTTAGACTTATCATACCCGAAAATGCCCCATAAATCAAGTCCCTTCTTTCTTTCCTTAAGTCCAAAGAATAGATTTGTTTTTATAAAAAAAGCCCCATCTGAGTTATATGCAGGAAACAAAAATCATTTTGTTGGGGATTGAAACAACAATTGCCCAAACGATTTTGGGACAATTAGAAGCCCATCATTATCCTTTTGAACGCATTGTTTTAATGGACCACCACCAAAATACACCTCAAACGATTTTTTATATGGGGGAAGAAAAACCCGTTTTACCCGTGGATTTATTCGCCGAAAAAAGCCCCTATATCGTTTTATTATGCGACAAAAAAATCCCCCTTTCTTATCCCTCCAAAAGAATTCCCAAGCGGGCCCATGTGATTGATTGCACAGCCGTCCTTTCCAAAGCCCCTTGCTTTATCCCGCATATCAATCGTTTTCGCCCCCAAGCCCGATTGATTTGCGCCCCGACCTCTTTGACGGTTATTTTGGCGCATGCCCTGACACCGCTAAAAAAAATTGCCCGTCAATTTCAGGTCATTGCCCTCATCGGCACTTCCTTTTTGGGGCAAGAGGCCAATCAAAAACTCAAAGCCCAAACGGCAAGCCTCTTTACCAAAATACCCTTGGACCCTCTTTTAAACGCCCCAGCGCTCGCCTTTAATTTAATACCCGAACTCCTCCCCCCACATAAATTGATCACCCCATGCCAATTAAAATGTATCACAGGTATTGACATGCAATTTACCCATTGCTTTGTCCCTGTTTTTCGGGGTGTCAGTTTATATTTAAATTGTCAATTACAAAGAAAAATCAATATCAAAAGCCTGTACGCTAACAATCCGTTGATTCAATATTTAGAAGAACCCACCCCTGATTTTATGATTTCCAATCGGGCCACTTTAAGTGAAAATAAAATCTATCTGCACCATGAACAACTCAATCAAAACAGACTTTCCTTTTGGCTGACAGGCGATGACATTCAATCAGGCATGGCCTTAAACATTATCCACATCATTCAACATTTAGAATAATTTTATTTGACTTTTGGTAAATAATTTTTTATGATACCTTTATGGATTTTAAAAAAACATTTGAAAAAGTTTCCCATCAGGCCCGTCTAACAAAACAAAAGGCGTGGTTTCATGTCAAAAAAATGAACCAATCAGACCTTTTTTTGGCATTGATGATTTTGATTTGTATCGTGTCTTTTCCCATGCTGATTCGCTGTACTTTACCTGTGGCCCCCAAAAATCAGCCTTTGTTGTCCCCTGAGGAAGAAAACGCCCCTCTCCCCACAGAAATCGTCCATGAAGATTTGGGCGATGCGCCTGTCGTGAAAGTGGAACATATTTCCTTAAACGAATTGGAAAAACGTGTTCAATTGGGGGAATTGAAAATGAAAATGCGCACCCTGAATCAAGGGGAAAGTTTGGCCACCCTTTTAAGTCAGGAAGATGTTCCGTCCGCCGAACGGGTCAAAATGATTGAGGCTTTGGAACTTTTAATCAACCTAAAAACCTTGCGCCCAGGACTCAATTTTTTGTTTTTTAAAGATGGTCCCGATGTCGTGGGGATTTCTTT
Source organism: uncultured Alphaproteobacteria bacterium (assembly GCA_934216505.1). Classification (GTDB taxonomy): domain Bacteria; phylum Pseudomonadota; class Alphaproteobacteria; order CAAHEQ01; family UBA3637; genus UBA3637. The sequence continues at coordinate 56,691 of CAKQBW010000005.1, forward strand.
AAATGTAAAAGAAAACGAAAATTTGGCGGTCATTAAGGAAGCCGATGGGACTTGGACCCCCTTTTCCCACACAGGACGGGTAGAAACAAAAACCCAGCAATACAAGGGCGTTGTTCAGGGTACCTTTTCCAAATCCGCCCAAAAAGAAGGGGTTCCCGAAAGTATCATCACGCAAGTGGTCAGTGCTTTGGACGGAGAAATTGATTTTAATTCAGACATTCACAATGGCACCACTTTTGACATTATCGCTGAATACAAAATCACCGAAGGGGGATTAGAAATTGGGGGAAAGCAACTCTTGTTTGTCGGATTAAAAAATTCAGAGTTCAATCTGAATCGGTACGCCTATGTGGCCCAAAATGGTACCGTCGGTTTTTATAACGCTCGGGGAAAAAGTGTTGCCAAACACCTAATGAAGCGTCCCGTTAAGGCACGGGCACGGCTTTCCTCCCCTTATGGGCGCAGACGTCATCCCATCTTGGGATATGAAATTTTCCACAAAGGCGTGGATTTAGCCTGTCGCAAAAATACCCCTGTGATGGCCGCCGCCGATGGAACAATTCAACAAATCGGCCGCAAAGGTTCGTATGGGAAATATATCAGTATCCGCCACGCCGATGGGTATCAAACAGCCTATGCCCATTTAAATGGATACCGTTCGGATTTAAAGGTCGGGTCTAAAGTCAAGCGGGGGGAAGTCATTGCGTATGTGGGCTCCACGGGACGTTCCACAGGACCGCACCTGCACTATGAGGTGATTAAAAACAAAAAAGTAGTGCCTCCTTTTGGGAAGAATATCATCGCCGCCCGCCAATTAAAAGATTTTGATTTAGAGCAATTTCAATCTTGGGCCGAAAGTGTTCATCCTGATTTTCAGAAACACCTAGCAGGCAACATTCCCCCCGTTCCTCCCCCAAAACCTTTTTAGTTAAAGCGAAGATTTCAATAAATCTTCCAAAGCCACCTCTAAGACCGTTGCAAAGTTTTGAAGCAACATAATCGTCATATTTTTATGTCCATTTTCAATCCCTGATAAATAAGAACGATCAACCCCGACCATCACCGCTAAATCAATTTGGCTGAGGCCTCTTTTTTTTCGCAAAAATCGTATGTTTTTTCCTATTGTTTTCAAGAGCATGCTATAAAAGTAGATTATTTTCATAAAAAAGTTGTTGATTATAATCAACATTTGGGATAAAATTAAATCCTGAAAAGTATCTGAAAGGTCATATTTATGAAAACAACACGCATTCATCATGCCACAACGCCCAAAAGCATAAAACTCATCAGAAAGTTGTTGGCGGAAAATAACCCAGCAACAAATAATATAAAAAATAAAATTGTTTGTATAGGCGAGCCAACCGAAATCTACAAATTACAAGAATTTTTATCATCGGACGCCTTTACTTTTTATGCCTCAGACCTCGCCTCTCCCGCCAACATCAAGGAAGACACAGAGCCCGTTCTTTCAAAGAAAGAGAAGAAAGACAGTCATGAATAAAGTCCCCCTTATCAGCATCATCATGCCCGTTTATAATGGTGAAAAATACCTCAAAGACGCCTTGGATTCTGTTTTAAAACAAAGTTTTTCGGATTTTGAAGTGATTTGCATAGATGATGGAAGTACCGATACAAGCCATGAGATATTGACAAACTATGCAACCCAAGAAAGCCGTATCAAAATTATCCATCAAAAAAACAAAGGCGTGATTGAGGCACGAAATAATGGGGTAAAACAGGCCAAAGGGACCTTTATCTATTTTCTTGACAGCGATGATATCATTGATGAAAAGCTTTTGGAAAAATCATACAACGCCATCACCGCTGGGAAAGGCGATATTATCACCTGTCGGGTGATGATTTTTGGTCGTGAAAATAAAGAAATGCCCCTTAAAAAACCAACAAAAATAAATATGGCCCGTGGAAACTGTTTGGTTAATGCTACCTTGCTGAGGAAAAGTTTGTTTGACAAAACGGGCGGGTTTGATCGGGCTTTTCGGGAGGGATTAGAAGATTATGATTTATGGTGTCATATGATCTATCGTCAAAAGGCCTCTTTTTACCGAATTCCCGAACTTTTATTTTATTACCGCCTGAAGCCTGATTCTGAAAGCAGAAATGCCCAGGCGCGTCTTCATTGTGAAGACCTTATCAAAAGGCTCTGGGCCAAATATCCCGAAATGCTTTGGTACCGTAAATTATATAAACTTTCAACATTCTTCTTTCAAAAACGTCTCAAGAAAAACAAAATCATTTTCAAGTTTTTGAAGATTCCCCTCTTTTTTATCAAACAAAAAGAGGGGACACAGGGGAACAGGCCCCTTTTACCTTAAAATCACCTCAGGATAAAAAGAAGTGATTTGACGCAACACTTCATGGGTAAAAAAGGCCTCTATCTCCGTCACAGAGGGCGGATGCTTATCTTCGGGAAAAGAACGATATTTTTGCAAGGCATAAGTGGCTACCCCGACTTGCTTTAATTCTTTGGCTATCTGAATCACCTCATCAGGGGTTAAATGCAGCGGATCACAGGTCGTGCGACATTCAAATTTTACCCCGCTTTCTATCAAGTACCTGAGAGATTTTTGGACTTTTTCGGCCACACCTTTACGCCCCGTCAAGGTTTCATATTTTGCCCAAGGGGCCTTGATATCCAACCCCACCCAATCCAAGAGAGGCAAAAGATCCCTTAATGTATCCACATAAACACCCGACGTATGTATTGCCACCTTAAAGCCCAGCGCTTTCACCTCTTGAATCATGGCGGCAATTTCCGTTTGCATCAGTGGTTCGCCCCCCGAAAAAACCACCCCATCTAACCTTTTGACACGGCCTTTTAAAAAGCTCATTACTTCCACCCATGGTGTCAGATTTTCCCCTTGGGCAGGTTGCAAATTCGGATTATGGCAAAAAGGGCATCTTAAAGGACATCCTTGAAAAAAAATGACGGCGGCCAAGTAAGAAGGATAGTCAATACTTGTAAAGGGCACCAGTCCCGCCACCGTCCGTGTCATTCAACACTCCCAACCTTTAACCCGCCTTGCGCATTTCACAGGGACAGGCTTTTTCTTCCACAAACCAATTTCGTTCATCAAATTCACTTTTCTTGCCCTTGTTAAAGTGGCTGTAGGGACGAAAGTATCCCATCACCCGTGTCCAGCATTCGCAAGGTGTTCTTTCGCATTCATTCAATGCCAAAATTTCATTATCTGTCATTTTATTCTCCCTTCTTTTGTTGTTGGTTTCTTTTGCGTTCAATAATTTCTTTATCACAAATCGGACAATACTTATGTGCCCCACTGATATACCCATGCTTGGGGCAGATGGAATAAACAGGCGTGATAGAAACATAAGGCAGCCTGTAATTTTCCAACACACGGCGGACTAAATTCTTACATGAATCCGCCGATGAAATGCGCTCACTCATATACAGGTGCAAAACAGTTCCACCCGTATATTGAGATTGTAAATCATCTTGGTAATCCAAAGCCTTGAATGGGTCGTCCGTAAAACCCACGGGCAGTTGTGATGAGTTCGTATAATAGGGGGCTTCCCGTGTCCCTGCCTGTAAAATATCAGGGTAGCGCTTTTGGTCTTCACGGGCAAAACGATAAGTTGTTCCTTCCGCTGGGGTCGCCTCTAAATTATACATATTCCCTGTTTCATGTTGGAAATCCACCAACCGATTACGGATATAGGTCAAAAGTTTTTTCGCAAAAGCCCGTCCCCAATCCGTGGTAATATCTTCTTTATCATTGGTAAAATTACGAATCATTTCGTTGATGCCATTGACCCCAATGGTGGAAAAATGCGAATTAAACCGCCCCAAATACCGTTTTGTATAAGGATAAAGCCCTCTTTCCATTTGCATGGTGATTGTCTGACGCTTTAATTCCAACGACTTTTTGGCCATCTCCATCAATTCGTCCAAACGTTTATACATGGCTTCTTCGTCCCCTTTAAACAGGTATCCTAAACGCGCACAGTTGAGGGTCACCACACCGATAGAGCCCGTTTGTTCCGCAGACCCAAACAAACCGCCTCCGCGCCGTTTTAATTCCGTTAAATCTAACCGCAAACGGCAACACATAGAACGCACATCAGATGGTTTCATATCCGAATTGACATAGTTGGAAAAATAAGGCAACCCATATTTGGCCGTCATTTCAAACAACAAATCAATGTTTTCCCCTTCCCATGGAAATTCCGAAGTAATGTTATAGGTAGGAATCGGGAAAGTAAAGGGGCGCCCCTTGGCATCACCTTCGCCCATGACCTCCAAAAAAGCCCGATTGATCATGTCCATTTCTTTTTGTAATTCCCCATAGGTAAAAGATTGTTCTTTCCCCGCTATATTGGGATGGCGGTCCTTTAAATCAGCGGGACAAGTCCAATCAAAAGTCAAATTTGTAAAAGGCGTTTGGGTGCCCCAACGGGACGGCACATTTAAATTAAAAATAAAGGATTGCATCGCCTGTTTGACATCTTTATATTGCAAGTTTTCCAAACGAATAAAAGGCGCCAAAAAAGTATCTGCCGATGAAAAAGCCTGCGCCCCTGCCCATTCATTTTGCAAAGTCCCCAAAAAATTCACCATCTGCGAAAAAGCACTGACCAAGTGTTTCGGAGGAAGTGATTCTGTTTTATTGGCGACCCCATTAAACCCTTCGGACAACAAAGTACGCAACGACCACCCCGCACAATACCCCGACAACATATCCAAATCATGAATATGATAATCTCCGTTTAAATGGGCTTGCCCAATTTCAGGGGTATAAACATGCTTTAACCAATAATTAGCCACCACTTTCCCCGATACATTTAAAATCAATCCCCCCAATGAGTAACCTTGGTTCGCATTCGCATTCACCCGCCAATCTGAACGATCCAGATATTCATTGATGGACGAAATCGCGTCAATGGCCACTTTTTTATCTTGCCGTTGGCGTTCCCGTTGTTCCCGATAAACGATATAAGAACGTGCCGTTTTGTAATAATTAGAGGAAATTAAAACCTGTTCCACCACATCTTGAATTTGTTCAATTGTTGGCACAATCGCCCCTGCAAAACGATGACGCAACACCTTAATGACTTGTTCGGCCAATAAATGGGCTTCATCAAAACTATATTCCCCTGTGGCTTCGCCCGCTTTAGCAATCGCCGCCACAATCCTTTCGGCATCAAAAGTCTGTTTTTCCCCATCCCGCTTCACAACCTCACTTAAAGGGCCGATATCTATGCTTTGCTTAGGTTCTTGATTTTCAACAACTTTCAACATTTTGTGTCCTTTTATGTTAAATTATACCATATCTTGTGTTTTTTTTATTTTTTTATCTGCTCATAATAGACATTTTTTTGCCCCGTCTGTCAAGCCCTTTTTTGGATTTTTTTTGCATAAAAAAATAACCCTTTCATTTATATGAATTTTTTCGCTTTTAGAATTTTATTTAATACCACCAAATAGTTAATAAAAAGTTTTTTTCCCAAAAAAAAGAGGGGGTTAAAAAGGGATAAAAGGCACGTCTTTTAAATGCCCTGAACGATTCGTCCCGATTCGTTTTGAAATTATGCTTGACTTTTATTTTAAGATGCGCTACAATGATTTTATTAAGCGGGTGTAGCACAATGGTAGTGCAGCAGCTTCCCAAGCTGACCACGAGGGTTCGATTCCCTTCACCCGCTCCAAAATTAAAAAAATCAATTTTTCCAATTTCTTTGTCCCCCTTCTCTTTCAAGGAGGCTTTTTTTATTTTCACAGGAGATTTTAAAAGCCCCCATATGGGGGCTTGAGGGACCTTTTATTCTTTTGTTTGTTCCAACACCCATTTTTTCAAGGTTTGAACATCGGCTTTCCCTGTCGCCAACAGAGGCATTTCCTCCCGATATAGGAAAAGCGACGGCACATACAATTCACTCATGGCCTTTTTCTGGACCTTTTCAGAAAACTTAGGCTTGCCCGCCTCAGGATTATTGGAAACAAAAACAATTTGTTCGCCTTTTTTGGGATGAGGAATCGCCACTGCTCCACAATGAAAATCTTCCGTCTTCCATATTTCATAACCCAAATTTTCCACCGCTGTCAGGGAAATCATCTCGCCCGCAATCTTGGCAAAACGTTTGACCCGATCCACAATTTTCACAAAACCTAAATCATCTACCTCTACCACATCGCCCGTATGATACCAGCCATTTTCAACGGGCACCAGTACCCCCGGATTGCTGGCAAACATATAGCCTTTCATCACATTGGGCCCCCGCACACACAGCTCACCGCCTTTTTTAATACCCGCCACAGGTTCTATCTTATATTCCAGCGCAGGGGGGAGTTTTCCCAAAGTGCCGAATTTATTAAACAGGTAGTTATTCACACAGATAATAGGGGCACATTCTGTGGTACCATAGCCTTCCATCAGCCGTTTTCCCAACTTTTCAGACACCATATCTCGTGTTTCTTGCTTGACCGCCTCTGCCCCCGCATAACACAAACGCACATGTTTGAAATCATAGGGGTGAGAAATTTTAGCATAGACTTTATAAAAAGTATCCGTGGCCACCATAATGGTCGCCCGCAATTCATACAGTAATTCTGTAATGCTACGGTACATCAAAGGCGAAGGAAACAAAAAGACTTTTGCCCCATTAAACAACGGATAAAATGTGCCCACCGTCAAACCAAAGGAGTGAAACATTGGTAATGAATTAAACATCAAATCCCGCACCATCAGTTGTTCAAAACAAATTGTTTGTTGCACATTGGATAAAATATTAGAATGGGAAAGCAAAACAGCTTTAGGCACCCCCTCGGATCCTGAGGTAAATAAGATAACCGCTGTGTCTGTGCTTTGGGTGGCAACAGGAATTCGGCGGAACTTATACGCTAAATAACCCGCTATTTTATCTTTTAAAGTAATCGTTTTGGCCAAATCTTCCAAGTATAAAACCTTAAATTTATTTTCCTTTAAAACCTCCACTAACCCTTCCATTTTTCCTTTCACAATGAAAGCTTTTGAGGTAATAATTACTTTTGCTTGAACAGTCCGACACATAGACACCACAATGTTTGGCCCATGCGAAAAGTTCAACATGGCAGGAATACGCCCGTAAAAACTTAAGGCAAAAAAACTCACCACAGAAGCCACCGAATTAGGCAACATCAAAGCCACCTTTTCCCCTACTTTTGTGTGTTCAGCAAACTTCTTTCCCAAAATATGTGCCTTCACAATCAAATCAAAATAACTTTGGGGTTGGCGTTGAATATCCTCTAACACTTTACGGCGTTGGAGCCAATTGACCTTACCATAAATACGGGCTGTCCGCAACAATGCATGAGGCAAAGTCAATTTGGAAGAATACCTTTTTTGAAAACGCAACCGATTTAAAATATGATAAGTAACATCACGCAGATAATCCCGATTCTTTTTCAATTCTTCATTAACAGAAATAGCCTCTGTTTTCCCCACAGTAATTTTAATTTTTGGCAAAAGGCGATGGGGTTGATTACCCTCTGTTTCTGAAAAAGGACTATACTCTGCCCCCGCAATCCAAATAGGGATAAAGGGCGCCCCCGTTCTGTCCGAAATGACCGCTGGCGCTTCATAGATTTTCATAATATCCCCTGAATCCGTCATACAGCCTTCAGGGAACATTAGGACGAATTTATCTTGGTTGATTAAGTCAATCACCTTTTTGGCGTCTTGCGCATTCATATAGTTAAATTCCATCACATTGGCTGTTTTCAAAAAGAAACGCACAACCTTATTCTTATACAATTTTGAATGAAGCAAAAGCACGGGGTCTTTGGGTAAAAAGGCAAACAAAACAATCGGGTCTAACCACGACACATGATTGGCGATATAAATCCCCTTTTGGGGCAACATTTCTTCCGTCTCCATAAAAAAGACACGAATTTTCATTAAACGAAAAAGACGGCGCAATAAAAACCGAACAACATTTTTCATCAGACTCTCCTTTCTTTCTTTTTAGATTAAAGGGAGTTTCCTTTTTTTTCATTTAACTTTTTTAATGTCAAAATAACCTATTGAAAAATAACTTCTTTTTAAATATAACAACAATGAACATTATATGAAATAAAACAAAAATCCCACGGGGAAAATCCCGTGGGAAAAAGGGGCTCTCTCTTTTTTAATAGACACGACACTTTGTATCAACGATACAGGCTTCACAAAAATTGCGAATATTAATGTCTATTTGATAGGTCTTCCCCGCCTTCAAAGTAATCGTTTCTTCAAAGGCTTTGGTCTTTAATTGCCCTTTGAGCTTATACTTTCCTTTAGGATCAAGATATTTGTACTGCACATACCCCATCTTATTACAATTTTCAAAATTGTTCAACCCTGAGACATTCACCAAAGTGGGACCACCCACTTCTTTTACAAAAATCCTTTGGACAAATCCCGAAAGGTCATTTTCCCAAAAATGACTGTCCGACGTATCAAAGATACCCAAAATTTGGAACTTTAATTGTGTGTCATTCAGCACCGTAATTGTATCATCGGCATAAATACGATAAATATCATTTTCTTCAGGATCATTACACCCCGCCCACTTTGTTTGAGCACGATTTAAATAACACATTTTCACTTTCTTGGAGTAGCCAATTCGTTCTGTTTTTATCGTCAAAGGACGGCATTGTTTCACATCGTCTTGGCACACCAATTTCCCTTCGCTGGAGGTCACCAAGTTCGTTGAACAACATTTTTCCGCCCCATTTGAATCCGTATATTTTCTGCTTTCCGAACAACAGGTTTGTCCTGCAGGCACCCTGTTTTGGCCACAGCATCGTTTAACCCCTTTGGCATCTGTATAAACTTTTTCAGGGGCACAGCATTTGCTGGAAGTTTTTGTTTTATCCCCCAAAATTTCAAACCCTTCAGGACAACAATAAGAAACTACGCCTGAGCCAAACTTATAGCCTTTAAATTCAGCATTCACAGACCCCGCAATCAAGCGGTCGTTGGTGCAACACCCCGCCACTTGCGTTTGGCTGCGCGTTGTTTTGTTATAGGCTTTGGTGTATAAAGGGGCCTCACAATCACCACATTGTTCCCCAGACTCATCGCAATAAGAACAGCAGGAAGTCCCACACACCACTTTGTCGCAACATTGCTTTTCTCCCTTTTCATCCACACTCACTTGTTTGGTGGGACAACATCCTTGTTTTGTTGCCTTTTCAGATGTTGCACAACATTTTTTATTGTCATCTGTGGTCCGATCTGCGGGGCAACAACTATACCCTATTGTTTCAAAACCGTCCTTACAACATCCATATTGTGGTGAAGATTCCCCTTTCTTCCACCCCTTAAAGGAAATCATATTTCCTCCTACGATACGGGTCAATTTCTTTAAAGTACAACACCCTGTTTGGTTTTCCTCTGTTTGCAGATCATTTTTCGCATTGTACTTTTGCCCATACAGAGGCACTTCACACACATCAGGATCAGGATTAGGTTCATCAATCTTAGGTTGAGGACACTTTTCATTATCATATTTTAAGGCCCCACCAATACAACATTTCCCGTCCGATTGTTTGTTGGATCCATCTGATTCATTTTGCCATACATATTTTTTTGAGGCCGTGTTCAAAACACATTTTTGGCAAGACTCTTGATCCATCACCACTGTCCCATTTTGACAATGTGCACATTCCCCAATGTCTTCATTATCATTGTTCATACAACCTGTCGGACTGGAAATTTCGGGCGTTTGACAGAGCGGACATTTGGCCGCCCCCGTGCATTGATAACAAGCCGTCTCATTAATCAATTTTTTCGTTTCTAAAGTCTGTCCAATTCGGCAACTTGGAGCTGTTTCACTCCATTCGGCCCCAAAATATTCGGCACAAGTTTTCAATACGCATTTATGACAGGATTCCCCAGTGGGCAAAGTCTGTTCTTCGGACTTTTTATACCCGTCCCGACACTCCTTAAAGGTAAAGCCTTCGGGACAAGCACATTCCCCCGAATAGTGCAAGTATTTCGGACACCCCGGTGTCGCTGAATCAACACGCGCTCTTTGGGTATAGCAAGCGGGTTCTTCTTCATCTTTTTCACAACACAAAGTTTTATTGATACATTGTGTGCCTTCGGGACATTCAAAAACTTTTGTCGTTAAACAGCCATCGGCGTCATATTGAGGTTCCCCTTCACATTGATAAGTGAAAGACACATGATCACAAGCTCCGCCCAATGGGCCATCACCACCCCCATTGCCATCACCATTTCCACCATCATCATTGGAGGACCCCGAAAAATACAATTCCATTTCATTGCTAGTGACACAGGGGTGATTTTCTTCCCCATTGATTTTAAAGTTTTTAACATGAAAGATATTAAATTTTTTCAATTCTTCACAAATTTCTTTGGATTGATTTTTTAAAATAACGACAAATTCGCC
>CAKQBW010000006.1 GCA_934216505.1 uncultured Alphaproteobacteria bacterium
CAAAAAGACGCTAAAAAGCATATTGACAAAAACGATCGTTTTTGTTATACCTTACTTCCCTTTATTGACGGGCTTTAACGCTTGTTTGAAGAGCGGATTTTTGAATTTTCTCTTTTCATGCCACAACGCCCATAAATACGGGCCAAAACGGGGCATTGTCATGTCCGACCTGAGCGGGCATCTTTAAGGAATAGACCCCCTTTGATAAAATTCCCGCTTCCGCAAGAATGACACGCATAGTAAAAACAGAAATGACAGACGGGGCGCTGAAAAGACAAAGAGAAAAGGGGCAATTTTTTTTAGCGAAGGGATATCCCCCCGAATGGGGACAACAAATTTCTGCTTGTTTTAAAAAAAGGTGAAAAGATTCAGAAGGAATCTCTGTATTTTAGGCGGTTTTCCCCTTGTGTCAAGGCATTCAAAAAATTATATAAAAAGACAAGAAAGGACAAACATATGGGATATTATCTTTTGGCCATTTTGGCTGTTTTCTTTTGGAGTTTTAATGTTATTGTGGCCAGTTATTTAAATGAGACTTTATTGCCGTGGCAGATTGCTTATTTTCGGTGGTTTATTGCGGCTGTCTGTTTGTTGCCTTTTACTTTGCCCCGCATTTTAAAACAGCGACGTATTTTGCTAAAACATATTTGGTTTATTTTAGCTTTGTCGGCTATAGGTATTGCCTTTTCCAACACCTGTGCCTATTATGCCGCTACAACAGTTTCCGCCATAGATATGTCTTTAATTTCCATTACAGGTCCTGTTTTTTTACTTTTGTTTGCCCATGTTTTTTCCGGTGTTCGCCTGCATCAATTTCAACGAATTGGGTTAGGTTTAATCTTGATGGGGCTTTTTTTGGTCCTGTTCCACGGACGATTAAACACTTTAAAAAGTTTCCACTTTGCCTGGGGAGATTTGTGGATGTTTGGTTTGGCGTCCAGTTTTGGTCTTTACAGTTATTTAATGACCCGCAAACCCCGTTCTTTGGGGCAAACGACTTTATTGGCTGTCACAGTATCCATCGGGTGTTTATTGACAGTTCCCCTTTTTATGTATGAAAATACTTTAAATCCATTGACTCATGAAAATATGACAAAGACAGTTATTTTGATTATGCTTTATATGGGCGTGTTTAATTCTGTTTTGGCCTATTTATTTTGGAATGTCGCCTTAAATAAACTGGGCAGTTTAAGGGCAGGGAGCCTGTATTACCTTATGCCTGTGTTTAGCACAATCTCAGCCCATTATATCTTAGGGGAAAAGGTCTTTGTTTCCCAATTGATTGGTGGGGCGGTTATTTTGTCGGGTATTTGGTTGACGAATACAGGCCGCCCTTCTCGGTTAAAAATAGAAAGACCTTAGTCTTTGTCGGGCGCATTTAAATGACCGCCTGTGGCTTTGTAAAAAGCAATCAAGTTTTGATAGAGAGTTCCGTTGGATTTTATCCAATTTGTTTGGGCAGAAAGGCGATTTTCTTCGGCACTGACAACATCGGACATAGAAACTAATCCGTTCAAGTATTCGTTAAAGATGAGATGAGCCACCTCTGAGGCTTTTAAATAGGCTTGATATAATTTTTGGTTGCGCTTTTGTTCTTTGTCCAAGGCGACTAGAGCCGATTTGACTTCTCCTGTGGCGGTTAAAAGGACGGATTTATAGGCTTGCGTTTGAATGTCGGTCAAAGCCTTTTGCGCCTCTATATTGGCCCACAGGGATCCAAAGTGAAAAAGGGGAAGGTTGCCTTGAGGGATAGCACTATAGCCATAACTGCGATGACGCAATAATTGTTGGGCGTGCAAAGATTCTAATCCCAAAAAGCCCGAAAAACTTACCTTGGGGAATAGGTTGGCAATAGCGACCCCAATTTGCGCATTTTGGGCGATTAAGTTTTGTTCGGCACTTTGGACGTCAGGACGATTTCTGATAACCGTGAGGGGCAATTCAAGGTAAGTTTTTTTGATAGAAAAACTTTTTTTATCCATGGGATTTTTCCCTTGCTTTAGAAACGTATCAATTTCCCCAGGTAATTCCCCCACCAAAATCGCCAAAGAAGTTTTGGATTGAATCACTTCTTGTTCCAATTGGGGAATTTGGGCTTCTGTTGTTTTTAAGAGGGAAAGGGATTGTTTGACCTCCAAATCAGGAGTAAGTCCCGAATCGTAGCGATTTTGAATCAAGGTGGTGTTTTTTCTTTCTAAATCCACATTTTCTTGGGCTTTTTTTAAGAGTGTTTCAGTGGTGCGTAGTTGGTAATAGATCGAGGCAATTTCGGCGTTCAGTGAAATTTGGGTTTGTTTTAACCCCCATAGAGCCGCCTTTTGTTGGGCTTCAGTGGATTCTAATTGTCGCCGTTGACCGCCAAAAATATCTAATTCCCACAGGGCGTCAAAACCGAGACGGTAATAATTTTCCTTTAAGGTTTGGTTCATGTTTTTGCTGGCGTGGGCATAATTATAGGCACCAGTGATGTCTAAGGTGGGAAAAAGGCCTGCTTTGCTGATGGCGGTGAGGGCTCGGGCTTGTCTGATTTTCAAAAGAGCGGTCCGCAAAGTGGGACTGTTTTTTTGGGCCTGTGCCAATAATTGTTTCAATGCAGGGTCTTTGAGCTCTGTCAGTTCAAAAGAAGGACTTTCCTTTTTAGGGGACAAAGGGGTGTCTAACGCTTTTTCCAATTGCTTGTCTTCAAAAAAGACAGGCGGTTGATAATCGGGTCCTACTTTACAGGCGGCTAATTCCATTCCTAAAAGCACAAGGAGAAGCATTTTAGGGACAGTTCCTTTTTTTGGGGGATGTTTGATGGCGATGGTATCAAACACAGTGAAAAAGGCGGGGACAAACAAAATACCGATCAAGGTGGCGGCAATCATGCCAAAGAACACCGTTGTCCCGATGGCGATTTGGCTGGCGGCGCCAGCGCCACTGGCAAATAACATTGGCATCACGCCCAAGATAAAAGTAAGGGCGGTCATCAATACAGCCCGAAATCTTTCCTTGGCGCCTTTGACGGCGGCCTCTAAAACGCTTAAACCTTGATGTTGATAGGTGGTGGTGAATTGAACAATCAAAATAGCGTTTTTGCTGGCCAATCCAATCAGCAAAACAATTCCCAGTTGCGCATAAATGCTTAAAGGTAAGTCCATGGCCCACAAGCCCAACACGGCCCCCATCACGGCAAAAATGTTGGTTAAAATGACCGATAAGGCAATCAAGAAACTTTCATACAAAGCCACCAAAAATAGATAACTGAAAATCACGGCGAGGGTGATTAAAATCAAGACAAGTCCTTGGGTTTCTACCTCCTGTAGGCTCAGGCCCGTCCAAGAAAGTCCAAATTTATTGCCCAAGGATTGAATCAGTTTTTTGATATAGGTAATTCCATTTCCTGTGGTGAATTTTCCTTGCGTTTGGGCGGTAATAGCGGCACTGGTGTATTGGTTATAACGATAGATAATTTTGGGGGCCAAAACGGTTTTAAATTTAATAAAGTCTTTTAATTGAATCAATTTTCCCGTTTGGGTGGGGACATACAGATATTCAATGTCTTTGATGCTTTCACGGTTGGGATAATCGGCCTGCATAATGACTTTGTTGATTTGCCCGTCCAAAGTAATGTTGTTGATATAGCGGGACCCAAAGACATTTTCCAAAGTGGTAAAAACGGCGGAAATAGGGACTTGATAATAGGCTAATTTTTCACGGTCAAATTCCAAATACAGGTGGGGTGTGTTGGCTTGGAAAGGGCTGAAAGCAAAGGCAAAATGGGGGTTGGTATTTAAATCCCCCAATACTTTTTCCAACTGCTCAAACAATTCTTGAGGGGTTGCTTTGGGGTTTAAGGCATTTAGTTGAAAGGAAATCCCATCGCTATGACCGACCCCTGGAATGGCGGGCAGGGCCAAAAATTCAATTTCAGCCATGGGGTCGTTTTGAAATTCTGCACTCAATTTTTTCATGATGGCATCTAAGGATAAGTTGGGGGTTGTGCGCTGGTCCCAAGGCTTTAGGCCAATGGCCGCCATACCGATGTTTTCGCCTGAAGCACTTAATAAACTGGTGCCGGCAATACTAATCACATATTCAATGCCTTGAAATTGCCGAATCCGATCGGATAAATGGGCGAGTGTTTCTTGGGTTTTGGCAAAAGTAGCGGTATCGGGGAGTTGCACATTGGCCAACAAAAAGCCTTGATCTTCTTGGGGAATGAAGGCCGTTGGCATACTGCGGAAAAGGATGCTGATCCCCAAAATGACAATCCCCGCAATTGTTAAGGCAAGTTTTAAATGTTGGCATAAAAACCGAACACCCGATTGATATAGATTTTCCCCCCAAGCCAAAAAGCGATTAAATAGGGCAAAAAATCCCCGCTGATAAGTTTGGGTGGGTTTTAAAAACAGGGCACACAAGGCGGGGGATAAAGTTAAAGCATTGATGGCCGAAAAAACGACAGCCGTTGAAATAGTCAAAGCAAATTGTTGGTAAATTTTTCCCGTGATACCAGCCATCAAGGCGACAGGAATAAAAATAGACAACAGCACAAAAGTGGTGGCAACGATGGATGATGAAATATCTTTCATGGCCTGAAGGGCGGCTTGAAAGGAATTCAGGTGTTGATTTAACATTAAATACTGGACGCGTTCCACAACAATAATCGCATCATCTACCACTAACCCAATGGCTAAGATTAAAGCGAATAAAGTTAAAATGTTGATGTCAAAGCCCAAAAGATAGATGACCATAAAGGTGGCAATCAAAGAAACAGGAATACTGATACTGGGAATTAAAGTGGCCCATTTATCCTGTAAAAACAAATAAACAACACCAATCACCAATAAAAAAGTAATCATCAAAGTGGAAATAATGCCTTGGATAGAATCCCGCACATACAAAGTGGAATCATAAACGATTTTAAAGTTCATGTCTGGGGCGAATTCTTGGGTTAAAAGGTCCATTTCTTTTTTAACTTGCTTCATAATTTGCAGGGCATTAGAATTGGGCGTTTGGCTTAGGGACATACTGACTGAAGGGGCATTATTATAACTGCCTCCTAGCGTATAACTGTCGGCACCAATTTCTACTGTCCCTACATCTTTTAAATATAAAATTCCGCCGTTTTTGTCTGTAGTCAAAATAATTTGTTCAAAATCGCTGACTTGACTTAAAAGGCCTTTGGTCATCAAGGAAATCAAAAGTTTGCCGTTTTTGGATGGGGCACTGCCCAACGCCCCAATGCCCGCAATGTTGTTTTGTTGCTCTATGGCATTGGCGACCTGTTGGGCGGACAGGTGATGGGCGGCCAATTTTTGCGGATCTAACCAAACACGGATGCTGTTTTGGGGGCCATAGATATTGACGCCACTGATGCCGTTTAATCGCCCCAAAGGATTCTTTAAATTGGTATAAGCGTAATTGCTTAAATAAAGGCTATCCCATGTACCTTGAGGGGATTCTAAAACCAAAAAAGCCAAGATGTTAGCTGATTGAGAAACAACACTGAGGCCTTCTTGAATGACGACTTCGGGCAAAAAGGGCTTGGCTTGGTCCAACCGATTTTCTACTTTGACTTGCGCTATGTCTGGATCAACGCCGATGTTGAAAGTAATTGTCAGGGTATAAACCCCACTATCGGTGGCCGAAGAAGACATATATAAGACCCCGTCAATCCCATTTAATTGGTTTTCAATGGGGACAGCCACTGTTTCCACCAAAGTTTGGGCATTCGCCCCTGGGTATTCGGCTTGAACGATAATTTGCGGCGGCGTGATTTGGGGGTATTGGGCCACGGGCAAAACCATAATCGCAATGCCCCCAATCAAGACCATTAAAATGGCAATGACCCAGGCAAATTTGGGGCGGTTGATAAAGTATTTGGACAGACTCATTTAAAAACTCCTGTGGCGGTTTGTCCCACTTCTTTTTGTGTCAGAGGGGCCGTGATGAGTAAATCCCCTGCTTTCAGGCCTGTTCCAATCCAATAATATTCCCCAATGCTATCCGTAATAGTCAGGGGGATATTTTTGATTTTACCGTCTTGTAAAAGAAAGACAAAATTTCCTTTAGGGGTTTGTTGGACGGTGTTTTTGGGAATGAGAATACCTTGATGGTTTTGTTCAAAATGGACGAAGACAGCGGCGCCTCCCAGAATATCATTTTGAGGATTTTGAAAGTCAGCATAGATAGTTAAACTGTCTGTGGAGGGATTGATTTGATTGTCCGTAAAGGCTATTTTTCCTTGTGTTAGGAGGGGCTGGCCTTGTGTAGAGAGGAGACTTATTTTTGCTTTTTTGAGTTCGGGCAGAAGGGCTTTATCCGCAAAGGGCAGGGCAAATTGGACCCGTACGGGGGAGGTTTTCACCAACAGGGCTAATCCTTTTTCTGGCGAGACATAATCCCCCACCACAATGGACACATCTCCCAATATCCCATCAAAAGGGGCACTTAAATAAGTGTAGGCCAAATTCGTTTCGGCTTGCTTTTGTTGGGCACGGGCGGCCATGACGGCGCCTCGGGCGGTTTTATAATCGGCTTTGGCTGTGTCTAAATTTGTGGCAGAAATCGCTTGTTGAGGTGTTTTTCTAAGTCGCTTTAGATACGATTTAGCATTTTCTAATTTTGCTTCAGCCTGTAATCGGTCGGCAATGGCCGAATTGAGTTGTGCCGATAAAGTCCGCTGGTCCAAGATAAAAAGAGGGGCTCCTTTTTTGACTGTTTCTCCACCTTGGACAAATACTTGGACGACATAGCCTGCAATGTTGGGGGTAATTTCTACCTTTTTAGGGGTTTGAATAAAACCGATATAATCATGTGTTTGGGTGATTTCTTGGGGGGCTAATTTGATGACAGGGACTTGACGGGGAGAGGCGACCACGGGCCTTTCTTTTGTTTTGGATTGTCCGATGAAATAGCCTACCCAAACTCCCCCTAGTATCACTAAGATGATTAAAATACCGATTATTTTTTTCATCATTTAAATCCTCTCTGTCTTTAAAAAAATAGGGGAATATTCAAGGATTGGCAATTCAACGAAAGTGTGGGCTTTGAATTGTTTTTTTGATGGGAAAAGGACACTACGGTAAAAAAGGCTTGTTTTTTATCAAAAAAAATGGTATCCTTTAAAAAGTTGAGGACACCCTTTTAAGCGTGTCCTTGATACAAAAAACGATGAGCCTGATGACACAGGGGAGTTTAGGGGAAGAAAAGTGAAATACTGATTAGACCCCCTCGGGAACGCCCGACACAGCGTGTTTAAGGGGGCTGATAGGCCCTGAAGCAAGGTGGCACAGCGAACGAAATTCGCCCTTGCGCTTGACAAAACAAAAGGAAAAAGAAAATGCAAAATTACAGAACAAAGTTATGCGGTCAATTACGATTGGCAAATGTGGGGGAATCAGTTGTCCTTTCGGGGTGGATTCAAACCAAGCGGGATCATGGGAATCTGCTTTTTGTGGATTTGCGGGATAATGATGGTATCACACAATGTGTGGTAGATGTGAATGCGGCGTGCTTTCAAAATTTGGAAAAGGCACGGCCTGAATCTGTGATTCGGGTGGAAGGGCAAGTGGTTCAACGGGCCCCCGAAACCATCAACCCCAAAATGCCAACAGGGGAAATAGAGGTGGTTGTCAGTCAAGTGGAGATGTTGGGGGAAGCCCAAGTCCTTCCTTTTTTAATTACAGCGGATTCATCGGAATTGTCCGAAGAACAAAGATTGACTTATCGTTTTTTGGATTTGCGGCGGGCCAAACCTCACGCCAACATTTTATTGCGTAATCGGTTGAATAAGTTTGTGCGTGATGAAATGTGGGCCATGGGCTTTACAGAATTTCAAACCCCTATTTTGACCAGTTCTTCCCCCGAAGGGGCGCGGGATTATTTGGTGCCTTCACGGGTACATAAAGGGGAATTTTATGCGTTGCCCCAATCGCCGCAACAATTTAAGCAATTGTTGATGGTGGCGGGCTTTGACCGTTATTTCCAACTGGCCCCTTGTTTTCGTGATGAAGATAGTCGGGCGGATCGTTCGCCTGGGGAGTTTTACCAAATTGACTGGGAAATGTCTTTTGTCACTCAAGATGAAATTATGGAAGTGGCGGAAAAGTTGATTTCGGATGTCTTTCATGAATTTGCCCCTGATTCTGTTTGTACGGCGGCCCCGTTTCCACGCATTCCTTTTGATGAAGCGATGCGCACTTATGGGTCCGATAAACCTGATTTAAGGAATCCGTTAAAGATTGTAGATGTGTCTGAAGTTTTTGCGGGGTCGGATTTTGGCTTGTTTGCAAACACGGTGGCCGAAGGGGGCTTTGTGCGGGCAATACGGGCCCCAAAGACAATGGACAAACCCCGCAGTTGGTTTGATAAAATGAATGCTTTTGCCGTTGAAAATGAAATGGGTGGCTTGGGGTACATTGTGCGGACTCCAGAAGCCAACAAAGGGCCGATTGCTAAAAAATTGGATCAAGGGCGTTTGGATAAACTTTTTGACCTGACAAAAACAGACATGGGCGACAGTGTTTTCTTTGTTTGTGGCAAAGGGGAAAAAGCCGTTTTATTTTCGGGAAAAGTGCGGACTTTGTTGGGACATGAGTTGGATTTGTTTGAAAAGAATGCTTATCGTTTTTGTTGGGTTGTGGATTTCCCATTTTATGAATTGGATCCCGATACAGGCAAGCCTATGTTCAGCCATAACCCCTTTTCCATGCCCCAAGGTGAGTTGGAAGCCTTGACGCATCAAGATCCTTTAACCATTAAAGCGTATCAATTTGATATGGTGGGTAATGGATTGGAAATGCTTTCGGGGGCCATTCGGAATCACAGGGCTGATGTGATGTATAAGGCTTTTGAAATTGCTGGTTATGGGCCCGAAGTGGTTGAGGCAAAATTTGGGGGTATGTTGAATGCCTTTAAATATGGGGCACCTCCTCATGGCGGGGCGGCCTTTGGTTTTGACCGCATTGTGATGATGTTGGAACAGGAAGATTTCATTCGAGAAGTCATTGCGTTCCCCTTTAATCAACAAGCGCAAGATTTGTTGATGCATGCGCCTTCGGCGGTTTCCGAAAAACAACTGCGTGAAGTGCATATTAAGTTGCGCTGATAATAACTATTGGGGTAAGGAATTTGCCTTGCCCCTTTCTAACCGAAAGGACACAAAATGTATTTGGATTTTATTGCTGATTATGGTGAAACAACGGGCAGAGATGATTTGGCTTTTTCCGAAGTAGATAGACGCTTGGTGGAAGAATTTTCTAAACAAAATTTAAATTGGCCGATGATTAAAAATCTTTCGGTGTGTCCTTTTAATACCGTTGAAACGGGCTTTGTGGTGGCCCAGTTGGCGCAAAATTCCCACTTGGGAAAAGAACATATTGTGTATCATAATACCGCTCCCCGTAAAGATGAATTGGCGGGGCGTGAAAATAATGCAGGTGAATTTTTGGCTGTGGCTGAGTTGTCCAACGGCGTGCGTGTCATTGGGGTCTATGGGGGCTATACTTTTTCCTTCTTGGGTGTCCCTGTTTATCAGGTGAAGTGTGCCCGTGATGGGTCGCAATTTCGTTCACGAGATGTGTTCCCACCCTGTGTGGCCAGTTTGGCAAAACATGCGGGAAAGCCTTTGGCAGATTGGGATTTATTGGGGGATTTGGTTGAATCGGTGCCTGTTGTCCCCGAAAATATCATTTGCTCTATTGATGGGTATGGAAACATCAAAACGAATATCAAAATGAATGAGGCGATTCAATCTGTTGAAATTAAAGGAGTGGAAAAGCCTGTGAGGACAGGGGCGGGTATTTTTTCGGCCCCAGATGGTTGTTTGGTGTTGGCCCCAGGTTCTTCAGGTTGGCAAGATTTAAAGTGTGTGGAACTTTGTTTGCGGGGTGGATCAGCCGCTTTGGCGTTTAATAGCCCTGTCCCTGGGGACCGAATCGTCCTGAAATAAAAGGGGCGTTTGATTTTTTTCTTGACAAAGAACGGCTGATTTTCTAAACTTAAAACAAGTTTAGAAAAAGGAGGGGTATATGTTTGTTATTTTTTTAGTTGTTTTGGTTGGCCTTTTGTTTTTCAGTGGTTTATGCACGGTGATGCAATATGAAAAAGGGTTAGTCTTTACTTTGGGGCGTTATTCCCGTACTCTAAACCCAGGGTTAAATTGGACCATTCCTTTGATTCAAAGTGTCCAAAAAATTGATATGCGTATTGAAACGATAGATATTCCAAAGCAAGAGGTGATTACAAAGGATAATATCCCCGTGAATATCAATGCGGTGGTTTATTTTCATGTGAAGTCCCCTGAAGATGCTGTGATTGAAATTTCTGATTATGTTTTTGCGGTGGTGCAATTGACACAATCAGCCCTGAAAGATATTATCGGCAACAATGATTTGGATACGATTTTGTCCGAACGCAAACGGTTGGGGGAAGAAATTAAAACGATTGTGGATGAAGCCACAGACCGTTGGGGGATAGATATTGATTCCATCAATGTCCAAGAAATTGAATTGCCTGAAGATATGAAGCGGGCGATGGCGAAGCAGGCCGAAGCAGAACGTAATCGGCGGGCGATGGTGATTACGGCCACAGGGGAAGTTGAATCGGCGAAAAAGATGTTGGAAGCCTCACAAACTTTGGCGAAAAATCCTTTGACAATTCAGTTGAAGACGTTGCAAACAATCAAAGATATTTCGGCGAACCCTAGCCAAAAAATTGTTTTGTTCCCTACGGATATTGGTGATATCTTTAAGTCAAAGAAATAAAAAATAAGGCCCCGTTTAAGCGGGGCATTTTTTTAGGGGATATAAAAAAATCAGGAAGACCTTCCCCCCGATTTTTGAAATGGTGGGCGAACAGAGACTCGAACTCTGGGCCCGCTGATTAAGAGTCAGCTGCTCTACCAACTGAGCTATTCGCCCCACTCAATAAAGGGCATTATATCCCAACCTTTTTTAAATGTCAAGATTTCTTTTGAAAATTCGTATAAATTTTTTTCTAAAAAGGGTAATTTTGTTTCGGGGGATATTTTTACTTTTTTATGGGATTTTTCCCTTGACAAAAGAGGGGATTTTTTCTATAATCGTGAAAGAAATCACGATGAGAGGAAAAAATGACGGTTGTTCGTGTGTGTTTGGGCAGTTCTTGTTATGTACGTGGCAATGATAAGATGTTGGCTTTTTTGGAAGATTACATTCAAAAAAATAATAAAAAAATTCAGATTGAATTGGTGGGGTGTCGTTGCTCTAACTTATGTCAGGAAGGACCTAACCTCTTTATCAACGATAAAAAATATTCTCGTTTGACCCCGAAGGAATTGGTATCTATTTTGGAGACATTATGACAGAAAATCAAGGAACCGTTTATACATTGCACAATGAATGTCAGGATTGTTATAAATGCGTGCGGCGTTGTCCTGTTAAATCTATTCGTATTCAAGAGGGACATGCTTGTGTTTTGTCGGATAAATGTATCTCGTGCGGGCGCTGTGTTGCCCCGTGCCCCAGTCATGCTAAACGGATTCGTTGTGATTTAGAACCCGTCAAGCGTTTAATTAGTTCAGGTAAAAGGGTTTATGTGTCTTTGGCCCCTAGCTGGCGGGCGGCGTTTGCCTGTACCTCCAAACAGATGATTGCTACTTTGAAAAAATTGGGTTTTTCGGGGGTAAGTGAAACGGCGCTGGGGGCGCAAGAGGTGTCCATTGAAACGGCACGATTGCTTAATCAGATGGAAAAGGGGTTGATGATTTCTTCGGCGTGCCCCTGTATTGTGAAATATATTCAATTATATAAGCCCGCACTTGTCCCTTATTTGGCCCCGATGGCGTCCCCCGCTTTAACCCATGCTCAAGTTTTAAAAAATCATTTTGGTCAGGATATTGCCATTGTTTTTATTGGACCGTGCATCGCCAAAAAGGAAGAATCAGACCATCATAAAAACTTGATTGATTGGGCGCTTACTTTTGATGAAGTCAAGTTGTGGTTGAAAGAAGCAGATCAAAAAATAGCCGAAGGGGATTGTGTGGACGAAAGTTTTGTCCCAGGAGTAGCGTGTGAAGGAAATTTGTATCCTTTGGACGGGGGTATGACGGAAACGATTAAAAAGGTGGGGATTAAAGAAACTGTCCATCTGTGTCAAGCTTGCTCTTTAGAGGCTTTTGATTTGATGGTTGATTCTTTAAAAATGGAAAATTTAAAAAATCCTGTTTTTGTGGAAGCGCTGGCTTGTGCAGGGGGATGCCTTCATGGGCCTTGTATTTCCACAAAATTGTCTGAGGCCAACAACATTTCCCGCATTATTCGGCATCTAAAAAAACGACCCACAATTCCTCAAACGGCGCAAGTTGTAGTTCCCGAAAATTATCAGGTAAAGCCTCTTTCTCAAAAAACTTATTCGTTGGAGGAAATTCGTGAAGCCTTGCACTGTATTGGAAAATATGCCCCAGAAGACGAATTGAATTGTGCGGGATGTGGGTATCAAACTTGTCAAGATATGGCGTGTGCCTTGTTGCGTGGGGATGCAGAACCCTCTATGTGTGTGTCCTATATGCGTAAAATGGCTGCCCATAAAGCCAATGCTTTGTTCAAAAATATCCCCTCGGCTGTGGTGGTGTTGGACAAAGACTTGAATATCTTGGAAGCGAATGAGGCTTTTATAAAAATGTTTGCAGGGGAAAATCAACAATTTTATCTGACAAATCCCCAAAAATTGTTAGGGTGTTCTTTGGGAGTATTCTTTGGGGCTGAAAAGATTTTTGCCACTGTTTTGGCGGAGGGAAAAGAAATTCACAAAGAAGCCTATCATTGGCACAATAAATGCTATGAAATACATGCCTTTCCAATGGAAGAAAAAGTGTCTGTGGGAGGGGTAATTACAGATATTACAAATGCCACTCATTCCCGTGAAGCGGTGGCCCAAAAAGCCAAAGAAGTGATTGATAAAAACATTGCTACTGTCCAACAAATTGCGTGTTTATTGGGGGAGCATATGGTTCAAACAGAAACGATATTGAACACCATCGCCAATGAATATGAGGATAAAGAATAAATGTTTATTGATGTGGATTGTACGCAGGTAAAAAAATATGGCCAGAATGCTTTTGGGGACTATTTCGCCTCGCAACGCAGTGAAAATCAAGGGCGTGTTTTGGCGGTACTTTCTGATGGTTTGGGAAGCGGGATTAAAGCAAATATCTTGTCTTGTATGACGGCCACGATGTTGTTGCGTTTTATTGAAGAGGATATTCCTATTCAAAAGGCGGCTCAAATTATTATGGATTCTTTGCCTGTGTGTCAAGTGCGTCAAATCAGTTATGCGACTTTTTCGGCGGTGGATTGCCGTCCTGATGGGACTGTTTGGGTGGTAGAAGAGGGCAACCCCTCCTTTGTTTTAATGCGGGGGGCTGAAGAAGTTCCTTTGGATTTTCAAGAAATTGTTTCCCCTAAATTTCCCACCAGATGCTTGAAAATGTACCAATTTAAAGTCTTAGAAGGGGACCGTTTGATTTTTTGTTCTGATGGGATAACGCAGGCGGGAATGGGGACAAAGGAATATCCTTTGGGATTGCAAAGGCAGGGTCTTTTAGCTTTTTTGCACCAACAATTAAAGCGCACCCCCTTCGTATCTAGTACAGATTTATCCAAGCAAGTGGTTGAGCAGGCTCTTTTGGTGGAACCAAAGCATCAGGCGGGGGATGATATTTCTTGTGCTGTTTTGTATTTCAGGACGCCTCGTAAATCTTTAATTTTTACGGGTCCGCCTTATCATCGGGCTAAAGACAGAGAGTATTGTCTTTCTTTTGGCTTTTTTGCGGGAAAGAAAGCCATTTGTGGTGGGACAACAGCCAACATGATTTCACGGGAATTAAAGCGTGAAATTGAAAATGTTCCCGACCAAGAATCGGGCGATTTACCCCCGATTGCCAAAATGGAGGGGGTGGATTTACTGACCGAAGGGATTTTGACTTTAACCCGTGCGGCCGAGTACTTAGAAAAGGAAGAGTTGAATCACCATGATGCGGCGGGGTTATTGGTGAATTTTTTGTTGGAATCAGACATCATAGAATTTATGGTGGGGGCGATGTTAAATCAAGCACACTATGACCCGTCATTGCCCATAGAAATAGAAATAAGGAGAACAATCGTCAAAAAAATCAAAAAAGTATTAGAAAGTAAGTATTTTAAACAAGTAATCATCACTTATATTTAGGAGGTAATAATGCAAAAAATTAAAGTTCAGGTTTGTCAAGGAACGACTTGTTTTGTGATGGGGGGCGACATTATCAAAGAAATGTTGGCCACCTTGAATAACAAATATGGCGATCGGGTAGAAGTTTCTTCTGTCCGATGCTTGGGGGCGTGTCATCAAAGTGATTCTTTTTCCAAAGCCCCCTATATATGTGTTGATGGTGAAATTGTTGTCTCAGCCAATTTAGAAAAGGTAATCAAAATTATTGAAAGTAAATTAAACAAATGAATAATATATCAGAATTAGAAACAAAAAGATTAAAACGTGAGGTTTTGGTACGTTTAATCAAAGCCTTTTTGTCCGATAATTTTGCGGAAAATACACGTTTAATTCCCTATGAAATGCGGCCCAAATACGCCGATGTCGCTTTTCGGTGCTGTAATTATAAAGAGCGGGGTATTTTGCGGGCTAGAACTTTGGCAGGATTGGGTTTTTCCATTGAAAAAGATGATGAAAAAACACTTTTGTCAGATTATGCCAATCAAGCCTTGAATCGTCAAAAACCAGATCCAGAGCCTTTGACGGTGGTGGAAAGTGCCTGTCATAGCTGTCCAGCCTCGCGGGTTTATGTAACTGAGTTATGCCAAAATTGTGTGGCGCGTCCGTGTATGAATACTTGCCGTTTTGGGGCGATTTCTCATGTCAATGGGCGTTCTGTGATTGATCCGGCGAAATGTAAAAAGTGCGGTATGTGTATCGCAGCCTGTCCTTATGGGGCGATTGTGAAAACAGTGGTGCCTTGTGAGAATGTGTGCCCAGTGGGGGCGATTGCCAAAGATGAACATGGGTTTGCCCGTATTGATGCGGAAAAATGTATTTCCTGTGGTAAGTGCGTGTCTGCCTGTCCTTTTGGGGCGGTGCATGCCAAATCACAAATTATTGATATTTTAAAGAATATCAAGGAAGGCAAAGAAGTGATTGCTTTGATTGCCCCCGCTTTAATTGGACATTTGCCCTGTGCCCCCGAACAAATCAAAGATGCGCTGAAAAAAGTGGGATTTTCTTCTGTTTATGAAGTGGCGCAAGGGGCCGATATTACCACAGCGGTGGAGGCTAAAGATTTCCAAGAACGCTTGGAACAAGGGGCGCCTTTTATGACAACTTCTTGTTGTGCCGCTTATAACGAATTGGTTAAAAAGCATTTGCCCGAAATTAAACCCTATGTTTCGGACGCCCATACGCCAATGTATTATACGGCTGAGTTGGTGAAAAAAGAACACCCGAATGCCATAACGGTTTTTGTTAGTCCGTGTTTTGCTAAACGGCGTGAGGCGTTGGATAATCCCAATGTGAATTATTTAATGAATTTTGAAGAATTAGGGGCGGCCTTGATAGCGATGGGTGTTGAAATAGATGCTTGTGTCCAAGAAGCCTTTGATTATGCTTCTTCAAAAGAAGCAAGAGAGTTTGCCTTATCTGGCGGTGTGGCGCGTGCCGTTCAAGCCGCTTGGAAAGGTGAAAAAGATGCCATTAAACCTGTGGTGGTTAATGGTTTGGATAAAGCCGCAATACGCGACTTGAAAATCTATGCAAAGACTGGCAAATGTCCGGCTGGTAATTTGTTGGAAATCATGTGCTGTCCCGGCGGTTGTATCGCTGGGAATGCATGCTTGGGTTCTCTGAAGGATGCATTTAAAAAAGTCAAGGATTATGGAGAAAAAGGACAATCATTTGAACAAAGAAAGGAAGAAAAATGAGTGAAGTCAAAACACTTGAAAATTTGGAATCTTTAATTGATCGGGTTCATGTGGCCCAAAATCAATTTGCCACTTTTTCAGAAGAAAAAGTCAATGCCATTTTTAAAGCCGCCGCAACGGCCGCCGATAAAATGCGTATAGATTTGGCCGAAATGGCGGTGGCCGAAACAGGAATGGGGGTTTTGGAAGACAAAATCATCAAAAACCATTTTGCATCGGAATATATTTACAATAAACATAAAAATAAAAAGACCTGTGGAATTATCAGCCGTGATAAAGTTAATGGTACGAAAATTGTGGCTTCTCCGTTGGGGGTTATTGCGGGGGTTGTTCCGACAACAAATCCAACTTCTACGGCTATTTTTAAGTCATTGATTTGTTTGAAAACGCGTAATGGGATTATCTTTTCCCCTCATCCACGGGCTAAAAAATCAACGATTGCCGCCGCAAAAGTTGTTTTGGATGCTGCCGTGAAAGCAGGGGCACCTAAAGATATTATTGGGTGGATTGATGAACCGTCCATTGAATTGACGGGTGTTTTGATGAATCACCCCAAGATTCAAGCCATTTTGGCTACAGGTGGTCCAAGTATGGTGAAGGCGGCTTATTCTTCTGGAAAACCGGCTTTGGGGGTGGGGTCAGGAAATACCCCTGCCATCATTGACGAAACAGCGGATATTGTTCGGGCGGTTTCTTCCATTTTGATGTCCAAGACATTTGATAATGGTATGATTTGTGCATCTGAACAATCCGTTATAGTTGTAAAAGATGTGTATGAAGCTGTTAAGAAAGAATTTGTCTATCGTGGAGCTTATTTGATGAATAAGGCCGAAATGGAAAAATTGAGCAAAATTATCTTGACGGATAAAGGAACAGTGAATGCAGCGATTGTGGGACAATCGGCCCATAAGATTGCTGAGTTGGCAGGTTTTAAAGTTCCTGAATCGGCTAAAATTTTATTGGCGGAACAAACTTCTTATGAGGCCAAAAATCCTTTTGCGCATGAAAAATTGTCGCCCATTTTGGCAATGTACAAAGCCGATAATTTTGACCAAGCCGTGGATATGGCGTATGCGCTGATTAACTTGGGCGGGTTGGGGCATACTTCTGTGTTATACACAGATGAACGTGATCAAACACGGATTGATATTTATGCGCAAAGAATGCCCACAGGGCGTATCTTAATCAACAGTCCTGCTTCACAAGGGGGAATTGGGGATTTGTATAACTTCCGTTTGGAACCTTCTTTGACCTTAGGGTGTGGTTCTTGGGGCGGAAACTCAGTCAGTGAAAATGTGGGTGTGAAACACTTGCTCAACTATAAAACCGTTGCAGAAAGGAGAGAAAATATGTTATGGTTTAAGGTGCCACCAAAGATTTACTTTAAGCGTGGGGCAACGGAACTTGCTTTGCGTGAATTTGAAGGTAAAAAGCGGGCTTTCATTATTACAGATAGATTTTTGTTTGATTCAGGGGCTGTGCGTACTATTACGGATACTTTTGAAGAAATGGATATTGATTATCAAATTTTCTTTGATGTTAAACCTGATCCAACTCTTTCCACAGCCAAACAAGCTTTAACGATGGTGAATACCTATCAACCTGACTTGATTGTGGCTCTGGGGGGCGGTTCTCCCATGGATGTAGGGAAGATTATTTGGTTGATGTATGAACAACCTGAGACCAATTTTGAAGATATTTCTATGCGTTTTATGGATATTCGTAAGCGTATTTGTGGTATCCCCGAATTGGGCAAAAAAGCCGATTTGGTTTGTATTCCCACAACTTCAGGAACGGGATCAGAAGTAACGCCATTTTCTATTATTACAGACGATGCGACCCATGTTAAATATGCGATTGCGGATTATGCTTTAACCCCCAAGATGGCTATTATTGACGCCAACTTTGTTGATGGTATGCCCAAAGGTTTAACGGCCGCCGGGGGAATTGATGCGTTGGTCCATGCGCTGGAAGCCTATGTGTCCGTGATGGCGACAAACTACACCAACTCTTTGGCGTTGGAAGCCATTAAACAAATCTTCCGTTATTTGCCATCGTCCTATAAAGAAGGCGCACAAAATCCTAAAGCCCGTGAAAAAATGCACAATGCGGCAACAATTGCGGGGATGGCTTTTGCCAACGCTTTCTTGGGACTTTGCCATTCAATGGCACATAAGTTAGGGGCCATGTATAACATTCCTCATGGGGTTGCAAATGCGTTGTTGATTTGCCAAGTCATTCGCTTTAATGCCAATGATTGTCCAAAGAAACAAGCGATTTTCTCGCAATACAGAGCACCAGAAGCCAAACATCGCTATGGACAGATTGCCCATGTGTTGTACTTGGCTGATGAAAATGTGTCTGATGACGAAAAAGTCAATCGCTTGATTGCGGCGGTGGCTCACTTAAAGGATGAAATTGGCATTCCTAAATCCATTAAGGAATGGGGTGTAGATGAAAAGACCTTTAAGGCGAATTTGGATAAACTGGTGCGTTTGGCGTATGATGACCAATGCACAGGGGCGAACCCTGTTTATCCTTTGATGAGCGACATCAAGCAAATTTACTTAGATGCGTTTGAAGGTAAATACTAATGTCGGATTTGTCTAATAAGGTAATCAACCGTTTAACGCTGTACCATTGCTTGTTAAAGTATTCTGTACAAGACAAGGCTTATATTTCCAGCGTTAAAATTGCTGAATTATTGAATTTAGACGATTCGTTGGTGCGTAAGGACATCGCTTTAAGCGGTGTCCTTGGCCACCAAAAACAAGGGTATCTGTGTAATGAGTTAAAACAAGCCATTGAAAAGAAATTAGGTTTTAAAAATCATAAAGAGGTTTTTATTATTGGGGCAGGAAATTTGGGGACGGCTTTGGCCCAGTATGCTGATTTCAAAGATTATGGTATTGAAATTTTGGCTTTATTTGATAGTGATCCCCGTAAGGCAAACAAAGAAATAAATGGAAAAAGGATTTTTCCTCTTTCTAAATTAGAAAATTTAATTTCTCGGGTGAATATAAAAAATGTGATTTTGGCGGTGCCACCAGAACAGGCGCAGTCGGTGGCCGAATATGCGACCCAATGTGGGGCTCAATTTATTTGGAACTTTACTCCGACCATTTTGAATTTACCTAAATCTATTACTGTTTATTACGAAAATATCATCAGTTCTTTTTTGCAAATGCAAAACCCAGAGAAATAACTTTTATTTTTGATAAATGTCAGCGATTTTAGTGTTTTAATATCTTGTAATAACTTCTCTTTCAAGTGAAAGAGTTTTGTCTTGTTGCTAGAGCCTACTTTAATAATACAGAGTAAAACATTTAGGGGGCAAAAGTTGGCCTTGGAAAATTTAATTCAAGAAGGTATTAAAGAGCCTGTATAAATTGAATTAAAAATTTTCTTAGCCAACGTTTATATACTTTACCAAACATTATCAATACTAAAACAAAGGCCCATATAGGATAAACATATTCACAAGCATATAAATGACTTCTTCCTGAGTCAAATAAAGGAATTATCAACTGAAACCAAAGGAAAAACCAACCGACAATCATCAATCCACCATAATACACCATACTTTTTAGAAAAGGCGTATTTGCAAGTAGTAGTGCACCAAGCCAAAATATAAATCGTAATATTCCACCTTCTAAATATGTTGTTTCATTAATAACCAAACAGAAAGAAGCACAAATCCAAGCGCATACTGTAATAATTTTTGATAGTTTTTGATGCTTTTGAGGACTACAAGCAATTATCGCATGCGTAATACCGCACAAAAAACTGACAACAGAAACAATATAAAAAGCGCAAGTTGCAAAAAACCACACAATCGCACCCAGTTCCATAGAACTTGCATACTTTATCAAAATTATTGTCATTACAATACCAATTATTAGGAAAAGTGCAGAAAGTTTTCCTGCTAACGTTTCCCATACTTTTTTCATAAATTTTTTCATTTTATTCGCCTCACTTTTTTATACAAAATTTTTCATATGATGCATGACATTCTGCCCTCTTATCCTGACAGTAAGTAGCTTCTTTACATGACAAACAAGCATACTCTGATCTAATTGGATAATCTTTAGGGCATATTGTTATGGCACATGAATAGAGTCTCCTATCTAGTAATGTACGTTGAGGGCAAACAGAACAGTTGTTGGATATAACAGTGAAGTCAGACGGATTATTGCATGCCTTGCAATCTCCCGATTGAATTCGTAGAGGATAATCGTTAGGACAAGTTCTTAAAGCACATTTTTGTGAATTCATTTCTACTTGACGATTGGTGCAAATAGAACAATCTAACCCTTGCTCTAAATTAATGGCATATGGTGTATCACAAGAAAAACAATTACCAAAGTTATCTCTTAAAGTTTTATCATTAGGACAAGTTTTTAAAGCGCAATTTCGTCCTCCTCGTTTTGTACACATAGAACAGTCTCCTCCTACAGCAAAAGGAGTATCACAAGAATAACATATACCATCACGCCCTTTTAACGGTTTACTAGAAGGGCATTTAAAAACAATGTTGATTGATAAGAAAAATCCCAAAAATACAACAATAAATCCACATATTCCCCATTTGAAACCATAAACTTTTTTTATACCATACAGACAAAAAATTAAATAGACCGGCAACCCATATAAAAAAATTGAAATATATACAAGCCCCGCCCCTATTGATTTTCCAGGAGAATCAATAGTTAAAAAATTCATCCATATAAAAATACTTATCATAATACATATGAGTATAATTGAAAATATACTAAAAATTTTACCAAGTACAATCTCTTTTTTTTGTTTTTTTACAAAGTGGAAAAATGAACTTGTAATCCAAATAATCAAGGGAATTACAGGGAGAAAATATGAGGTATACCTTTCTGCTTGAAAAATATCATCTTCAGTAACAGGGACAAAAAGAAACTTATCAACCCAAATCAAACTAGATTGACCGATAAAATAGAGAATAACACTTAAGTAGAATGTTCCTAGCAGTGATTTTAAAAAATTTTTCATATATACTCCTCATCTTAAGTTGCTTTTTAAAGTAGCAAATATTATCTGTCAATGCAAGTGAAATTTAGCTAAATTTAAACCTTTTGCAAAATAAAAAAAAATCAGCCCCCAAAAAGGGAGCCGCTTGATTTGGTACAGCGTGCTTTGCGAACACCGAGCTAAACATTTAGCGGATTTCAAAAAGTTGGCGTTAGAAATTGAACTTTTGAAAATTTAAAATGGGATGCCAATATCCCAAATTAAGCTTTTTATCCTCCATGAAATTACACTATCCAGCTGCATAGAACACATAGAAACAGAAAAATACGCTTCAGATTATTGGAAGCCTGACGGATGGTTTTCCGAGGATAAGCTCTTATGGGGGAAAATCCACATATATACGGTAGAGCGGACAAACCGTCGTATCCGACACTACCTTGCCAGACTGGTCAGATGAACTTATTGTTTCTCCAAATCTATCCGTATGTTAGATAGATGACTCCATCCTCTTCTTCAGATATAAATATCTTATTAACTCTATGCCTTTTTAGCAATACCGACCCTGATTAAATGTTGACATTTTTCTGATATTATTATATACTCTTTGCGAGCTAGATTATCATATATTTCTTAAGGTTAGATTAAAATGCACAGAAAAAAACATATGGTGGAGATCGTATATTTTCTCACAAATACACAAGAAAAAGAGGAAGTTGAAATTTCTTTACAATCTCTTTCAGAAGTATCCTCAAATGATTTTTTAGTGCGTTTTTTACCACTTGATAACAACCCTTTTGTATCAGAACTTAAAAAAAAGTACAAAGCAGACACTCGTTTCTCATTTGTCAATAAAAAATTCGCCCAAAGGTATGACGCATTCAGATATAGTGTATCGCATTCTGATTCATCATACATATGCTTTATGTCTGAAAATATAATTATCCAAAAGCAAGAATTTGAATCGTTACTTGCAACAATGGATCAAAAAAGAGAAGATATCCTGTTCTTTAATTTCAAAAAGGATGAAGAAATAAGAAACATTCAAGATGAACGTTTCTTCTCTGAAACAGGCAATGTCCCATCTGAAAAATTCAATTTACAAAGTTTACCAAACAGAATCTATAATGTTATGGTACCTTATTTTGAATGTAATTTCTTTTCTAGAAAGTTCCTAGAAAAAAATATGGATATATTTACGGATGCAATAGATGTCAACGAAATTTATTTTTTATTTATAGCATGGACATTGGCAAAAAGTATAGATTTTTTCAACCGAGAAGTGGTTACTATAGGCAAATCAAAAGAGAAAAAAAAGGATTATACTGAATTTCAAGAAATTGTTGACGTTTTATCCAATGAAAGGATTTTTCTATCAGAACACAGTATTATCTCTCTTGTCGAAAGATCCTTCTTAAATTATGTTTTGGTGATTTTAAGAAACTTATTAGAAACGTTGAAGGAACCATCTAAAAGTTTAATGCTAGATTTAATTTCTAAAAAAATCATCCATTACTTTGGCTATGAGTCAAAAAATAGCTTCTTCTTTTATAATATGTCAGATTATCAATGGTTAACTTCTTTAAAATCGAAACATTCAATTCCTCAACTGAGTAATTTTTTGTCACAGAAAAAAGACCATATTTTACCGATTTTATTGACTGTAATGGAAGATTCGGATATACTACACTTAGCTCCCACCATACAATCAATAATAGAACACGCAAATCCTTCGTTTTTTTATGATATTTACATTTTGTATTGTAAACAAATTTCACCAAATCTAATTTACATAATTGAAAATATGTCCGTAGAAAATGTGCGTATTTGTGCATATGATGTACATAAGTCCATCCCAGAAGAACTTGGGTGCTATAGACATTTCGGTTTATTGGCTTGCAATGCATTGCCGGATTATAATCTAGCTTTATATCTAGATTACAATATCGTTATTCAAGATCTTGCTTCTTTCCTTGATGTGAATATAGATAAATTTTATTGTGCCGCTACTTTAGCTCATAGAAATGAAATCCGCATTGAAGAAAGTATGGGGTTAGCTATTGAAGAATATGCCACATTTGGAACGGTTTTATTGAATTTAGATTTATGGAGAAAAAAAGCTGTTGTAGGAAAATGTCAGAAATTGTTCAAAGAAAAGTTAGAAGAAAAATGGTCATTAGATGACATAATCAATGTAGTATGCAAAAACAAAATATACTATTTGGATGATAGTTGGAATTGTCAATATACTTTACTTAAGAAAAATGTTTTGGCTGACTATCCTAAAAATTATGATGATATGAAAGTCTTGGATTATAATTTTAATGAGGTTTGGTATCACCCTGATAATTATTGGTTTTTTCAGTGGTGGAAATATGCAAGAAAGACACCTTGTTATGAAGTGTTACTAGCACAATATAGTGAGTGGAAATACGGGAAGTTGAAACATAAAGAGAATGCTGAAAACAATAAGGATCCCCAATTGTTAAAAGATACAAACGCTCCTATACAAAAGAATGAAATTCAAACTGAACTAGAAAATATTATGTCAGATTTTAAAAATATCACGCTAGAGGAAGTAAAAAATCCTTCATTTTCACTAAAAGAGATAAGAAATAATTTAGATGCTCTATATCCATTTTTACGAACCTATATAAAAGAATCTTTATTTTGTATCTTTTCTGGGGGAAAACAAAAAAGTATGCATAAAGAAAAAATGAGAACGACACTAAAGCAGATAGAATCGTTTTGTCGTAATGAATAGGTGGCTTTGAAAGATGGTTAAGCTTCAAAATAAACATAAAAAAGACTTGAATAAACTCCCCAAATTATCTATATTCCTCTCAATCGAGGATGATGATAGTGAACAAACGATTATAAATTTTTTAAAGCAGCTTAATTCTCAAAGAAACATCAATTTCGAAATTCTGTTACCACTCAAAAATAAGAAAATTTTAAAGAAATATTTAAATTTTAATTCAAAGATCTCTATTATAAACAGTACCATCAGCAATTTAGCACAAGTATCAAAAGGAGACTATATCTTATTTGCAACCCCGAAAACAACAATTAGTAATATTAATCTTTTTTATTCAAAAGCTATTCATACTGACGCTGATCTTATCTTTTGTGAAGAAAAGAAAAATAGTTTTTTAATTTCAAGTTTTTTTTCGGGGCTTGATCAAAGAATTTTTTCTCCTCAAGACTTTTCTGAATACATTTTCCAAATCATACCAATAGGAAAATATGATAGACTATACAAAAGAGATTTTTTAATAAAAAATAATATAGAAGATTACTTAGGCAATTTTGAGGATGTTGCCTTTTCTGTTCTGACGACGATTACTGTTCAAAAAATCAGTTTCATCAATATAGCTGCCAATGGCCCTGTTTATAAAAATATACTTGATATTGATAGGTTATATATAAGCTATAAGACTCTAGAAGAAAAAATATATGAAATTGAAAAAATATTAAAGAAAAACGAGGTATATAATTTATATAAACAATCTTTTCTTAATTTTATACTAGATACGCTGTCCGATCTAGATACACAAAACGATCCTTGTTTAGAAAAGTATAAGAGTTTTTTAATTCGAAAAATGGATAAAAGATATTCTTTTTTATCAAATAATAAGAATTATTTTTATAATGAAAAAAATTATATTTATTTATTAAACACAAAACATCCCCCGAATTTTTCATTAACTGATGAACAATCATTTTATGAAAGTAGAGAAAAAGTTATCCCGATTATAATGGCTACTAATGAAAAATATGCTAAATATGTGGGAATAACGATTCAATCAATTATAGAACATGCAAATAAATCTAATTTATATGATATTTTTTTGTTGCACACTGATCTTAGCACAAGCTCATGCAATGCTTTAGAAAGCTTATCGCAAAATAATATAAGATGTAGTTGCATCCAGATACATGATTTTCTACCCAAGCTGAAATTATGTACTTTTATAGACTATATTTCTAAAGAAACTTATTTTCGTTTTGTTATTCCAGAGCTATTTAGAGGCTTTAAAAAAGTTTTATATCTAGATAGTGATCTCATCGTCAATCAAGATATTAAGGATTTATATCAAATAGAGTTGGGGAATAATTTAGTGGCGGGTGTTTGGAATCCATTTTCTTCAGATACTGAAAAGTATATACGATCGATTCCTCTTGACCCTAAAAAATATATTAATGCGGGAGTGCTGATTCTTGATTTAGACAAGTGGAGGGCAAATAAAATTTCGGATAAGTGTTGGAATTTGGTGGAAAAGGAATTATCTAATTATAGATATATGGACCAAGATATTCTAAATCTAGTTTGTAAAAATAGAATTAAACTTCTTGAATGGAAATGGAATATTCAATATTGTAATACCCAATTGTACTCCGAAATTACTAAAAAAGACCCGTTTAAAGAGATATTCATTTTACATTATGCTTATAAAACAAAACCGTGGAAATTTCCAACACTTCCTTATATGGATTTTTGGTGGAAGGTTGCTCGTAATTCCGCTTTTTATGAAACATGCTATTCCGATCTATTTTTAGAGAACAACTTCAATGAAACTAAGTAAGATACCTGAAATCTCTGTTATTATCCCATGCTATAATTGTGAAAAATTCTTGGCTAGGTGTCTGGACAGTGTGTATGATCAAAGTTTTTTAAATTTTGAAGTGATATGTATTAATGATGGTTCAACAGATAACACACTAAAAATATTAAAAAAATTTAAAATTCAAAAAAAACTAAAACTGATAAATATTGATAATGGTGGTCAAGGTAGAGCGAGAAATAAGGGATTAGATGTTGCTCAGGGAAAATTTATCGTTTTTGTTGATAGCGATGATTATTTGCATAAGGACTATCTCTTAGAACTTTATAAAGCAATTTCAGAAAATAAAGTTGATGTTGCAATGTGTGATGCAACAATTATTTGTGAAGATAATACGGAAAAAAGAGATCTAAAGTTGTTAAGATTTTGTGCAGGTTATCATAAAATTCCTCATGATATAACGACTATTGCGTCAGTTCCTTGGGGAAAAATTTATAAAGCATCTTTAATAAATAAATTCAATATTCGTTTCCCGGAATATTTGATTAATGAGGATGAGGCTTTTTTATGGTTCTATATGATTAGGGCGAATTCGATGTATGTAACGCAGAAAAAGTTGTATTTTTATGTATTGCATAAGGGATCAACGATGGATGAAAGAAATAGATTATCCAAGAAAATAGAACATATAATAATTATATATGAAATCATCTATAATTGGCTTCATAAGGAGGGTTTATATTGTGTATTTAGAGATATTTGGAGAATAACCTTTTACAAAAAAGCTCTTAATATTCTAAAATTTTCTCAAAAAATATATAAAAAAAATTTGGCTCTTAAAATTATTAATTTATTGAAGAAAAACGATGTTTTTTATGTAAATGATGAAAAGGATCGTTTTTTAAAACAACTACAAAAAGATTTGTTAGACAAGCTATCAGAATTTTATATCTGTTTGAATTTATTCTTTTTTATTAAGAAATTAGAAATAAAATTTTCATTTTTTATCAAAAGTATTTTGGGATTAAAATTACCGAAAGAAAAAATTACTCCAGCTTTCACAAAGGATACCCCAACTATTGTGTTTTCTATAGACAAAACTTATTACTTGGGATTATCTGTGACGCTCCAATCTCTGATTGAAAACAGCAATGCAAATATAAATTATGATATTGTTATTTTAGAAAATGGGATAGAAGAGGATAAAAAGAATAAAATATTGTCTCAAGTGAGTAAGTATCCTAATATATCAGTTCGTTTTTGGAATATGAATGATTATACTTGCGGAATTTTTAGTTCTATTCTTTTTGTAAATAGGCACTTATCTGTGGCGGCTTATTACCGCTTGTTTATTCCTTACTTGTTTTCTGATTTTAAAAAAGTTGTTTATCTAGATTCGGACTTATGCATTTTGGATGATATTTATAATTTATGGAGTATAGATATAAAAAACTCTCCAATTGCAGCCCGAAGATCCTTTTTATATGCACATTATGCCATCAAACAATGTTATAAATTTGAAGCCTACAAAGAAGAAAAATTAAGATTAAAATATCCTCAAAAATATTTTAATTCTGGCGTTTTGATTTTTAACATAGGTAAATTAAATGGGGAAAAAATATTAAAAAAATTTATTAATATCATGTTAAGAATAGAGAATCCAGAATTTCACGACCAAGATGTTTTGAATTGTTTGTTCAATAAAAATGTGTTTTTTCTTCCCATGTACTGGAATTATAGCAATTATACTTTGTTAAATAATTGCTTTTTGAGATTTTTAGGGAAAAAGGGAATAATGGAAGTACTTAGAAATCGTGAAAACGTTAAAATTATTCATTATCAATCAGAGAAAAAACCATGGAATTATAAAAAAGGGATTCTTTTTAATGAATTTAATCAATATGCAAAAAAAACGCCTTTTAAAAAAGAAATCATAAAACTTCAAAGAAGTAATGAAGATTCAGAGGAAAATGAGATAAAAATACAAAAATCTTATAAATATTCCTTTGTGATTCTAGTTAGAAAATTTTCACAACCAGATGTTCTTCAGATTGCCAGAAAAAGCACTGCTTACCTTAACCATTCGATAGAATTTATTTTTGTGGGCAATTTAGAAAGAGATAGGGAGAGCTTTATAGCTATTGATCCTATTATTATGAAATCGCCACACATTCGACTGATTTTTACCCCTAATATGAGTGCGGACGATGAATTTAGCTCTGTTATTCAAGAGTGCTTTTCACAAAGAGTATTTCAAGTTTCTCCATACCAAAATGCAGAACTTTCATTAAAAAAAACAGAAGGAAATGAGGAAAAATCCCATTTAATTAAATTCATTGATTTGTTGGAAAAACTTATAAGTAAAAATGTCTCTATCCCCCAAAATATGATTATAAAAAAAACATACTCAGAAATTAAACAAGAGATAGTAAATTCAGGTTTATGGGATGAGGCATACTATTTATCGCAATTTAATTATTTAAACGACCCTATTATTTCCGATCCGCTAGATCATTATCTTAAAACGGGCTGGCTGAAAAATTATAATCCATCGCCCTTTTTTAATGGGAATCTCTATACTAATAAGTATGGGAAATCTCAAAATCCATTGTTGGATTTTCTTGAAAAGGGACGTTTTTACTATAAATTTGGATTCTTTGAAAATGTTTTTTCTTATGATGAACGTTTAATAGAGTTGTATTGGAAAAATAAGAAAAAAAATAATAAGGCTGTTTATATATGTATTACGAATGACTATGATAATTTAGAAGAAATAAAAGGGTATACATATATAAATTTTGATTACGATTATATCTGTTTTACAGATAATAAAGGATATTTAAAACAAAAAAGATATGGGATTTGGCAGATTCGACCATTATGGCATAAAACTTCTGATCCAATAAGAAATAATAGATTTCATAAATTTTTTCCTCATATTATTTTGCCAGAATACGAGGAGAGTATATATATAGATTCAAACATTAACATTTTATCCCCTTTTTTGTTTGAAGAAATAAAAAGAAAAAATAAGGAATTATTGTTACCACGTCATAATACACATGTAACTATATACGAAGAATTGTTATGGGGTTTAAAAAATAAAATTGACAACCCTCTTTTAATTATGAAAGAAACGGTAGCTATAATGAGTGAAAAACATCCTTTTAATTATGGAATGTTAGAGTGTAATATTATTTATAGAAAGCATAATTCAGGAAAAATCAAGAATTTGATGGATGAATGGTGGCTATGGTTGAACAAGTATTCATTTAGAGATCAATTCTGCTTTAGCCATTTGCTTTGGAAACACCATTTTGACATAAATTCTATTTCCTTTGTGAATACAAGAGTTGCATATAAAGATTTTTGTGTATTCATGCATTTTAAAAAGAGAGGAGAATAATGTGAAAACACGTTTTTTATACCCATCGACCGGTATTCCACCTGAAGATTATTTGGTAGATAAAAAATTAAATCTTGGCATTCATAAAAATGCGACCATATGCCCACTACAATGGTATGGTTGGAATGATGAAAGAAATGCTGGTGGTGTTATTTTAGAGGATGGTTCTTATTTATTAGAGTCAGCTTATCCCAATAGATTTATGCATCCGTATCCAATTGATAATTTTGAATATATGGATGAAACTGTTTTTTATTTTGGCTATTTTCACAAACAATGGGGTCATTTTTTAATGGAATGTTTAACGAGATTATGGCCTTTTGTACAAAATAAATATGATATTACTTTAATATATTTACCAGATGATAAAAACAGCTGTATAGATGGTAATTATTTAGAGTTACTAAATTTGTTCGGAATAAAAAAAGAACAACTAAAAACTATAGATAAACCGGTAAAATTTAAAGAGGTTATCGTCCCAGATGCAAGTAATTACCTGTATGGTTGGTATACAAAAGAATTTGCTTCAATATTTTCCTTTATAAAGAAAAAAGCTTTGCAGGGTGAACCGGAAAACCCCACCAAAAAAATTTTCTTACGCTCTGCATTCAAAGCAAAAAGAGATATCGGTATAGAGCAAATTGCATCACTTTTTCATGAAAATAAGTACGAATATTTTTACCCTGAAAAATTTCATGTAG
Organism: uncultured Alphaproteobacteria bacterium; assembly: GCA_934216505.1. Lineage (GTDB taxonomy): Bacteria > Pseudomonadota > Alphaproteobacteria > CAAHEQ01 > UBA3637 > UBA3637. Next base: position 29,600 of record CAKQBW010000006.1, read on the forward strand.
TTGATCAAATAAAAAGAATATATTATGCTAAAGAAATTGCTGTTCATCAATCGAGTTTAGCTCATAATCTCATCTTTTGCAATGAAAACACTAAAATTACCATTTTTAATAGAAATGCACAAATTGATGGTATACAGGCTCGTATTATGCAGATGATGAACCTTCAGAATTATTTCTTTGTTGATACTTATCAAACAATATTACCTTTCACTTATGGGAAAGGCCCCTTTTGCTTTATTCCAAATCAAATCCTATATGACTATGTAACAAAGATTTTAAATTTTGAACATTTAATTAAATTCGATACATATAAGCTCCTAAAAGAGTATATTGAATCTTATAAAGAAATTTACTTGAAAAATGAGAACTTGGAATACACGGCTCTTGACGAAAGAACACTTCAGTGTATAATCAAAGAACTAGTGTAAAATTTTAGTATTGCTTAATTAAGTTTTCTTACATAAGTTTTTTTAAAACGACAAAATTCTTTTGCTATACGTTTTGCATTTTTAATCTCATCAATATCTTGTGTTCAATCTATTATTATATAACATAAAAAATAATTTGTGTCCGAAACTATTTAATTCAAAAGTGTTCATACAATTAATTCTGACGCAGTAAATCTACTATGATCCAAAGTAATAAATTATTCATACCCAGAAAAATAGTACCATTATTTTTTTAAAAATATTGAATTTTATATTAAAATATAGTACAGATATCAATATATCAAAGATTGCAGGAAGACCATTAAAATAATCTTTAAGGCGATTGCTCTTTGTTTTTAAAGTAGTTATTCTGATTAATAGAGATAATAAGGAGTGGAATGTTTACAAAATCGACTATTCTTGTTACAGGTGGCGCAGGGTTTATTGGCTCAACTCTGGTTGATAAACTGCTTGACTTAGGGAATAATGTCATCGTTTTAGATAATTTTAATGATTATTATGATCCAAACCTTAAAAAGAATAATATCTCCCAAGCTCAAAAAAATCAAAACTATAAACTATATGTGGGAGATATTGAAAAAATACACGATATTGAACAAGTATTTCAAGAGAATAAAATCAATAGTATTGTACATCTAGCTGCTCGTGCAGGTGTTCGCTCATCCATAGAAATGCCTTTAGCGTATGCAACGACAAATATTATTGGAACATTAAATATTTTGGAAATGATGCGAAAATACAACGTTAAGCGCATGTGTATAGCATCTTCATCATCTGTTTACGGTAATTGTACAGCAGATAAATTTTCGGAAGATTTGAATATTCGCAAACCAATATCTCCTTATGCCGCCACCAAGCTAGCAAATGAACAAATTTGTTATACTTACCACCATTTATATGGATTGGAGATCTATTTGCTTCGGTTCTTTACAGTTTACGGACCGCGACAACGACCAGATTTGGCTATTAATAAATTTACTCGCTTAATAATGGAAGATAAACCAATTGATATGTATGGTGATAGTTTAACAGTACGTGATTACACCTACATTGATGATATTGTAGATGGTGTCATTAGCAGCCTAAATTATCATCAAACAAAATACGAGATTTTTAATCTTGGAGGTGGTAGTCCCATTACTCTCAAAGCGATGATTGCAGCAATTGAACAGGAACTGAATAAGAAAGCTAAAATCAACAAACTCCCCCCACAAAAGGGAGATGTCTATAAAACTGTTGCAGATATATCAAAAGCTCGGCGACTTCTCCACTTTGAACCGCACACTTCGTTCAAAGATGGAATTCATAAATTTATCGAATGGAGAAGAGAGGTTGAAAACCCTACTTTTGGAAATACAACCTAGTTTACTCCCGAATAAATGGATAGTTTGATTCGACTTAGTAAAAGTATCATTGCCAGCCATCACATCAAACCTCACAATGTGATTGGGCATAATGATGTTTCTCCTGACAGAAAAGCGGATCCCGGGGTATTGTTTCCTTGGCGTAAATTGGCAGAAGCCATTATTGGAATTTTCCCTAAATATACAGAGTTACCCGATGAAAAAATGGCTGTATTTGAGAAAAATCTCAGGAAGTTGTTGAAAACAATCGGGTATAAAACCGAAACAGAAACAAAGAAACCAGAAAGATATATAGAAGTAACTGAAATAAAAGATAATTTGCCTTTGGCTTAGCGTTCTTTTATGCGACATTTTATGCCCTTTGATATAACCGAAGAACGCCCGACACCACAGCAAATTTACGAGCGTCGCGAAAAAAGCCCCTTATAAATCGACAGAAGAAATTTTGAGTGATGCCTCATTAGACTTTATGGTGGCGTATGAAAAAATACAAATTTGGATTCCCAAAAACAAGTGATATGCCTGACCTCCTCGGGCTTCAACCATCTAAAAGTTGTGGCGTATACCTTTCAACAGTTCAGATTGAAAAGCAGATAATTTAAAGGGAACTGCTAGAACAAGTTTGATAAATTACGAAAATAGGTATTTTCGGAAAGGGTGTTTATCGAACTCGCAAGAAGCCTTGGAAAATATAAAAAAATTAGCTCCCCAAAAGGGAGCCGCTTGATTTGGTACCTCCAGCCGGACTTGAACCAGCACCTTATTGCTAAGAGCAGATTTTGAGTCTGCCGCGTCTACCAATTCCGCCATGGAGGCATAAGGTGATTTGAATTATACAAAATTTTTTTTACCCTGTCAAGAGAAAAAATAAAAAAAGCCTTCATTTTTTTGAAGGCTTTTTTTACAAACGGAAAACTTATTGTGCTTTTTTTTCTTTTGCCTGAGCAATCCGATCACGCAATTTTTTGGATTCAGCAGATAACTTGGAAACAGGAGTCCCCAACAAATAATTATCTAAGCCCCCATTTTTTTCAATGGTGCGCAATCCGTTTGACGTGATACGGATATCTACTGTCGTCCCCAAAATTTCACTGTAGATAGCCACAGTTTGCAAATTGGGCATAAAACGGCGTCGTGTTTTGCGTTTAGAATAACTGTTATTATTGCCCGCCAAAACGCTTTTTTCGCTAATCATACATTTTTTTGTCATAGTTATTTTTCCTTTCTTTGGTGTAATTGGGCATATTTTTACACCATTTTCTGATAAAAGTCAAGTCTTTTTTTATTAAAAGGGATAGAAATCTGGAATGGGTTTTTCTTTTTTTTCAGTTTTCTTTTTTTTCTTCATTCCCCACCAAATAAGAAAAGAAATCAAAATTAACGCCAAAAGACCGCCCCCCATCGCATAATAAATAAAGAGGGATTCTTTTGGGGCAGGGAGAGGGCCTTCATTTTGCAAGGGCGTATTTTGGGTGGGGGAAATTTCGGTGGGGAGAAAAGTATCTATAGGCCCTACTTTAACTTGGACAGAAAAGGGCGCAATTTGGGCAATTTCTTTTTGTTTTGTTTGGGTGTTGAACCAAGGAATTTTAATGTCGGGCAAGGTTAAAATCCCTTCTTTTAAAGGCATAACTTCATAGACCACTTGGACACTGCCTTGAAAATGTCCATCTTTTAAACCTGAAATATGTCGTTCTTCTGGTTGCGGATAATAGCGAAACAGCGCACTTTGAGAAAGTTTGGGGATAGGGAGGTCATTACTATCCACATCTATCGCTTTTAAATTGAGGGTGAGTTTAAAGGTTTCCCCTGTTTTTAAATTTTCTGGGATTTCAGGAATCATTGTCAGGCTTGCTTTGGGGGTCGGCAACCACCATCCCTCCCAATTTTGAGGCTTTTCTTGAACCTCTATGGATACAGGATTACTGATGACTTGAAAGGGGCGTTTCCCCGTTGAAAGGGCACTTAAAAAGTCCGTTGCATTTAACAAACTGAATAACCCTTGCCCTTGAAATTTTCGGTTGGTTTTGTATAAAAGAGTGCCATTCAATAGGGCGGGAAGAATTTTGAGAGGCCCTGTTTTTTCGGCTTTGATTAAATAGGGGCGTTCAAAGACGACCTGATTATCGCGTCTTTTTTCTGAATCCTGCCCGATGTTGGCGATTTTGATTCCTTCGGGAAAATTGGGAATCAGTTCTGCTTCGGCTAAATTGTCTTTTTCCGATAGAGTGAGGGTGTAAAAAAAACTTTGTCCGATATAAGGCGTTTTATTGGAGGTTGTTGCGGTCAATTCAGGAAGCCTGATATTTTCCTGAGGGGCGTCCTTTTTTTCTGATTGAACTGTTAAAGTTAAAGGTTGTGTTTTTTCGGGGCCCGCCGCAAGGGAAGGAATTTCCAAAACACCTTCTTTTACGGGGAAAAGGACAATACTTTTTTGATAGGTGGTAGAGCCAACACCATTGATGTATTGGCTGGATTGAGTGGTGCTTTGTCCGCCCAACATAAAGTCTTTTGTCAAAGGAGAAAAATCAACTGAAGCGATGGGGGTGGGGGAGGAAAGTTCTAATTCCACACTTTGTCCCATGGGAATCACCGTTTGGCTTAATCGGGCGGTTAAGGCCCAACATGAAAAAGACCAACAACAGAAAAGTAAAAAGCAAATTTTTTTCATGACATAAATCCTCTTTGATGTTGTAAATGTATCCGATACCTTAACACACGGGCGGGATCACGGTTTAACCTGTTTAAAATTTGTTGTTCTTCTTGATTAAATGGCCCGTCGGGAGTATCTTGTGCAAGGGCCTGTTCTAATTCTTGCTGTGTTTCGTCCTGAGTGGGTTGAGGGGCGTTTTCTTGGGTGGGGGAATTATCGTCTTGTTTTTCTTGATTTTTATCGGATTTCCCATTGTTGTTGTTTTCCTCCGAGGCTTTTTCGTGAGAATTTGAATCAGATTTTTGAGGAGATTTATCAGCGCTGGAATTTTTTGATTCTGATTGATTTTGCTTGAGTTGCTGTTCTAAATACTCTTTATTAAACAGGGCGTCTTTGTCTTTAGGATTGATTTTTAAAGCCTGTTGATAGGCATGAATGGCCTCTTGAATTTTTCCCTGATAAGCCAAGGCATTTCCTTGATTATAAGGGTGATTGGCTTTTTTAAAATTTTCTTCGGCCCTCATATAATTTTGGGCCCGATATTCTTGAATCCCTGCCTGATTTAAAGCATAATTTTCTTGCTCTTTTGTTTGAAACCATCCAGCTTCGCAAGGAAAAGAAATTCCCAAAATAATCCATATAAACAGGACATTTTTTCTGAATAATAAACAAGCGGGAATCAACGCCAATAAAGCCAACCAAATCCCTCGGTCATACCACACATCAACAGGGGTTTCCCCTGGGGCAGCATCCAAAAGGAGGGGCGAATTTTTTTGAATGTTTTTGGCCAGTTGTGTCAAAGAATCTTTTTCGGGATTAAAAGAAAAAGCGGGAAAAGAACTGTGGAATTTTTTATCGCTGATGACAATTAATCGGCCTTGATTTCCCGTACGGGTGAGCATTTTTTCGGCCTCTTGAATCCCCGCTTGAATATTGGTGGCGTTTTGAGGGAGGACAGACGGGACCAGTGAAGGAATCAAATTTGAAATCAATTGTATGTCGGGGGTTAAAGGCATCGCTGTATAGCCTTTTGTTTGGCCAAACAAAACAAGCCCCACCCGATTTTCTTTTAAAAGTTGTAATAAATCGTATAATTTAAGGTGAATTTGCTTTAATTGCTTGTCGGTCAAGTCTTTGTTTAAATCCAGCACAATCACTGAGTTGGGTTTTATTTGAGCACTGGGGACAGGAATTTTATCCCAGCTGGGGCCCGCTAACGCCAAGACCATAAGCCCCCAAAGAAGTAAAGCCAACTTTGATAACCCTGTTTTTGAAAACGATTGTTTAGTGGGAAGGGTGAGGGCTTTTAATAATTTCTTGTCAATGACTTGTTGCCATGGATTTTGTCCAACTGTTTTTTGACAAAATCCCCAAAACACCAAAGGAATCAAAAGGGCTAAGAGCCACCAAGGTCTTAAAAAAATCATCTCTGCCTCCTGAGGTGTCTGAAACACCACCCGAATAAGAAGAGGGAAGCCGCTAAAGGCCAATAAAAAAGTCCTTTTTGGGGGCGAATAAATTCAGTGGGTCTCATCACAGGTTCCATTTTATTGATGGTTTCATAAATGTCTTTCATCTCTTCGCTTGTTTTTGCCCGAAAGTATTTTCCCCCTGTTTCTTGGGCAATTGTGGTGAGCGTTTTTTCGTCCAAATCTAAGGCAGGATTGACCTGAAAAGTTCCAAAAAAGTTTTTGACCATTTTGGCATCAGACCCAATCCCGACAGTGTAAATTTTAATGTTTTGGTTTTTGGCCAAATCAATGGCTTCTTTGATGCTGACTTTGCCCGCATTGTTGTAGCCATCGGACATCAAAATGATGATTTGTTTGTCGGCGGGAACAGTGCGCCCCGTTTGGATGGCCAAAGCCAACGCCTCACCGATAGCAGTTTGCGTGCCTGCGATGCCTACTCCAATTTCATTGATAAGTTCTTTTAAAGTTTTTGTGTCAGGGGATAAAGGGGCGTAGGTATAGGCTTCTGAGCCAAAAATAATTAAACCTAAATTGTCGCCTGTTCTTGTTTTTATAAAATCTTGGGAAATCCTTTGCAACATCTCCAATCGGGTGAGGGGCATTAAATTCATGCTGAAATCTTGTTCTCCCATGGACCCTGATACATCCATGGTTAAAATGATATTGTGGGCGGCCTGATTCACAGGAATTGCCTCGCCCAACCAAGTGGGACGCATACAGGCTAAAACCAAAAAACACCACGCTAAAATCAAGGGCGTTTTGGGAAAATTGTTTTTTGATTTTTGAACATGCGCCGATTTAATTTCGTTGAGCCTGTTGAAAAAAGGAACATAGATTGCATAGGCCTCCTGTGTATTTTGAGTGGTTTGAGCGGGTTTCAGGATATGCCGTAAAATCCACGGTAAAGGCAACACACAAGCAACAAAGGGCCATAAAAAAGAAAACATACCCTAAAATATAAAACGCTTTTGATAAAAAAGCAACAAAAAAATACCCATTTTAAGGGGTATTTTAAATTTGGTGCGGCCGAGAAGACTCGAACTTCCACGGACTTTCATCCACAAGCACCTCAAGCTTGAGCGTCTACCATTCCGCCACGGCCGCAAGGACAGAAGATATAATAGCAAATTTTTTTACCTATTGCAATAAAAAAGTTGGACGACTATGTATAAAAGGAAGGGGGGTACTTTATGATTCAATTAACACCATTACCGTATGATTATTCGGCTTTAAATCCAACAATCAGTACGGAAACATTACAATATCATTATGACAAACATCATGCGGGCTATGTGGCCAAGACAAATGAATTGATTAAAAATTCACCGATGGATGAAATGGATTTGGAATCTATTGTTTTGATTGCGTCCAAAGATACGGCCTTGACACAACTTTTTAATCAATCCGCCCAAGTATGGAATCACGATTTTTATTGGCAAAGTCTGAGCAATCAAGAGGCAAATCATTATTTGTCAGACGCCTTATTAGAGGCTGTTTTCCAACAATATGGCTCTTTAACAACCTTGAAAAAAGAGATGGTCCAAGCGGGCGTTAATCATTTTGCCAGCGGGTGGCTGTGGTTGGTCGTTGAAAATGGAAAGTTGAAAATCATGACAACTTCTAATGCCCACACACCTTTAACCAATTCCCTCATCAATCCCTTACTCGGGATTGATTTATGGGAACATGCCTATTACTTGGATTGGCAAAATCTGCGTAAAGACTATCTCAATGGTATTATGGAAAATCTTTTGAATTGGCAATTTGCTTCGCAAAATTTTTCACGCTAATTTTCCGCAACAATGCTTATATTTTTTGCCAGAACCACACGGGCAGGGTGCATTACGGGGAATATCTTGTCCCGCAAAGTCCTGTTTTTTGGGGGGCTGATGTCCCTCTTTTCCCTCTTGCATATTGGGGGTTTCTGGGGGTACTTGTGTTTTGGCTTGAATCTTTAATTCAGCAAAGCCCAAAATTTTGGCAACCCGTTCCCGTAATTTATCCAACATATTTTGGAACAAAACAAAAGCTTCATGCTTGTATTCAAACAAAGGATTTTTTTGAGCATAGGCCCTTAATCCAATGGAAGTTTTCATAAAATCCAAACTTTTTAAATGTTCTTTCCACGCTTGATCTACCGTTTGCAAAAGTAAAGAGCGTTCAATTTCTGTCTGGGCGTCAGGGGGTAAAACAGACATTTTTTTCTCCCAAGTTTCCTTGCCGATTTTGACAATTCTGTCCAATAAATCTTGGGGTGTAATGCCACTTTCGGCTTTCCAAGAATCAAAGGGGGCGTCCATGCCTGTTAAAGTATAAAGTTCATCGTGTAAAGCTCGTGTGTCCCAATCTTCAGGGGCAGACTTGTCAGGCGCATAAGAATAAACCAAATTTTCAAAACAATCCCTTTGCATATCCAACAAAATATCCCGCACTTTATCGGATTCCAATAATTCCCGCCGTTGTTCATAGATGATTTTTCTTTGGTCATTCATGACATCATCGTATTTTAACAAGTTTTTACGAACATCAAAATGATAAGATTCTACCTTTTGTTGGGCTTTGGCAATGGCTTTACTAATCCAAGGATGTACGATGGATTCCCCTTGCTTTAATCCCATTGTTTTTAAAATGTTGCCGATGCGTTCAGACCCAAAAATACGCATCAAATCGTCCTCTAAAGACACATAAAATTTACTGACACCTGGGTCGCCTTGTCGCCCAGAACGGCCCCGTAATTGATTGTCTATGCGCCGACTTTCATGGCGTTCAGACCCTAATACATACAGGCCCCCCGCTTCTAAAGCAATTTTTTTGTTTTTAATGATGTCGGCTTTGATTTCTTTTTCCAAGGCTTCTTTGTCGGCAGAGGGATTCTTTTCTAATTCGTTGGCTAAACGCATTTCTAAATTGCCCCCCAACTGAATGTCCGTTCCTCGTCCCGCCATATTTGTGGCAATCGTGATGGCCCCAGGTACCCCCGCTTGAGCAATAATCTGAGCTTCACTTTCGTGATGACGGGCGTTTAAGACATTGAATTTTAAATTTGTGTTCTTTTTTAAAAGGTCCGCCAAAATTTCTGATTTTTCAATACTGGTTGTTCCCACCAAAATAGGTTGATTGCGTTTGTGGGCAGATTTGATTTCTTCAATAATTGCCTCATACTTTTCTTGGGCCGTGCGATAAATGACATCTTGTTCATCTTTTCTGGCCAAAGGCTTATTGGTGGGAATTTCAATGACCTCTAATTTGTAAATATCATCAAATTCGGCGGACTCTGTCATCGCTGTCCCCGTCATCCCCGCCAATTTGGGATACAGACGGAAGTAGTTTTGGAAAGTGATGGAAGCCAAAGTTTGGTTTTCGGCTTGAATCGCCACGCCTTCCTTGGCTTCAATGGCTTGGTGAAGGCCATCAGAATAACGGCGACCATTCATAATGCGTCCCGTAAATTCATCAATAATCATCACTTTACCGTCCTTGACAATGTAATCCACATCTTTGGTGAAAAGCGTGTGCGCCCGCAGGGCCTGTTCCATATAATGCACATATTCAATGTTGTTGGCATCATACAGCCCCCCCACAATCATACCACTTTCTTGCATTAGGTTTTCCATAAATTCTGAGCCCAATTCGGTTAAAGTGACATTTTTGTGTTTTTCATCTTTTTCATAATGTTCGGGACGAATGGAACACATCAAAGCATCCATCTTTTTGTATGTTTCTGAGGAATCTTCGGCACGCCCTGAAATGATTAAAGGCGTTCTAGCTTCATCAATCAAGATAGAATCCACCTCATCAACAATGGCATAATAAAAGGGCCGTTGGACCATGCTTTCTTTGGAAAGGGCCATGTTGTCCCTTAAATAATCAAAGCCCAATTCGTTGTTGGTGGCATAGGTAATGTCGCATTGATAGGCTTTTCTTTTTTCTGAAGGAGACATCTGGCTGGTTAAACACCCGACCGTGAGGCCCAAAAAGCGGTAGATTTTTCCCATCCATTCGCTATCCCGTTTGGCCAAGTATTCATTGACGGTCACCACATGGACGCCTTTGCCTGTTAAAGCATTTAAATAAACGGGTAAAGTGGCCACTAAAGTTTTTCCTTCCCCTGTTTTCATCTCGGCAATTTTGTTGTCAAACAAGACCATTCCTCCCAATAATTGAACATCAAAGGGGCGTAATCCTAAAACTCGTTTGGCGGCCTCACGCACGGTTGCAAAGGCTTCAGGCAAAAGGGAATCCAAAGTTTCCCCGTTTTTGATTCTTTCTTTGTATTCGGTCGTTTTGTCCGTGAGTTGCGCATCGGATAATTGTTGAAAGGACGCTTCTAAGTCGTTGATTTTTTTAACTGTTTTTTTGAATTTTTTCAGGTATCTTTCGTTGGCAGAAGTAAAGAGGGATTTAAAAAGCATATTTTTTCCTTTTGTCTATAAAATAATATGTTTTAGACATAGTCTTTTTTCGTTCAAAAGTCAAGACTTTTTACGCAAGATTTATTCGTTTAACAACAAATTATTGGCAATTTCCAATTTATCCGAATAAGCACATTCTTTTTTGCCAACAAAGGGGCGTTTGGTATCCACTAATTGTTCGGCGTAATAGAGAATATCACTGCATTCTTTTTGCGAAAAAGTAAAATGATAGGGAGTGATTTTTTGTTTTTGCTCGGCTTTATTTTTTTGCTTGTTTTTACAAAATTGAATGCAATCATTTGACGGCAGAAGATACAGGACTTTCTTGGGATTATTTAAAATCACCACATTTTTCCGAATTTCTTGTACTTTGTTGCCATCGGGCAAAACGGTTCCCACTTGCACATAAAATCTTTGTCCCGACTTGTTTTCCAAAATGTTTTGATTTTTTTCTTTAAAGATAAACTTATATTCTTCGGCGTCATTGATTAAGTTCAGTCGCTCTTGAATTTTGGGACAATCGCAGTTCATCGCAGAAGTTTGTTGAATCACAGCGTTTTCGGGCAGATGAGAAACCTCACATGAAAAAATTTTGTCTTTCATTTCTTCCCACGCTTGCTGTTTTGAAATTTTCTTGTTATAGAGCAAGTAATACACGCCCAAGTTTTCTTGAGCACTGGGGCACCCCAATAAAGCCGCTCGCCACAGATAGAAAAAGGCCTCTTTTTCATCAACGGTTGTTTCTTCCAACCCGAATAAAGAATAAATGCCCATGATGTTGTTGGCCAAAGCTGAGCGTTGTTGCGTGGCTTTTTTGATAAGAGGGAGTCCCTTTTGGGCGTTATAATAAGAACTTTGGGGATTCAGATATAACAGCCCGATGTTTTGGGTGATAAGCCCTTTTTCTTCGTCATTCAGTAAAGGCGAACGGAGTGCTTCTGAATAAAGGGAAATGGCTTCTGGATAATTTTTTTGTTGATATAGCTCGGTTGCTTTCAGCACCAAAGCAGGACCATTTTTTCCCTGAATTGCTGCATTAAATAAATCTGGACTTGACCAATAATGGGGGTGCCTCGTATAGATTTCATACAGGGCTTGATAGGCTTGATTTTCCTGCGCCCAAGGGGCCCAAGTATTCATGGCGGTACTTTCATCATCAAAACCACATTGAAGATAGATTGTTTCTTGACGATTTTGTTCGGCGTTCAGCAATTCTTTTTCGCAATCCAACGCTATGATTTGAGCCATCGCCCAAACGGGGAAAAGCGCCGTGAAACAAGCCGACAACAATTTAACACACTTCATGATGCAAAGCCTCCTTATCCATGGGGCAGTTTATCATTGTTTTTTTAAAAGCGCAAGAAAAAAATCATTTAATTTCTTGACAATTTAAAAAAATAAAGATACTGTATTTGTATGAAAAAAATAATCATTGTTGTATGTCTTTTACTTTTGGCGGGGTGCGGTCGGATTTCCAAGCCCGAACGGCCAAGTGATTCTGTTTATCCAAGGGAGTATGTTCTTCATGGCGAATAATCAACGCAGGGACTTTCCCAAAGCAATGGCTTTGTTTGGAAGTTCCAGCAAAAATATTTCACTGAAATGTCTGAAAACTGTTTTTAATACAGGCAAAATGTTGGCGGAAAATGGCATTACCTATGTCTATGGCGTGGGGGACGATGGAATGATGGGGGCAGGCTATCGGGGGGCCCGTAGTGCTAGGGGAAAAGTTTTTGGTGTGACGACGCCACTTTTGTTGAAAAGGCAATGCGCTGACCCAACCATTTATCATCGGGGGGAGTTGGTTGTTTTAGACGATCTGCAAAAAAGAAAGATTGTTCAATTGAAAAAAGCCGATGCCTTATTGATTGCCCCAGGCGGGTGGGGGACTTTGGACGAAATCGCTACTTTCGGTGTGCATTTTAAAATTGGGGATTGGCATGCTGTTCCGATTATTTTTTTGAATTATTGCCATTATTGGGACGGCTTTTTAAAGTTTTTGGACCAAATGGTTCAGGTGCAAGCAATCACGCCAGAACAGGTCAGATTTATTGGCTCTGTGCGTCGCCCGTGTGATATTTTGAAAGAGTATTTTCGCCTGAAAGATCAGATGAAAAAATAGTATTGGCTATTCTGTCGCCTTTTTTTGTTTTTGACTTTCCAGTCATTCTGTTCTCCTTTGTCATACTGAGCACTGCGCAAGCGAGGACCTGCTGGTGGGCTGGTCCAAGTGCGCAAAGCAATGAACCTTGCCTTGAACAAGTCCGCTCTGCACCCGCCGTTCAAGGCTTAGGTGGAATTGAACCCGAAGAATCCATACCATTAAATATAAGAAAAATCTTTTTTCTTTACAAAAGTCTTTTTTTTTGGTAAAATAAACCTGTTTTCAAAGGAATGAAATTTTTTCCTGATATTAACTCCAAAGGATTCAGAGGTTTTATGAAACAGCAATTTAATCGTACTAGACGCCATAATAATAATCGTTCAACTCGTTCAGTTCAACCCCAACAAATTTTCCGCTATACGAATTTGGATTCTTCGGGACCTTTGGGAAAATTGCGGGGAACACCATTGCAATTGGCCGAAAAATATCAAGCAGGTGCTAAAGATGCCACTATGCAAGGGGACGATGTTTTAATGCAGATTTGCCAACAATATGCGGACCATTATTTGCGTTTGCAGGCGATAGCAATTGAAAATGAACAAAATTTGAAAGCCAAGACGCAGTCTGTTCCTGTCCAAGCATCAGAGGAATCTGTGCCTGAAGAAAGTACAGAAAAAGGAAATACGACAGATTCTGTCGTTGAAACACCGTTGGAAACAATAGATCCTTCTGTTTTACCCCCTGTTTCAGAATAAAGGAAAAATGCATGAAAAAACATTACTTTAAACAAAAAAATTATGAAGTGGATTGTTTATTAAATCGCCAACTTTATGTGCAGAACAGCGTTCAGCCTTTGCAGCAAGAAAATCAAAAAAAGATAGCTGAGGGCCGACTTTCCCCTGATGAAATCCGTGTTTTAAAAGACGGTGAAGAAAAAAAGAGGGTTGTAGCCAACAAAGAATTTTCCAAAAGTTGTTGGAAAAAATTGAAAAAAGTACAGATACTTTCACGATAATTTTACTTTTCCAAAACAACAAAGGCGAGGGCGTCTTTATCATCGGAAAGAGACAGGTGGGCTGTAAAGGTGGGTACCTGAAACTTTTGACAGACAAACTCTTTGGCGGAATCCGAAAGAATAAAGTAGGGGGCCCCTTGGGGCGTATTTTTGATTTCTACATCTTGCCAAGAAAGAGGAGAGCCTATCCCTGTACCACAGGCTTTTGAAAAAGCCTCTTTGGCGGCAAATCTTTTGGCGTAATAAGCGATTTTTTTGACGGAATTTTTGGGGGCCAATTCTTGTTCAGAAACGGTAAAAACCCTTTGAATTAAACGGGGAGAAGCCTGAACGGCTTTCTCAAAATGCGCTATAGAAAGAATATCAGAACCGATGCCTAAAATCATGAGCCACTTTCTTTTTGAACGGAAGTTATTTTAGGGTGCTTTAAAAGTTTTTGAATAACTTGTTTCAGGTGGTTATTATTTTTTACCTGAATATCGGCCATAATCTCGGTGTGCTTGTCCGATTGGTCCATCGTTGTCATACGAATAATTTGCACTTTTTCTTTGTTGAGCAAAGCGATAATTTGTCCCATGGTAGAAGGTCCTGTCTTCCAAACGATTTTTAACCGTGCGGGTTGTTTATTCTTGTTATTGGACAGATTCCATTCTACTGCTACCCACTTTTCGGGGAACCTTTTGTATTTGCTTAAAGTGGCACAATCACGCGTGTGAATCGTGTAATGATTTTTGCCTGTTTCAATGGCAATGATGGCGTCCCCGACTACAGGGTGGCAACAAGAGGCCAGCGTAAATTTATCCGAAGCATTGAGTCCCACAATCGCAGCCGTCTGAGGCTTTTGAGCCCATTGACGAATTAAATCCAATGTTTTTTGGTAAAGGGAGGATTTCATGTTGGGATGCAAAAGGGTTAAAATTTTATGAATTGATATTTTATGATGATGGATATCTAATAACAGGGAAGTCAGTTTTTTGTATCTTAATTTTTTGGCCAAGGTGTTCAATTCGGCTTCATCAAAGGTCAGATGGGCATTCTCGGTTTCTTTTTTTATTTTTTGTAAAACTTCGTTATAAATCTTTTTGTTTTCTTGTTGGCGCAAGTTGGTTAAAATTGCAGCACGAGCCGATGCTGTCAAAACATTATTTAAAGAGTCAGGTGTAAGTTGCTTTTTTTTGTTCAAAATCAACCGAACGCTTTGTCCATTTTTCAAAGGGTAATTTTCATTTTCCTTATGCCCATTGACATAGGCCCCCACACAGGCATTTCCCAATTCTGTACTTTGTAGATAAGCAAAATCCAAAATCGTTGAGCCTTTTTTCAAAGAATATAGCTTTCCTTTTTCAGTAAAAAGAAAGATTTTATCTGGATATAAAGCCATCTTTGTGTGTTCTAAAAATTCCTTGGGATTTTTGGCGCTTTTAATCAACTCTAATAATTCTTGCATCCATTCGTATTGTTTGGTGTCAATATGGAAGCCTTGTTTATATTGCCAGTGGGCGACAATCCCAAAGTTGGCCTCTTTGTCCATTTCAAAGGTGCGGATTTGAATTTCTAACCTTTGGCTGTGGGGACCAATGATGCAAGTGTGTAAAGATCGATAACCACTGTCTTTTGGGTTGGAAATGTAATCCTTAAAACGATTCCCTGGAATGGCGTGAAAGTGTGTGTGTAAAATGCCCAAAACTTTATAACATTCAGGAATTGTTTTTACCAAAATACGGATGCCTATCAGGTCAAAAATTTCCTCCATCGTATAGTCATGGGTTTGCAATTTTTTCCAAATAGAATAGGGTGTTTTTTGACGTGCTAACACTTCGGATTTAATCCGATTCTCATCCATCAATTTTTTAAAGATTTTAATCAGGGAGGCTAAACTATTTTTCCCTTTTTTGACAAAAGCGTCTAATTGATGTGTAATGTCTTGATAGGTTTCAGGGTGCAGATTTTGAAAGCACAAATCCTCCATTTCTATTTTAATTTTGTGTAATCCAATGCGTTCGGCCAAAGGCACATAGATGGATAAAGTTTCGTTGGAAATACGATGGCGTTTTTCTGCGGATTTGCAGTTAAACAGCGTACGCATATTGTGCAGACGGTCCGCCATTTTTATCATTAAAATGCGAATATCTTTGCTGGTGGCTAAGACCAGTTCTTGAAAATTTTGGGCTTGTTTTTCTGTTTCGTCCTGTAATTGAATTTGATTGAGTTTTGTTACCCCTTCCACGAGTTCCGCCACATCATGTCCAAACAAAGTTTCAATGTCTTTATAGGCGGTAGGGGTATCTTCCACTGTGTCGTGCAAAAGGGCCGCGATAATTGTATCAGCGTCCATTTTGTAATCCAACAAAATTTGGGCCACAGAAATGGGGTGGTAAAAATAGGGTTCCCCTGATTCACGACGTTGGTCATAATGAACTTTGCTGGCCAAAATATAGGCCCGAATCAAGGCATCTTCATCGGCATTTGGTTGATAAGATTTAACTTGTTCAATCAATTCATATTGACGCATTTGCCTTCCCCCTCCCTTGGGTCGGATAAAATTAAGCGTCTAATTCGTGGGCCTGAACGACTTGAAATTCATCAGAACCAACAAATTCTGTATCGGCATACAGGGGACCTTCGCCCGCAATTTCGGCTTCCACTTCTTTTAAGTTTTGGGCTTCTACTTGTTCTTCTGAAGCCGAGGCATAACGTTGCATATCCGCCACAACATTTTCGCGTAATTTGTCTGCTTCCACCACGCCGGCTTCAATTTCCCGTAAAGCCAGAACAGTATTTTTATCATCTTCCCGATTTAAAGAAGAAAGTTTTCCCGACTCTAAATCCTTGACCCGACCAGCGGCCAACAAGACCAAATCAAAGCGGTTAGGAACCTTTTGGATACATTCTTCAACAGTGACGCGTGCCATATAAAATCCTTTCAAAATTAAGATAATGAACAAATTATACATATTTTTTTGACAAAAATCAAGACTTTTTATAAAAAAGCGACTTGCACTTTATTTTTGTTTCGGGTAAAATAGCCCTGAAAAAATGAAAAGAGGTTTGTAGATGACAAAAAAACATTTGGTAACAACGGCTTTAACTTATATCAACGGCGCCCCCCATATCGGCCATTTGGCGGGGGCGATGCTGAATGCAGATTTTTATGCCCGCTATTTAAGGGCCAAAGGGGAAGATGTTCTTTTCGTGGGGGGGACCGATGTTCATGGAACAAAAACGGAGGTCGCTGCACAACAAGAGGGGCTTTCCTTGAAAGATTGCATTGAAAAATATCATCAATTGCATGCTAAAATCTATGAAGGGTTTGAACTTTCCTTTGATGCGTTCGGAAATACGGATTCCAAGCAAAACGAAGAAATGACCTATCGTATTTTTGCGGGGTTGGATAAAAATGGGTATATCACAGAAAAAACAACCAAGCAGCCTTATTGTGTGGAAGACCAACAATTTTTGGCGGATAGTCAGGTGGGGGGGACTTGCCCCTATTGTGGCTATGAAAAAGCCACAGGGGATCAGTGTGAAAATTGTACCAAGTTGTTGGAACCTGAGGAATTGAAAAATCCCTACAGTACAATTTCGGGCAGCCATCAGATTATTTTTAAGGAAACAAAGAATCTGTTTATTGCCATGGATAAAATGCAATCTCATTTGGAAAAGTGGGTGGAAACCAAAAAAGGATTGTGGCCTGATATTGCTTATACCACGGCTAAAAAATGGTTTAAGGAAGGGCTGTTGCCCCGGGGAATTACACGGGATTTAAAAAATGGTTTTGCTGTCCCTAAACCGGGGTATGAAGGAAAAGTCTTTTATGTGTGGTTTGATGCTCCGATTGGGTATATTGGAATCACAAAAGAATGGGCGGATAAAGATTCCCAAAATCGTTCATGGGAATCATGGTGGCTCAATCCTGAAAATGTGATTCATACGGAATTTATGGGGAAAGACAACATCCCGTTCCATTCTGTCTTTTTCCCAGGCATGCTCTATGGGTCGGGGGAAAATTGGACTCAGGTTGATTTTTTAAAAGGGACCAGTTGGTTAAACTTTGCGGGGGGCAAGATTTCCAAGTCAGCCCATCGGGGGGTGTTTTTGGACGAGGCTTTAACGGATTTTCCCGCTGATTATTGGCGGTATTGGATTTTGGCGAATTCCCCTGAATCAGACGATTCGGTGTTTTCATTTGAAAGTTTTACCTCGGTCATCAACAAAGATTTGAATGATGTTTTGGGTAATTTTGTCAATCGTGTTTTGAAAATGACCCAAAAGGATTGGGGAAATGTTGTGCCCGAAAAACAAGCAGACACTCCTATTGAAACAGAACTTTATGCGACTTTAGATCGGTTAATTCAACAATACACGGCCCACATGGATGCCATTGAAATTCGTAAATCTTTGGCGGATTTACGTGAGATTTGGACCACGGGGAATAACTATATTGCTCAATGCGAGCCTTGGAAAGTGGTGAAAACAGATAAAGACCGGGCGGGAACGATTTTGGCCAACGCCTTGAATATGATTTACTTGTTTGGTCAGTTGAGTTTTCCTGTGATGCCCGCTAAAGCCAAAGAAATGTTGAATATTTTTGATGCTTCGGCCAAAGTGGTATGGCCCAAACAATCGGCGAAAGAATTGTTGAATACTTTAAAGGCGGGGCAAACTTTTACACCGTGTGCGCCTTTGTTTCAAAAGATTTTACCAGAACAAAAAGAGGCTTTAAAAATAAAATATGGGGAGGTAAAAAATGGCCAATAATGCGTCCAGTATGGGAAATATCTTGTTTCGTTTTTTTTGGTGGGTTGTGCAACATGTCAATTTGAATTGGGCCCACAAAATGATGTATTGGGGCTTGCGAGATGGGGCTTTTCCACGCCAAAGAATCAATGAACCTCAATTACAATTAAATCTGTGGGGGCATTCGTTTGCAACACCTTTTGGGGTTGGAGATGGTGTGGATAAACGGGGAAATGTGTTGGACGAACTGATTTACATGGGATTTTCCTATGGGGAGTTTGGGCCTTATACTTTGGAAAAAGAATTGCCCGATAAAAAGACAATTTTTTTAAAATCCCATAAAGCCATTTTGACGCAGTGTTTGGCGTATCGCAATCCTGGAATTATTAAGGTTTTACCTGCTTTAGTCAAACGGCGTTATTTGCCCCATTATGTGGGGGTGAATTTGGCGGTTCCAGCGGAATCCGAAGACCAAAATATCAAACAAGGGCGGCATTTTACCTATGAAGAAGAGTTTGTTTTAATGGCGCAAAAAGTGGCCCCTTACTGTGATTACATTGTGTTGAACTTATCGCACCCGAATTCAGAATTGGCCACTTTAATTGTGGATAGCGCCACGATTATGCCGATTGTAAAGTCTGTGAAAGAGGCTGTTTGTTTGGCGGCACCGATTCAAACACCGCCTATTTTGGTTAAGATACCTTTGGATATCAACATTCAAGAAATTCCTTTGGTTGTTCAAGCCATTAAAGAAGGCGGGGCTGATGGCATTATTGTGGCTGGACCCTTGTCTGTGGGGCGCAATTCTAATTTTCAAATTTCGGACAGCCAAAATTACCAAACAGGTATGCTATCGGGGCAGTTGGTGCGGGACAAGATTTTGGATTTAGTGCGTCATATTTATCAACAATCCAAAGGCAGTTTGACAATTGTTTCTTGTGGTGGTGTTTTCACCCCAGAAGATGCCTTTAAAAACTTAAGTGCAGGGGCCAGTTTGATTCAATTGGATGAAGCGGCCTTGGTTTATAATAGCCCCAGTTTAATTTTTTCTTTACAAAAGGGCTTGTTGAAACTGATGACAGAAAAAGGGTATCCAACCTTGGAAAAATTGATAGGGGCCGATTTTAATAAAGCATCAGAGCCAACGGATAATACAATGGGACAACCACCTGTGCCTCCCTCTGCGCCTGAGGTACCAACGCCTTCGGCCTCTGTGCCATTCCAGCAAAACAATTTTTAAGAAAGGAAAACCTATGGCGAAAGTTGCAGTTTTAATTCCGACACGTTTAAAATCGGCTCGGTTGCCAAATAAAGCTTTGGCATTAATCAATGGTAAGCCATTGATTCAACATGTGTATGAACATGCGATTCAGGTGCATTCTGCCAAAGATGTCTATGTGGCGGCGGGGGATAAGGAAATTGTGGAACTCGTCCATTCCTTTGGCGGTCAGGCTATTTTGACGGACCCTTCCTTGCCTTCGGGAACGGACCGAATTATGGCGGCCATGAATGAAATTGATCCCGATGGGACCCGTTATGATACAGTGGTCAATTTTCAAGGGGACGGAATCAATGTGGATCCCAAATTGAATGTACAGTTGGTTGAATTGTTGGAAAAAACGGGGGCTGATTGGGTAACAGTTGGGAAAAAAATTTCTGCCCCAGAGCAAATTGAAAATCCGGCCACTGTTAAAATTGCGATGGGGTTGCGTGCGGGGGAAAATTATGGACGGGCTTTGTATTTTTCACGTTCTCCTCTTCCTTTTAATCGGGATAAAAATAAATGCGAAGAAGCCTATTGGCATATTGGTATTTATGTGTATCGTTTGGCGGCCCTTAAAAAGTTTGTGTCTTTACCCGAAGGGGTGTTGGAGCGCACTGAAAAGTTGGAACAGTTGCGGGCGTTGGAAAATGGCATGAGTATTTATGCGTTGATTGTGCCGTCTGTTAAATTGATAGAGCAAGCCCCTGCTGATATCAACACACCCGAGGAATTACAACAAGCCCAACAATTTATGTTTTAACCTGAACTCAAAAAGGGGGAAAAGATGATTTACATCAGTGGGGATAATTTGCCGACCAGTTTTGTGCGTCAGATGGCGCAAAAGGTCAATGCGAAGCCATGGCCCTCTGAAGCGTCTCCTTTGTTGAAAAACGGGTTGGACCAAAGGTTTCCTAAATCCCTTTCTGTTTTGGTGAAGAATTTAGATGAAGATAAACTAACGGAATTGTTCTTTTTGCCCGTTTCTTCGGTAATAGATGCAGAGGCGTTGGATACTTCTATTGAAGCCTTTATTAAACGGGTGTCTAAACCGTCTTTAGACAAGGGATTAAACTTTTTATTGACCTGTCCTGTTGTCTATAAAACAAATATCGCCCAAATTTTTACCCAAGCCTTAAATCGGTATCTTCATTTTTCTGTGGAACAATTTGATAATGTTCATTTTGCTTTGCATGAATCTATTGTGAATGGCTTGATTCATGGGAACTTGCGGGTGAATAGTATGATGCGTCAATCGGCGCGTGATTTTGTGGAATACGCCCGTTTGTTGCAAGACAGATTAAATGACCCCGAATATGCCCATAAATCCATCAGTATTATGGCTTCGTGGAATGCGCAAAAATTGGAAATCAAAATTCGTGATGAAGGGGTCGGGTATGCGCCTTTAGATGAAGTGGCCACACAAACAACTGTTCAGGCTAAATCTGGCCGAGGTTTAAGGATTATTGCGGGTACGGCGGATTCTTGTACGATAGAAGATTTTGGGCGTGAGGTCACTCTTTCGTTTTTATTGGAAGATAAAACTATTCACCATTGGGCGGAAAATTACGTCGACGAACAACCCAAAAAAATGTCCCAAAGTATTTTAAATACAGAGTTGTCTGATTGTCGGGTTTTGGTGATTGAAGATAATTTGTCTAATCAAACAGTTCTGACACGTTTAATCAATATCATGGGGATTCAGCATATTGCGGTGGCAAATGATGGGATAGAGGGGTTAAAGAAAGTAGAATCTTTTGCGCCTGATTTAATCATATTGGATATCACGATGCCCCGTATGAATGGGTATGAGGTGTTGCGTGAATTGAAAAAAGATAAAGCGACCAGTACGATTCCAGTTTTGATTCAAACAGCGGCGGATAATCGTGAGGCGCGTGAAAAAACTTTCAGTTGTGGGGCGACGGACTTCATTACAAAGCCAGTTAATCCGTTGGAATTTTTTGCACGTGTGCGGGTGCATTTAGAAAACAGGCTTTTGATTCAAAGTTTGGAAAAACAATTATCTAAAGTAGAAGGCGAATTATTGTCTGCCCAAAGAATGCAAGTGGGATTGTTGCCTTCAAAAGCCAATTTGGAAGAAATGAAGACGGCATTTCACTTGGATATTGCTCAATACTTTTCGCCGTCCTCCGTGCTTGGGGGAGATTTTTGGCAGATGTTTCCTTTATCCAAAGATAAGTTATGCTTTTATTTATGCGACTTTTCGGGACATGGGGTGGCGGCGGCATTGAATACTTTTCGTTTGCATGCGTTAATTTCTCAATTGGATAAATCGTCTTTGAATCCAGCTGAATTTTTACGTTTGTTAAATGCGCAACTTTATGACTTGCTACCCAGAGGTCAGTTTGCTACTTTATTTTTGGGGATTTTAGATTTAGAAAAAAAAGAGATGGTTTATGCGGGAGCGGATGCTCCCTGTCCGATGATTATCAATCGCAAGCGTCAAATGTTGTTGCATACCGAAGGAATGCCTTTGGGCATTGTGGCAAAGCCCCGTTATAAAAACTATCGTGTCAAAGTCCATAAAGGGGATTCTTTGTTTATGTACAGCGATGCTTTGATTGAATCGCAAAACGAAAAAGGGGAACGATTGAATTATGAAGGGCTGAAAAAACTGGCTCTTCCTTTTATGTTGCAAACAAATGTTCAAAGTGGGTTAAAGGGAATAATGCAAGGATTTTTTCAATTTGCTCCGCCCCCTCCTTCGGACGATATTACCTCTGTTTTAATGCGGGTGAGGGATAAATGATTCGTTTGTTTATTGCCAGTGATTTTTCTTTGGGAACAAGGCTGATACTGCCTGTGAAGCAAGCGCATTATGTGCTTCATGTCATGCGATTAAAACAGGGAGATCAATTGGAAGTTGTGAATGGCCATCAAGGGCTGTGGTTGGGGGAAATCCATGTGGAAAAAAAGCAGGTTTTTTTGACTTTAATCAAGCACTTATTGCCTGCTCAAAATCTCCCTCCCTGTATTTTATGTCCCGCCTTGATAAAAAAAGAGGCGATGGATTTTGTTTTGCAAAAGGCTACCGAATTGGGAATTACAGAAATTCGGCCTATTGTGGCGGAACGCAGTGTGGTGTCGTCCTTGAATTTGGATAGGTCCGAAATGATTATTCGGGAAGCCTGTGAACAATGTGAAAGATTGGATAAACCGTGCCTATATGCGCCCCAATCATTGTACGAGGTTTTAACGCAACTACAGGGGCAGGCGACCCTTGTTTGGCTTTCTGAACGGGGGCAATCACAGGGACAAAAAGGAACTTTGCCATCGGCTTTGTTTGTGGGGCCTGAAGGGGGCTGGTCGCTCAAAGAACAAGAATTATTTAAAAAATTTAAAGCGGTGGAATGGCATTTAGGACATACAATTTTACGGTCGGAAACGGCTTGTATAGCGGGGGTGACGTTATGTCTGTCGGAAAATTAAATAAAAAGACTTGCAATTTAATTTTTTTCACGCTAGTATGAAAGAAAAAGAGGGGTCCTATGAAAAAAATTCTCTTACTTTGTTTTTGTTCTAGCCTTGTTTGGGGGGCGTTTGGGTTGGCTCAAGCGGCCACTTTTGCCACACAGGTTTGTAAAGGCCGTGCTTGTCAGCCGATTAGTTTTTCACCCAAACATACGGTGATGGACGAATTAAATCAACTTTTTACCCCGAATACTAGCGAGATTTTGTTTTGTGAGGCAGACCCTGCGACCCGTACTTGTTTGACGGAAGGGTTGCATTTTATGGGGCAATCTGCTCATGTTGTTTTACAAATGGAAATTCCCTTTGCCCGTGTGGTTCATGTGGGCAGTTAT
Organism: uncultured Alphaproteobacteria bacterium; assembly: GCA_934216505.1. GTDB lineage: Bacteria > Pseudomonadota > Alphaproteobacteria > CAAHEQ01 > UBA3637 > UBA3637. Next base: position 52,891 of record CAKQBW010000006.1, read on the forward strand.
GAATCGGGGTTAGATGTGTCTTTGGATTATCAGGTCCAAGCCAACGGTTATTATCCTGTTTGTATGGTGTCTCAGGGCAGGTTGGCCCTGTATAATCAAGGAATTATGCAATTGGAATCAAATGATTTTTCCTGTCAATTAACGCAATTTGGTTCCACACAAATGTCGGTGCGTTTTCAATTGGATTATGTTGATTTTGCCGAAAAAAGATTGGGAGCTTATTATACGATTTATTCTCAAGGAGAAACGGCTATCAGTGGAACAGGATATGCCTTGTTGCGTTTATCCAAAAATCGTCATATGATTGAACAACGTTCTATTACTTTTGACCCGTGGAAACCTGGCTTACAAACGCCGATGATGCGGACAAAAGATGGCACAGTGATGATGACTAATGTTATGTCGTCCGAAGGGCAAATGATGAATAAATATGATATTCGTTCGCATCAATCAGGATGGGGCATTTCGCCTTCGGATAGTTCTGCCAATGGATTGGGCGGGTGGTATTTGAATGATGGCGGGGCGTATGTTCCCATGGCGGCCCCTGATTCCACATGGCGTGGAAAGATGTATAATTGGTGGGAAAAATTGAAAAAAGTAATTTATTTGGAACCAAATTGATGATCAAAACAAGTGTTTTAAAAAATGGCATTCGCCTTGTCAGCGAAGAAATTAAAGGTGCGCAAACGGTGGCGTTTGGTGTGTGGGTTGGTGTTGGCTCTCGTTATGAAGAAAAAAGCGAAAATGGGATTTCTCATTTTTTGGAGCATATGGCCTTTAAGGGGACGCAGACCCGCTCAGCCTTGAAAATCGCCCAAGAAATTGAAAATGTCGGGGGGTATATCAACGCCTATACGGGAAAAGATATGACCGCCTACTATGTTCATTTGTTAAAGGAAGATTTATCCATCGGTTTGGATATTATTGCGGATATTGTCCAACATGCAACCATGGACGCCAAAGAATTAAACACCGAAAAAGGCGTGATTATTCAGGAATTGAATATGTATAAAGACCACCCTGATTATGTGGTGGCTCAAAATTTTGACGGAACTGCCTATCCCAATCAACCTTTTGGGCGTGATGTCGGGGGCGACCCTGAGGTGATTCGGACGATGACGAGCGAAAAAATGCTTTCCTATATGCACCGTCATTATACTTCTCATCAAATGATTATTAGTGCTTCAGGGGGTGTGGAACATGCAGATTTAGTGAAACAGTGTGAGGCATTGTTCGTTGATGTTTCGTGCCATCAACCAACTGTTTGTCTGCCTGCCAAATACGTGGGGGGGGGCTCCTATGTCAATAAACCCCATGAACAGGTGAATTTGTTGTTGGGATTTGAAGGGGAAAGTTATACCTCCCAAAATTATTGGACAGCCAAAATTTTGGCTACACTGTTGGGGGGAGGTATGACCTCTCGTTTATTCCAAGAAATTCGTGAAAAGAGGGGCTTGGTTTATACGATTCGGGCGATGAGCGATTCGGATTCAGATACAGGTCTGTTTAATATCTATGCAGGCACAGGCGAAAAAGAGGCAGGAGAGTTGATGCCCGTTTTGTGTGATGAGATTTTGTGTGTGTCGGAAACGCTGACGAACGAAGAAATTAAACGTGCTAAGACGCAAATAAAGGCCCGTTTGTTGATGCAAAGCGAAGAAATTTCTTCTCATGCGGACAGAAGCGCACGGTCTTTGTTGCGCTATGGGCGGGTGATTCGGGATTCAGAAATCTTGTCTTTGGTGCGGGCGGTGGATAAAAAAACTTTGCAAGACTATGCCCGTTCCTTGTTTGTTAAAAAGCCGACAGTGGCGGCTTTGGGCCCGATCTCTCATCTGATGAGTTATGAAGATATTTGTGCACACCTAAAGGGATAAGATGCCAGATTTTAAATTAGAACAAGCCTGTGGCGCAAATGCTGTTGTGGCGGGATTAGATGAAGCGGGCCGTGGCCCGTGGTGCGGTCCTGTGGTGGCGGGGTGTGTCGTTTGGAAAAAAGGGTGTCCCGAAAGTTTGGCTAGCCAAATCAATGATTCCAAAAAATTGACCGCTAAAAAGCGGGAAGAGTTGTTTGACAAAATTATTCAATCTGATTGTGTGTGGGGAATAGGCGAGGCTTCGGCCAAAGAAATTGACAAAATCAATATCCTTCAGGCTTCTTTTTTGGCAATGTATCGGGCGTATCAAGAGATTGTACAAAAAGGGATTCACCCCACGCATTGTTTAATTGATGGCAATCGGTTGCCCAAACAATGGCCTGTGTCAGCGCAAGCAATCATTGGGGGCGATGGAAAAAGTTTATCCATTGCGGCGGCCAGTATTTTGGCAAAAGTGCATCGGGATAGATTGATGGCCAAATTGGGCCAACAATACCCCGCTTATGGGTGGGAAAGAAATGCGGGCTATGGAACTAAACAACATCAAAAGGCTTTACAAGAACAAGGAATTACCCCTTATCATCGGTTGAGCTATGCCCCGATTCAACGGATTTTGGGTAAAAAAAGTTAAAAAAGATACTTTTTTATGCAAAAAGAGCCTATTTTATGTTTTTTTTGTTTGACTTTTATATTTTTGTGGGTAAGAATAAGAACTGAGGAAAAACCTCTTTTGTTTAACTTTTGAAAGGAAATACAATGAATAAAACAGAATTTATCGCTGCCGTTGCAAAAGCAGCTGGTGCTTCAAAGGTCGCTGTGGCCACTATTTTGGCAACAGAAATTGAAGTGATTGAAAAGGCTTTGAAAAAAGGTGATTCAGTCCAATTAATCGGTTTCGGTACTTTTGGTGTTGCAAAACGTGCGGCTCGTACTGGTCGTAATCCTGCGACAGGTAAAGCCATTAAAATTGCGGCTTCTAAAACACCTAAATTCAAAGCTGGTAATGCTTTGAAAAAAGCCGTGAAATAAGGATATTATTTCCATTATAAAATCCCGTCTTTTTTGGGACGGGATTTTTTTGTGTGAATAAGGGGCATGATAAACAATTTAATGATTGCTATTTTTTTATTTTTCGTGTATAATACCCCTGTTGTTTTTGATGAAAATTTATTTGACTTCACTGAACGATATCTCGGTTATGCCGAATAAATGGGAAAAAACAACACTTAAACTTAAATGAAAGGAAAAAAGATGTCGCTTACAAAAGAAATCAAGCAAAAATTGATTGCGGATTATGCTACCACTCAAAACGATACAGGTTCACCTGAAGTGCAAGTTGCTGTTTTAACGGCTGAAATTGCGGCTTTATCTGAACACTTAAAGGCTCACCCGAATGATTTCCATTCGGCCAGAGGTTTAAGTAGCCGTGTGGCAAACCGTCGTCGGTTGTTGGCTTATTTGAAAAAGACCGATAGTGCCCGTTATGACGCTTTGGTCAAACGCTTGAAACTGCGTAAATAGTTTCATTTAAGGGGGTGTCAAGGGACGCCCCCTCTTATAGCTGTATGATGAAAGGAAATATATGAGCTTATTTAAAACTTACAAAAAAGAAATGACTTGGGGCGGTCGCCCTTTATCCATTGAAACAGGTAAAATCGGGCGTCAAGCCGATGGATCTGTAATTGTCCGTTATGGGGATACGATGGTTCATTGTGCTGTGTGTGCCAGCAAAAATACCCCTGATACCTTTGAAGATTTTATTCCTTTGACTGTTAATTATCAGGAAAAAACATATGCGGCAGGACAAATTCCTGGGGGATTTTTTAAACGGGAAGGCAAACCTTCTGAACATGAAATTTTAACTTCTCGCTTGATTGACAGACCGATTCGTCCGTTGTTTGTCAAAGGTTTTAACAATGAAACGCAAGTTGTTTGTACTTTGATTTCCTATGATAAAAAGACGCAAGCGGATATTGTGGCGATGATTGCGGCCAGTGCGGCTTTGACAATTTCAGGTCTGCCTTTTTTGGGACCTATCGCAGGGGCCCGAATTGGGTATATTGATGGCCAATATGTGTTGAATCCTGATGTCAATCAAATCAAGAAAAGTCAATTAGATTTGGTAGTGGCGGGCACCCGTGAAGGCGTTTTGATGGTGGAATCTGAGGCGCAAGAATTGTCCGAAGAAACGATGTTAGGGGCTGTGGAATTTGGTCATGCTTCTTTAAAACCAGTTATTGAATTGATTATTTCTTTGGCGGAAGAATGTGCGAAAGATCCTTGGGCGGTCAAAGAAGAGCCCGCTGAATATGCGGTTGTTCGTTCTGAGATTAAAGAAAAATTGGGCTCTGAAATAGAAAAAGCCTATACGATTCATAATAAGTTGGAACGCCAAGATACTTTGGCGGCCTTGCGTGAAAAAGCCAAAGCCCTTTTTGAAGGGAAAGAAGCCGAATTAGCCATTTATGAAAAAGTTTTCCATGAATTGGAAGCCCGTACAGTGCGTGATTCTATTTTGGCGGGGCATCCCCGTATTGATGGGCGCGATACAAAAACAGTGCGTCCCATTGAAGCGCAAGTGGGATTGTTGCCCAAAGCGCATGGATCGGCCTTATTTACCCGTGGGGAAACTCAGGCAATGGTTGTGGCCACTTTGGGGACAGCTGATGATGAACAAATTGTGGATTCTTTGAATGGGGAATACAGCGAACACTTTATTTTGCACTATAACTTTCCTCCCTTTTCTGTGGGCGAAGTGGGGCGTATGGGGTCTCCTGGACGCCGTGAAATCGGTCATGGTAAGTTGGCTTGGCGGGCAATTCACCCCATGTTGCCAACGAAGGAAGAATTTCCTTATACGATTCGGGTGGTTTCTGATATTATGGAATCCAACGGGTCTTCTTCTATGGCCACCGTGTGTGGATCTACTTTATCCTTGATGGACGCAGGTGTTCCCATGAAAAAGCCTGTGGCGGGGATTGCCATGGGCTTGATTAAAGAAGGTGAAAAGTTTGCTGTTTTGACGGACATTTTGGGTGATGAAGATCACTTGGGCGATATGGACTTTAAAGTGGCGGGCACGCGTGATGGGGTTACGGCTTTACAGATGGATATAAAAATTACCTCTATTACGCCTGAAATCATGAAAATTGCCTTGAACCAAGCCCATGAAGGTCGGATGCACATTTTGGGCAAGATGGCCGAAGCAATTGAAGCACCTCGTGCGGAAATCAGCGCGAATGCGCCCCGTATCCAATCCTTTAAGATTGACAAAGAAAAAATCCGTGATGTGATTGGAACAGGAGGTAAGGTCATTCGTGAAATTACCGAAAAGACAGGGGCTAAAATTGAAATTACCGATGATGGTATGGTTTCTGTGGCGGCTGTTGATGGCCAAGCGGGTAAAGCGGCTGTTGATTGGATTAAAGGCATTGTGGCTGAACCTGAGGTCGGTAAAATCTATGATGGTGTTGTCTGTAAGATTATGGAATTTGGTGCTTTTGTCACCTTTATGCCCAATCGTGATGGGTTGGTCCATGTGTCTGAGATTAAACCTGAACGGGTGGAAAAAGTGACGGATGTCCTGAAAGAGGGCGACAAAGTCAAAGTCATGTGTATGGGCACAGAACGGGGAAAAGTCCGTTTATCCATGAAGCGTGTAAATCAGGAAACAGGCGAAGAAATCCCTGTGGAAAAAAAGCCCAAAAAGGATAAAAAGTCAGAGGCAGTCCAAGATGCTTCTGAATTGGCGTCTATTTTGCCTGATGCCTAATGGGTAAAGGACCTGTAAATCGCCCTCAATTTTGGGGGCGATTTTTTTATGTTGCAATTTTTTTGAAAACAGATATCTTTGGACAAATGATAGTTCTGATTCTTGCCGTACATTTCGCATTAATGCATACCTTCACTACCGTGGTGCTGGAGCTCGCACGAATAATGGTTATTACGCCCTATGTTTGTAGGGCTTATCATTCTGAGAGAGTATAACGACCGAAAAATCTAAGGGTACTTGCGGCTTCTCGCATGTGTAAGAATGACAATGGGACCAAAATAACGGGAAAAATGAAAAGCGTGAAAAGGGCAGGGGTTATTTCCCTGAACTTTCCACACAGTAGTTTTTCTCAAAGTAATCGGCAATAGCGGCATTCATTTTCTTGGTTTCCCCTAACTCAAACTGTTGGTCGGGATTCCAATCTTTGGTTTTATCATACGCTGCGATGGTCATAACATACATTTCAGAACCGTCAGCGCAAGCCTCTTTCACTGTTTCCCATGAGGATTTTTTGAGTTTGCCTGTCTTCTTGTCTGTATCAAAATCAGCTCCATCTATTTTGCCGTCCGTGTACATCAAAACCAAAATCTTTGGCTTGGACGGGCAGATATCTTTTGCAATAGCGTTAAAGGCTTTATTAAAGGTGGTTGTTCCTGATTTTCCCGTTAGATAATTCGTAACCGCATTGTAAATTGTTGTTCTGCCGTTATGATTTTTAAAGGTTATTCCTCTAAAAACATTGGGAGTGGCTGTTGTGTAAGCGGCATACTGGACAGTATCGGGGATTTCTGTGGTTGTAATGGCCTTTTGAATTTGAGATAAAATAGTGGTTCCATTGAATTTATGGTTTAGACTTCCACTATTATCAAGCATGAAAACAAGGTCCGCTTTTTTCTGTCCCGTTTTACAAATAGGAAAGCACTTTGTTGCCTCAGAAAATACTTTTTCAGGAAGGGTGCCTTCGGGACACAAACATGTCTTGGGATCATGACCAATGGGGCTTGTGCTGGCACAACTACATACTTTATTTTTACATTCCAACCCCTCGGCACAACATTCGTTGGTGGTGGAACAGGCCTGTCCCAATTGGGGACTATCCGCCTTGCATACGCAACTTTCGGATTCAGAAACATAATCCATATCCGCATCGCATTTGACCTTGACGCACTGTTTCATGGAGTCGCTGTAATAAGGGGTGTCTGCGGGGCAACACTTTTGTTCCTCTGAATTCCAATCTCTGTTATCAGAGCACACACATTGATTATTTTGACAGACAAATTCTGCGGACGCACAACCACAGGCAGTGTTGCATTCCCCTTTGTATTGATTGGAAAATTGACATTGACATTTGTTATCCCGACAAGAAAGCCCCTTTTCACAGCACCCATTTTCATAGGCCCCATATCTCGCACAAGAGGCGCCTTTTCCAAAAGTTTTCTCACATGTCAGGGCGGCTCCTTTGACGCATTTTTTGGTGTCGTCATCATAGCCAAATCCCAAAGGACATTTACATTCTTTATTGACTTCATCCCACTGTGTTTTTGGTTCGCAACAAACGCAACTTCCTGACGCATCTTGACAGGTTCTTTCGTCCGCTGTACAGGCCCCTGATGTCTTGCATCGGCCGTTTTCACAATAACCTGATTCGCAATCGCATTGATCAGTACAAACAGTTCCTAATCCATATTTGGGCTTATCCACACAGGCATAGCTATTCCATGTCTGACATTCCTTACATTCTTCACATTCATGTTGGTCATTACAATATGTCGTTTGTGTTCCACCGGGGCACTTTTTCCCCACTTCTTTACATGCGACGCATTGATTATCAACGCAATACGGTTTAGCCGTGGGACAATCGCTATCCTTGGTACATTGAACACAAGTGGTACCGTTGCAATGTGGGGTCGGTTCTTGACAGCCATCACAAGACCCACAAACGAGTTGAGCACAACATGCCCCCGACGCATCCATGACTTGCCCAGCGGGACAATCGGATAAATCACCATCTACCCAATATTTTCCTGTGGCTTTTCTGTTTTTTCCATAGAACAAATACACAGGCCCTTCTGAACAAATTGCCTCTAATATCTTTGTTTCTTTGGCTTCCTCTGGGGAATAAATCTGTTTATCATACCCTTTGGAAACGGCATCATAGTTGCCCGCTACAATCACATCACGACAGGTCAATTCTTTCAAGGTTGCAATCACCACAAAAGTGTTGGTTCCCTCCTTGTCAATCAACTCTAACTTTTCCTTGTTGTTCTGAGTTTTTGTATTTCCTTGGGCCCCAGGCAAAATGTCATTCAATTTAATAACGCCATTCCTGCGCCGGACCAATTTGGTGGAACGATAATGCGTAACAATTGTGTTTAATTGCTTTTCGGTGTCTTTGCGTTGATAGTATTGGATTAAGTTATTAAATAAAAATAATGAGGCTAAAATTAAAATAGCAATGATGGCCAAGACCGCCAACATTTCCAATAAACTCCGCCCTGATTCATTTACTTTACGCATAAAACCCCCTTGTTGTTAATCATTTCTTTTTTCCTTTGTAATACATATTTTTGAAAATTGCAACACTTTTTTTGTAAAATCAGTTGCGTTTTGATAAAAAATGCGATACCCTAAGCCTATCAACAAAAAGGAGTTATTCAAATGTCAGAAACTTTAACTTTAAAAACCCCCTTAAAGCATATTGCCCCCCGTACCGCGAATCAAAGCATTTTTATTGAGGCGATGGAAAATCATGATATGGTGTTTGGGTTGGGGCCTGCGGGTACAGGAAAAACTTATTTGGCGGTCGCACGGGCGGTGGCCCAAATGCAGGCCAAAAAGGTGGATAAGATTATTTTAACCCGTCCCGCGGTGGAAGCAGGCGAAAACTTGGGCTTTTTGCCGGGGGATCTGAAAGAAAAAATTGATCCTTATTTGCGTCCGCTGTATGATGCGTTGTATGAAATGATGCCCCGTGATATTGTGGATAGAAAAATTGAAAATGGGGAAATAGAAATTGCGCCGTTGGCTTATATGCGTGGACGGACACTGTCCCATGCTGTGGTGATTTTGGACGAAGCCCAAAATACAACCCCGATGCAAATGAAGATGTTTTTAACCCGTTTGGGGGAAGGCTCTCAGATGGTCATCAATGGCGATTTAAGTCAAACGGACTTGCCCCACGGCATGGAATCGGGATTAAAGGACGCCACGCGTATTTTAGCGGGGGTCAGCGAAATTGCTTTTGTGGAATTTGACGAACACGATGTAGTGCGTCATGGATTAGTGTCTAAAATTGTGAATGCTTATACAAAGGATAAGCAATGCAAATAGAAATTCAAGTGCGTGATTTACGCTTTTATTTGCACCATTTAGCCATCAAAAAGTTTTGCCGAAAAGTGATTGAAAATGCGTGGGCGGGGGATGAGCGGGCGGAAGTGTCTGTTGTCTTGGCGGACGATGACTTTGTTCATCAACTGAATAAACAATATCGTGGGAAGGACACGCCCACAAATGTTTTGTCCTTTGAAAATGAAGGGCTGTGTGCGGGGGATATTGTGATTGCCTATGGCGTGTTAAAGCGAGAGGCGTACGAGGAACAAAAACCCTTTTTATCACATTTAGCTCACCTCTTGACGCATGGGACATTGCATTTACAAGGCTATGATCATTTGACGGACAAACAGGCCAATAAAATGGAAAAAAAGGAAATTCAGTTATTGAAAAAATTGAACTATCCAAATCCCTATCAGGAGGATTAAATGTTTCAAAAAATCAGAGAGTTATTTGATAAACATCCCGAAGAAGATGAAGTCATAGAAACCATTGAAGAAATCATGGACGAACGGGAAGAGCGGGGCGATGATGTTTTGGTGGATAAAGACGAAATGTTATTGTTGAAAAATATGTTTAAGTTGCGTGATAAACGGTCTTCTGAGGTGGCTTTGCCACGGGCGGATATTTCGGCCCTTTCTTTAACGGCCAAACCCGATGAAATTAAAAAGATTATTTTACGGGACAAATATACACGTTTGCCTGTTTATGACAAGACTTTGGATAATATCGTTGGGGTTTTGCACACCAAAGATTTGTTGTGTGCTTTGTTGCAAAACAAGCCGTTGGATATCGCCCAAATCATGAATCGTCATGTCATGTTTGTGGCCCCCAGTATGCGGGTTTTGGATTTGCTTCGGACCATGCAATCAGGGGGCGTCCAAATGTCTGTTGTGGTGGATGAGTTTGGGGGGATTTTAGGGATTATTACCTTGGAAGATTTGTTGGAAGAAATTGTGGGCGAAATTGAAGATGAACACGATGTGTTGGACATGCCCAAAGAATTGAAATTTATTTCCCCTAAAGTGGTGGAAGCGGACGCTCGCATTGAATTGACGCAGTTGGAAAAAAAGATTGGTCATTTTTTAACGCCAGAAGATAAAGAGGCAGAAATTGATACCGTTGGGGGCATTGTCTTTCATACAGCGGGGCGGTTGCCCTGTAAAGGGGAAGTGATTACACATGCTAGTGGGGTGCGTTTTCAAGTGGTGGAGGTAGATACGCGTCGTATTCGCCGTGTGCGGATTAGTCATTTTGAGGACCTGAGAAAAAGGGGGGATTCTTCTCGCAAGAAAGTTGGTCTGAAAAGGGTTAAAAAGAAGAAAAAATAGTTTCTGACATAACGGGTGCTGTTTTTGCGACTTTTCCCTTGACAAAGGGGGAGGGTCGCCACACCTTTATAGTGTTTTCTTTCAAAAACAAAATCATAGGAGGCACAAATGAAAGTAAAGGCAAACAAAGTAGATATGACAACGGGAACAGATAAATTAACCCAAGAAGAAAAAGATTTACTGAAAGAGGAAATCCGGGGGGCTTGGTCAGAATTTCCGTTGGAAATGAAAAAATTTATTGTTGAAACCAAAAAACAAAAACTTCAATCGTTGTATATGATTCAAGATTGGGCAAAGAATAATGGTCATCAAGTGATTGTTGATTTAATTTCACGAAAGATTCAACATAAAGAAAATTGTTTGGCAAAAGCCCAAAAAGAAATTGAGGAATAATTTCACGAAAGGGAAAGATACATGAAAAACGAAACATATAATCGTCAAGATTATGCTTTGGGAAACGGTCTTTTCCTTTCAAATCGTCAAGTGGCGGTTTTAAAGGAATTGGCGGAGGGCTATTCCAATAAGCAAATTGCCAACATTTTGGGGGTGGCAGAACCTACGATTAAAATGCATATCAGTGCTCTTTTGCGGGCTTTTGGTGTCCAAAACAGAGTGCAGATTTTAATTAAAGCTAAAGAAAAAGGATTTGTTTAGTAAAAAAATGGTTTCGGCCGTATTTTTATATTGACAAAAATCTTTTTTGTGCTAAACTGAGTCTTAGGTCTAGGACTCAGTTTTTTTATTAGGAGGATACAATGGTTGAAAGTAATGCAAATAATTATGATTTTGATGATGCAGATATGGAAGGATCAGAGAGTGGGGCTTCCCCTGATTCTTCTCCCAAAATGTTAAAGCATTCTGAGTTGCAGGAAGTTGTGTCCTCTGATGAAATGAAGGCGATTGTTCAAGGTGTTCAAAAAGTAAATGAAGAAAATACAACTTCACGGGAAGCAACGGCGGGGGATTTGAGTTTCTTTTTATCGGATTTCAGAGCTGAAAATAAAAAATCCGCTATGGCTTTGATGGACGCTTTGGCTCAGGCTCCTATTACACGGGCGGCTAATTCTCCGATAGGGTATGTCCCTGATGATGAATTTAAACAATTAAATGGAAATCAAGATTTTTCAAAGGCTGTTCAGGCGGTGGAATTGATGGCTTGGTCAGGGGCGATCAATCAGACAAATGATTGTGCCAAACGGGCCAAGGAAGTTTTAAAATCTTTGGCGGATAAGGATTATGTTCAGGCGCAAATTGCCTATGCTTACTTGTTGGCGGGGGATAAAAAATCTGATAAAGCGGAAATTGAAAAATATGCTCAAATGGCCAAAGAAAATAAAAACACCCCTGATTATTTAAAAAACTCAACGGAGTTGAATCAGGTGAAAAGAGTTTTAGACGGTGGGGATAATTATTTGTGGCCACATCGTATCAACTATCCCGAAACGGAAGAAACGCATGTCCCACCTCATGATTATTCTTACGAAGATCCTGAGAGTGAAGGGGCTGACGAAGGAGGAAGTCCTGATGT